>NZ_LKEK01000049.1:0-86499 GCF_001466905.1 Pseudomonas sp. ICMP 3272
CAGGAAGACGACATCGCCCTCAATGCCCAGAAAAACCTGCATGTCTCGGCCGTCGAAGGCGAAGTGGTCATCACCGCGCCGACCATCCGCCTGGTCGCCGATGACGGCAGTTACATCAAGATTGGCGGCGGCGTCGAGATCGGCTCGCAAGGCAAAGTCACCGTGCACGCCAGCGAACACGACTGGATCGGCCCCAAGACCGACAGCGCTGCGATCCCCTCTTTCGGCCGCGACCCCGCCGCCCAGCAGGTCACCTTCCACTACCCCGGCCACAGCGAACAAAGCCCGCGGGCAGCAGCGGACCACTCGTATGAAATCAAACTGGAAGATGGCAGCCTGTCGAACAAAGCCCGCGGGCAGCAGCGGACCACTCGTATGAAATCAAACTGGAAGATGGCAGCCTGATGAAAGGAATGACGAACGCAGACGGACTGACCGAGCGCGTGGAACGCGAAATGATGCATCAGGCACAGGTATCGGCATTACGCAGCGGCACACCGAAAGGAGGTGCCCAATGAACGGCGCCGATGAATACGCCGTTGCCCAAGGCAACACACGCCTGATCCCCAACCTAAATACCACCAGCAAAATGGAAGTTCCCGCCGACTTGCCCGGCGTAGTGATCTTTCTGCATGGTGTGAATGACCCGGGGGCTTCTTATGAGTCGGTGGAGACCGGGTTGTGTCAGGGCGTGAATGAGCGGCTGGATCGGCCGGATCTGGTGGCTGGGCGGTATGGGGCCAAGTACAAGGCAGCTGAAAAAACAGCGCCTGAAAAACGGAGCAGTGACCAGAAGGTAATAATCGATGATTCTGACACTTATCTTTATCGGCGCGACACCACTGACCCTAAAACCCACAGCCTTCTCATCCCTTTTTACTGGGGCTATCGAGCAGCACCTGAGGATATAAAACGCGATGATGCGGGCGACCCGCTCAGAATGCGCAATCAGTTTCAAGACATCAACGGCAACCGTCTGGATCGTCATTTTGCCAAGGGCGGTGGTTTTTTCGCCAACGCGACAAACAATTTACAAGAAATGTATGGAGAAGGCTTCGAGCCAAACTTCAAAACTCATTCAGTAGAATTCTTGAGTGCGGATAACTCTTTATACTTTGGAAAAGCGCCTTCAAGGCACTACTTTGTGCTGGCAGCGCATCGTTTGGCGATGCTGGTCCGCGAGATTCGCCGCCTATCGCCCGATGAAACCATCACCATCATGGGCCATAGCCAAGGCACGCTTATAACGTTATTGGCGCAAGCCTTGTTGGTCGATGAAGGCCAGCGTTGCGCGGACACTGTGATCATGGTTGACTCACCCTACAGTGTGCTGCCAGACGTAACACCCAAAGACCATGACACCCTCTCAACGCTGATCAATATCGTCAGCGCGGTTACAAAAAACCCTCACACACAGCCGCCATTGTCAGACCTGAGAAACCCCGCTACCTATGCAGGCAGAAGTGGGCCTAAATGGTCGCCCGCTCAAGGTACCCGAAAGAATAAGCTAGGTAACTTGACCGTCTTCCCCGAACGAGATAATCGCGGCAAAGTGTATCTCTACTTCTGTCCTGATGACACCACCGTGGCGCTGGACGATGTGCAGGGCATCGGCACGTATGGCGTACCTGACGCTTTGCCGGATGGGCGAATGGCTATGATGATCCTGCAGGCAAGACGCTTTTATCAGCGGATGTGGACAAAACGCCATCGCGACGGAGAGCCGGTTTTGGTAGGCAAGACACCTCAGCCCGAGTTTCTGCGTGCGGAGGGCGAGAGCCGTTACCCAGGCGGTTCTTTCTTTGTCGGGCTTGTCTCTCAGGCACCCGTATCAGAAGGGCAAGAACGCCTGATCAATGCAGAGGCATTGAATCCCCCTCACGAACCGCAGATGTTTGGCGGCGAAGCAATCAAAGGGACACCCACGACCGCTGGCCGAGATAGGCCTGACGATGTCGGGAAAAGCGTTGCACTCGGCAAAGATGCGGCCACGTTTCTCTGGATACAGATGCCTGGTGAGTATGACCCGTACAAGATTGATAAGGAGCAAGCTCTGGCACGTTATAACAGCCTGTCCAATGACCCCGAAGAACATACCAGATCGGTACGCATCTCCAACAATCGTCGAAGCTTTCAGCGAGAAGAAACACCGTCCGAAGTCCGTAAACGTATGGAACACGACAACAGTACATGGGGAGACAACTCCTATCACTCCGGTTTGCTACGGAGTCCGGAGAATCACCGTTGGGTCACTGCAATGGACATAGCGATTGGCCAATGCAAAAGCCTGGACGACCCAGCAATGTGTGAATTGCTGGTGGCTATTGGGGACTGGCGAATGGATGCAAAAAAATTTCTCAATACAACCGAATCCCCAGCGTGGGGCCGTCTCAGTCCACGTGCCCAGGCATTGGTAAAGGCCAGTCATCAGTACTATCAAAAAGGTATATTTCCACCCTATGGATTGGTCCCTCTGTCCCCACCGGCCTTGGTCAAGAATGTCTTGAATAAAGGGGCAAAGCAGTGACGGACACCAAACAAAAATCTTCACTTCGCCCGTCACTAAGACCCTACCTCTGGACGATCGGACTAACGCTGGTGCTGTGGCTCGGCTTTGTCATCATTGTTTATTTGAAAGCACAGGAAACCGACGTGGAACTTCGTGATATACATTCAGTGGTACGCTGGAGTATTACAGGGATTTTGGCTGCTGCACTATTGGCGTACAGCGGGCATTGGTGGGGCAACGCCGTCGCTCATGAAAAAGCTGAACTGGCCGCTTATAAATCCGAAGTGATCACTCAGAATGCAGAACAGGAGGCTGCTCGACAGCGAACCTATTCACTGGAGATAAGAGGTGCCGGAATTGGCATCTATGAAGATCATCAGTCTGAAATCTGGGATTTCATAAAAAAGAAAAACAATAATTTTGTCTCTATCTTTTCACGGGATCCCAAGGATTATGACCCCTCACTCGACGCTAAAGAGATCAGCGCAGATATAAAATTACAAGTCGCTTTCAAACATTCAGCGTCTGAATCCGTAGCCTATTGGCCGATTCCAGTCTTCGCGCTTGGCCCACCTAATCCATATGAAAAACCCTACAGAGCCGCAAACCTGATCAACGCCGGTCGCAATGCTGCTACTCTCGGCGTCACGCTATTCCTATGGCAGGACGATGAGAGCACGAGCAATGCTCAAGCCATGATTGAGCGACTTTTCAAGTTCTTCAACGATAATCCGCAGGTCCCACAAGCATTGATCGCAAGTCAGGACGGCGACGTCACACGAAATATTTATCGTAAACGTGGTACCCCCGGCCTGCCCAAAAATGCTCAGGTCGTACCGACCGTGTTCGAAAGCATGACAGGCCTACTTGTCACCCGTTCGGATCGTGTAGACCGGTATATTCGTCCTTATGCGATAAGCGAAAAAGAAGACAATCAAAACAAAAATACCGATCTGGGCAAACTTTGGGCTTTTTATTGGAGCCGTGATAAAGCATTTTCAGACTGGTACGAAAGCGCGGAGAGCGCCAAGGGGATTGAAAGCCCCTACGCTCCAGGCACCATGTCCACCGCCTACTGGCAAGCCCAGCTCCCTACCCTCTGGAAAACCATCAGCAATCGCGGCCCTGGCAACTTCGAGCCCTCCCCGTGGCTGCCCATCCGCTGGGGTCAGCATCAGGTCAAGGAGTTCGACGCTGCGCCGGTACTCGGCTATTTGCACCGCCCGATCAAGGCGCCCATGCAGGATGAAAACGGCAAGCGCTTGAAACCTGCTTTACAAGCCAAAGCCTTGCAAGCCGCATGGGTGCAGGCGTTGGATACCTTGCCCGACGGTCAGAAACCTGTACGGGTGTTCTACGACAGCACCAACAACCCGGAAGCCGAAATCGCCCTGAACAACGCCCTGCACGACCTGAACAAGGACGGCCACGGTCTTGAGCTGGGCAACGTCGAAGAGGGCTACGACATCGGTCGCCGTCTGGGCAATACCGGGGTCAGCGGTGCGCTGGTCGAGATCAATCTGGCTACCATCGCCAGTTACAAGGATGGCGGCGTCAGTGCCGTGGTTTACGCTGGCACCGATGGCAGCCTGAGCGTACAAATGGTCCGCCCGCCCGATGAAGCCCGCAAGGCGAAGAATAGCCAGAACCGCGGCGCAGACCCGTTTACCTTCGGCTCGCCAACCGGCGGGGCACCCGCAGAGTGAGTTATCCCGTCTGCCTGGGCGACGCCACCAGCAGTGGTGGCCGAGTGGTGTCCTGCCAATTGGCAGGCACCCACACACTCAACGGCAAGCCACCGGCCGCGCTGGGCGACAAAGCCACCTGCCCGCTTCATGCGGGTGAGTTCGCCTTTATCGAAGGCCACCCCACCCGAAAACTGAACGGTATCCCGGTGGTCCTGCACGGCCATCGACTGGCGTGCGGTTGCCAGGGCGTGGCCAGCCATGCCATGAATGTGCGAGTGGTCTAGGGATTTTATTTGCAATCAGGCCATGCAACGAGGGCACAGTAAAACGATATTGAATTTCGTGATTTTAAAGAGGTGGGTACAACCATGCTCTAAACGCAAAATCTGACCATCGCGCCTGTGCCCTATTCGTCTATGGGGTTTGAGAAAATCGGGAGTCGAGCCAGCTAGCGTGAACACAGGGCTATGAACTCCCCGACTAGATCGTCGGGCAGTTGATGATCCTCCTTGAAGCCTTAAGCAGCAGTAAATCACCGAGAAAAAGTAATCGTTCAGATCGCTCAGTACCGCCGAAAACTCATACTGCATACAACCTTCAGGAGGATGTTAAGCCCAGCGATCAAGATAGTCGAAGCTGCCCAATAGCCTGGAATTCGTGCCGCGCCCCGCCTGTTATGGCCTCATCAAATACCCCGCCAGCCCCTCCACCCGTTCAAGCCACCGCAAAACACTCGGATACGCACCCAGCTCCACACCGCCTTCCGGTGCCAGCACCACATACGGATAAACCGCACACTCGGCAATCGTAGGCCGCCCCATTGCCAGCCAGTCATGCTGTGCAAGATGTTTGTCGAGCAGCCCCAACACAACAGAAGATTTCTGCAGGGCCTCGGCCTTGTTCAGCGCAGCGCCGAATTTCTGCACCAGCCGCGCCGCGCAAAGGCTGTGCTGGATTTCGTTGCCGGCGAACGACAGCCATTGGGCGATTTCGGCCTGTCCCTGAGGGTGAGCGGGCCACCACGCCAGACCGCCATATTCGCCAGCGAGGTAAATCAGAATGGCCTGCGAGTCACGCAGGACGACCGGACCATCCTGCAGAACCGGCAATTCGCCCAGTGGATTCAGGTCGGACAGTGGTGGCTTTTTATGCTCGCCGTTCAGAAAATCCACGGCGACCACGTCAAGCTCGATATGGGCCAGGGCAGCGAACAGGCGTACTTTGTAGCAGTTGCCGGAGGCTTGCAGATCGTACAGTTTCATTGTGTGTCTCCATCGACGAGTTGATTGAATTCCAGAACGTTGCCATCAGGGTCGCGGATGAACAGTGCGATTCGTCGCGGGCCGATGGGGTGCGGCCCTTCAGTGACGACAATTCCCTGCGCGCCCAGCCAGCGCTCGAGTGCCTGCAGGTCATCGACGATAAACGCCGGATGCGTCATACCGGGCAGTTTCAGTGGGGCATCCAGCAACACGTTGTGAGCACGGGGCACGCGAACGCCATTGAAGATCAGGTTGATGCGCACGCCGTCCGGGCTGAGCATCTCGTTGGCTTCGTAACGTGGAAAACGTGCACTCTCGACAAAACCAAGCGCCTGGTAGAAAGCCAGTGCGCGGTTTTGGTCGCTGACGCGAATACCGATATGGTCGTATGCGAGAATCCGGGCGGGGTTGGGTTGCAGGCTCATGAGGTTGAAACTCCGATTGGAAGCAGTTTCGCCAGTGTCGGCCACGGCAGTGGTTTCACCTATGCTGCGGACCTGACAAGACCTATGCACTAATCGCACAAATCAGAAGGTGGCAATGGACAGGCTCAAGGCAATGGCCAATTTCGTGCGGATCGTCGACAGCGGCAGTCTGAGTTCGGCGGCGGATGTCACCGGGCAATCGGTCGCGTCGCTAGTCCGCTCGCTGGCCGCTCTGGAAAGTCATCTGGGCGTACGCTTGTTGAACCGCAGCACGCGGCGCATGGCCCTGACCGATGAGGGCGAGGAGTATCTGCGCTGGACCCGGCGCATGCTCGCGGACTTCGATGACATGGAACAGCGCCTTGATGGCCGCGACGGCATCGTGCGGGGCCTACTTCGGGTGACGGCACCTGTCGAGTTCGGGCAGCGTTATATCGCTCCGCTGGTAAACGCCTTTCTCAGCGAGCATCAGGACATCAACGTCGAGCTGAACCTCAATGACCAGATCGTGCCTTTGCTCGACGAGCGCCTTGATCTGGCGTTGCGCATCGGCCATCTCCCGGACTCGGCGATGGTCGCGCGCAGGATCGGGGCGACCCGGCTGGTGACCTGTGCAAGCCCGGGCTACCTGCGCACCGCCGCGCTTCTGGACACGCCGAAATCACTGCCTGAGCACGCGTGTATCACGCTGGCTTCGCACGGCCGGCAGTGGTACTTCCGGCATCAGGGCAAAGAGTTGATACAGGACATTACCCCCAGGCTGGTCTGTAATCAGGTCCGCGCTGCCAGCCTGGCCTGCGTGCAGGGTCTGGGCGTGACCCGGCTGATGCATTATCAGGTTGCAGATGAACTGGCTGACGGTCGCCTGATCAGGGTACTCAATGACTTCGAAACGGCAGATCTGCCGATTCAACTGGTTTATCCGCACACCTTGCAGCTCTCACCCCGGGTCAAGGCATTCGTCGAATGGGCAATTCCACAGCTGGAAAAATGTCTGCCTGATCCCTCTCTTCAAGATCGATAGCGCTGCCGAAAACTCAACTGATGCGCGCGCAGACGCGCACCTGTGCTCGCGGTGGAAATGTGAAAATTTTGTTAACTATTTGTTCGCAGTGTCTTTTTCTGACAGAAACAACCTGCCACAATAATGCGAACAGTTATCAACATTATTATCATCCAGCCACGGACGGCTTCAGGGAGTGTCGGGTTCATGCCGGGCCAGCAATCGCAAAGCCGTTTTCTTTTCACCCCTGCCCTGCTGACAATGGGCATCTGGATCGCAACTTCTCAGGCTGCCTACGGCGCTGAAACGCAAGCCACCGAAGCGTCATCGACGACGACAATGGAGCTGGGCGCGACGCAAATCAGCAGCGATCAACTTGGCTCTACCACCGAAGACAGTCAGTCCTACACCACGGGCCCGATGCAGACGGCGACCAAATTGCCGCTCACCATTCGTGAAACCCCGCAGGCGGTGACCGTCGTCACTCGTCAGCGCATGGACGACCAGGCCATGACCAGCATCAACGACGTGGTGAAATACACCCCAGGTCTGTTTTTGGACCAATCCAGCGGACCGGGCCGGCAAACCTACACCTCTCGCGGTTTCGACATCGACAACATCATGTACGACGGCCTGCCCGCCTCGTACTCGGGCTACACGGCAGGCGTTCAACCCAACCTGGCCATGTTCGATCATGTCGAGGTGATCAGAGGCGCTACAGGCCTGGCGACAGGGTCTGGCAACCCTTCAGCGGCGATCAATATGGTGCGCAAACGCCCTACCGCCGTTCCACAGGTCACCCTCACCGGCACGGTCGGAAGCTGGGACGACTACCGCGGCGTATTCGATGCCTCCGGACCACTGAATGACAGCCGCACGGTACGCGGCCGAATAGTCGGTTCCTACCAGGATGCCAACAGTTTCCGCGACAAGGAAAAAAGTGATCACAGCGTGTTCTACGGGGTGGTCGAGGCAGATCTGAACGATGCCACGACCGCCACTCTGGGCTTGTCTCGTCAGGAAGATCAGACCAATTACTTCTGGGGTGGCCTGCCACTCGGCACTGACGGCCATCACCTGAACCTGCCGCGTTCGACCTATTCCGGCTCGGATTGGGAAAACAAGAAAATCCGCATAGACACCGTGTTCGGTGAGCTGGAGCACCGTTTCGACAACGACTGGAAACTGCGCGTAGCAGGCTCGAGCTCGTCGCTGGACGGTCTGTTTTCAGGCACTTACCTGTCGCGCTACAACGGCCCGCTGGAAACGACGGCCTATCAGTCCAAGCCTGAGGAGCAGCAGACTGCGTTCGATGTCTACGCCAGCGGGCCGGTCGAAGCCTTTGGGCGCACCCATGAAGTGGTGGTCGGGACCAGCAGGCGCGTGTACGACAAGACCAGCAAGGAGTACAGCCCCTATGACACAGGACTGCCGATTGGCGCGCCGAAGCCGGACTTCGTCCGCGATGGCAAGACGCATAGCATCGCCACCCAGGATGCGGTTTACCTCACTACACGTCTGAGCCTGGCCGACCCGCTGACCCTGATCCTCGGCGGCCGTCTGGACTGGTACGACTACGATGATCGCTCTGGTGATGAAGACTACAAGGTCACCCGCAACCTGACGCGCTACGCGGGGCTGATCTACAAGCTCGATGAACACCATTCCCTGTACACCAGCTACACCGATGTCTTCCAGCCACAGAGCGCGCAAAGCCTGTCCGGCAAGGTACTCGACCCCGTCGTGGGCGAAAACTATGAAGTCGGCATCAAGGGCGAATATTTCAACGGTGCCCTCAATGCCAGCCTGGCAGTGTTCCGGATCGATCAGAAAAATCTCAAGACCGAGTCACCGACCCAGGCGGGCTGCGCGGTCCTGACCTGTTACGACGCAGCCGGTCTGGTACGCAGTCAGGGTATCGAGATGGAGCTGCAAGGCGCATTGACCGAGAACTGGCAAGTCGGCGCAGGCTACACCTATGCCCGCACCCACTATCTCAAGGACACCGATCCGGCGAACAAGAACCAGCAATTCAACACCGACACACCCGAGCACCTGTTCAAGGTATCGACCGTCTACCGCCTGCAAGGCGCACTGGAAAAAATGCGCGTCGGCGGCAACGTCTACTGGCAGAGTCGCATGTACAACGACATCGCGCTCACAGACGGCAGCTACCGTCTGGAACAAGGCAGCTACGCCGTCGCAGACTTGATGGCGGGGTATCAGGTGAGCAAGAACCTCGACTTGCAACTTAACGCCAACAACATCTTTGACCGCTCCTACTACACGGCGATTGGCGCAAGCTCGGTATGGGGCTCCACCGACGTCTACGGCAACCCGCGCAGCTATGCGTTGACGGCCAAGTACAGTTTTTGAGCCTGAGCCACGCTGCTACCAGGCATGCTCGGTAGCAGCGTGGTTACGCCTCACACCCCAAACGCCTTCGCCATACCGCCCACCCCTTTGGGTGTCAGCTTCAGTGCTCTGGAATCCAGATGGCGGCTTACCCAGCCGCGCGTGAGCATCAGCTCCAGCAGCGCCGCCCCCAGAGCGCCACCGATGTGCGGGGCGCGTTCGCTCCAGTCCAGACAGGCGTAGGCCAGACGTCTGCGTTGCTGACGTACTGCGTCCACGTCGATGCCCAGCGAGTTCAGTGATTCGACACCCCGTTCACTGATCACATAGTCCTTGCCCTGCTCATTTAACCAGCCGGCCTTCAGTAAGGCGTCGTGCAACTTGACGGCGACTTCACCGGCGCAGTGGTCGTAACAGGTTCGAGCCTGTCTCAAGGCAGAAGGCGTGTTGGGTTTGAAGGGCGCAGCGCTGTGCTGAGTCAGTAACAGCAAGGACTCCAGCGCTTGCGCCACCTGCGCATTGGCCAGTCGATAGTAACGATGCCGGCCCTGCACGAGCATTTCCACCAGCCCCTGCTCACGCAAACGCGCGAAATGCCCGCTGGCACTCGATGCGCCTATATCGGCCAGCGCCGCCAGCTCGGTCGCGGTTCGTGCGTGCCCGTCCAGTAGCGCACAAAGCATTTTGGATCGTGCAGGGTCAGCAATGGCACCCGCCACTGCCGCCAGCGAGAGGTCTGCCGCTTCAACATCCATAGTTCAGCCATCCCTGAAGTGTTCTGGTAGGCGGCCATCATACTGCTGCCAAACCACTTGAAGGGATTCACCCATGCATCAATCGAGTTTTTTTGGCAGAAAAGTCGTCGCAGCTACATTTCTGATGGCTGTGTTTGGCTGGGGCATCGGCTTTTACGGTCCGCCGATATTCATGTATGCCGTGATTCAGAGAACCGGCTGGTCGACCGCGCTGTGCTCGGCTGCGGTCACGGTGCATTTTCTGGCAGGTACGTTTGTCGTGGTCAACCTGCCTGCGTTGTACAAGAGGTATGGCCTCCCATCGATTACGGTTTCAGGGGCGGCAACCCTCGCTGTCGGCGTGTACGGCTGGTCGATCGCCAATCAGCCCTGGCAATTGTTCATCGCCGCGGCGCTGAGCGGGTTCGGTTGGGTAACCATGGGCGCGGCGGCAGTCAACGCTACCATCTCGCCATGGTTTGTCAGCAAGCGCCCTGGCGCATTGGCGATGGCCTATAACGGCGCGAGCATCGGCGGTGTAGTCTTTTCATCGGGCTGGGTGTACCTGATCGAGCGGTTCGGGTTCAGCCTCGCTGCGGTCGTGGTGGGTGTACTTTCAACAGGCGTGATTGCGCTCCTCGCTTTCGGTGTGTTCCGGTTCAGGCCTGAACATCTGGGTCAGCACCCCGATGACATTCGCCAGACAACCACTGAACTGCCTCCATTCCAGGACACTGCGCCCTTAACGCTACGGAGTAACCGACCATTCCTCACGCTGGCGGCGGCCATGTCGCTCGGGCTGTTTGCGCAGATCGGCCTGATCAGCCAGTTGTTCCTGCTGCTGATTGATCACATCACACAACAAACCGCAGGTATGGCCATGGGTGTTTCTACCTGCAGCGCTATCTTCGGCAGGTTCCTGTCCAGCAGGCTGTTAGTGCCAGGCGCCTGTCGACGCCACATAGCCAGCCTGAGTTACGCCTGCCAGTGCCTGGGCTGTGTGGCGCTGATGTTTATCGGCGCAAGCTCTGTCCTGTTATGGGTCGGCATGATTCTTTTCGGTGTGGGTATCGGCAATGCGACATCACTGCCTCCGCTAATTGCCCAAGCGGAATTTCCCAGGCATCAGGTTGCGCGCGTGGTGACGTTGATCGTCGCCATCGCTCAAGGCTGCTACGCCTTTGCGCCAGCACTCTTCGGTGGTGTCCGGACTTTATTCAACGGGCCTGACAGCGACCTGATAGCGCTGGCACTTGCTGCCAGTATTCAGGCGGCAGCGATACTTATCCTCATCAGCACGCGGCCACATGAAAAACAGTAAACAATGCCGAAAACAGAGTGATCACTCTGCTTTTAAAAAAGAATATTAATTCCTGTAAAACAATAAAAACCACTAATTTATTGCCATAAAAATGAATTTTATGTAATTAAAGCAAAGCTAAATCCGTATAGTTGATATCTGAATTTACATGCCATCAACTATATAAAATTGCATTAGTGTATTTTACCGTTCAGCAATTTCCTGCTTGTCACGCACGTCTTGAAGAACCTGTCGGCCGCCCCGGCTGCCGACTTGCCTGTCTGCCTGTTTCATATTTCTATTTGGAGACTCTCCCGATGGCCAGCCCCCTGCTGCCTGTTGTTACCACGTTGCTGATATCCCTTTCCACCTTTGCCGTGTCTGCCGCTGACCGGCAGAACCCGCTGCCATCAACCTCGAGCGAGCGGCGTGCAGAAGTCGACGACCAGCGCGAACACATCACAGGTGCCGACCTTGCCGTGCAGAAAACACCTGGTGGAGCACAAACGGTTGTGGATGCCCCGATTGATACCGCAGACGCCCCTGGCAGCGATGCAGACCACTGATTTCCCCGCTGACACACAAACGATCAATCAATGAATGACGTAAGGAATAACTCCGTGTCCATGATCAAACAAGGCCTGGGCCTGAGCCTGTTGGCGCTCGGTATCGCCCAGGCAGGCAGCGTGTTCGCTGTGACGCCGATGACAGGCAACGAAGTCGAAGCGCGCGTAGGCGCAATGCTCGACAACATGACGCAATCGGAAAAAATCAATTTCTCGCGCGTTGACGACGGCCGGATGATTCCGAAGCTGGACAAGTTCAACCTGCAGGGTACGGTCGCCTATGATTCGGCGATGGGCGTGCTGGTCGGCGGCAAGACGTTCGGTGCGCAGTACCCTTCCCCGTCAGCACTCGCAGCCACCTGGAGCATCAACCGGGCCAAGGAATTCGGTCTGGCGATCGGCTACGAAACCCGCATAGCAGGTGGACAGCAAATGCTCTCGCCAGCCATCAACCTGTACCGTACGCCTTTCAACGGGCGAGCGGCTGAGTACATGAGCGGCGAAGATCCGTTTCTCGGCGCAGTACTGGCACCGGCAGTCACCAACGGTATCCAGGTTCAAGGCATACAGGCGGCCGCCAAGCATTACCTGATGAACGAGCAGGAAGCGAATCGCCATTATCTGGACGTGAAAATTGACGAGCGAGCGATGCAAGAGCTGTATCTGCCTGGCTTCGAGTCACTGGTCAAGAACGCCAATATCGCCTCGATCATGTGCGGCTACAACAAGATCAACGGCGAATATGCGTGTGAAAACCACCACCTCATCACCGACATCCTGAAAGGCCAATGGGGCTTTCAAGGTAACGTCATGAGCGATTTCAACTCGGTTCAGGACGCCTTCAAGGGTGCCTGGGCCGGCACCGATATCGACATGCCAAGCGGCCTTCAATTCACCGAAGCCAAACTGCTGCCTTATGTCTGGAATGGTCAGTTGCACCAGAACGTGATCGACGACAAGGTGCGCAGGAACCTGAGAGCACTGGTCAGCTACGGCTTTGACAAGGGAATCAACAAGGCGCAACCGCTGGAGCATCGTGAATACGGGCAATTGGCGGCATTGAACGTGGCCAGGGAGTCGATAGTCCTGCTGCGCAACCAGCCGGTAGACGGAAACAAACCTCTGCTGCCACTGCCCAGAAACGCAAAGATAGCCGTCATCGGTGATCTGGCCATGCAGCCGCCGACCGCGCCGTTTGGTACGGCTTATTCGGCGCCCGCAAGCTATGTCACTGAACTGAGCGGGCTCAAGCAACTGGCGTCGAACACATCCAACGTGGAATACCTTTCACAGATGAGCCTGAACCCGAAGTCGTCGGTCTGGTATCAGCCAGCTAAAGACCAACAGGCCATCAGCAATACCGGTGTAAAAGCCGAGTATTACGCCAATACCTCGCTGTCCGGCGACCCGGTTGCAACCCGCGTCGAACCCGGCATCAATCTGGACTGGATTACCAACACCAATCAGACCGATAACGGCACCAGCACAGTCAACGGCTATACCCCGTCAGCAGGCGCGTTCTCGGCGCGTTTCACCGGCAAGATCAAACCGACGATCAGCGGCCCTCAGGTGTTCAAGGTACGCGCGGACGGTGCCTATAAACTCTGGATCAATGACGAGCTGGTGCTTGAGGATGAGGGCTCGCAAGTCTCGTTCGACCTGATTCCAGTGGTGCCGCGCACTGTCAAAACGGCCAGTCTCAAGGCCGGTACCGAGTACAACGTGCGCCTGGAATATCGCCGGCTTAAAGGCAACTTCACTCCGGTGCTGGGTGGCATGAACGGTGTGCAGATGAGCTGGGCATCGTTGCGTCCACCGAAGAACCTGGGAGATTACGACGCTGTCGTGGTAGCCGCCGGCAATAACTTCGAATACGAGGGTGAGTCGCTTGATCGGCCGTTCGAACTGCCGCAATTCCAGTCCGAGTTGATCAGCTTCATTCAGAAAGCCAACCCCAAAACCATCGTCGTACTGCACGGTGGCGGTGGTATGGATATGCAGCCCTGGGCTGACAAGGTAGCTGCATCTCTGCACGCATGGTATCCGGGGCAACAGGGTGGTCAGGCACTGGCCGAAATTCTGTATGGCAAGGTCAACCCGTCGGGCAAGCTTCCGATCACCCTGGACAAGAAGGCGCAGGACAACCCCAGCTATGCTTCCTACTCGAACCCGGTGCCGTACTATTTCAGCAGCGCTAATCCCCCTGTCGAAATGAGCTACAGCGAAGGCCTGTACATGGGCTATCGCGGTTACGACAAAAAGCACACCAAACCGCTCTATCCATTCGGTTTCGGGCTTTCCTATACCACGTACGAGTACAGTGATCTGAAACTGTCGAGCAACGTATTGGCTCCGGGCGCGACCATTCAGGCCTCTTTCAAGGTCACCAATACCGGTGACAAGGCAGGGTTTGAAGTGGCTCAGCTTTACGTGCAGCCATCCAGGCCTCAGGTTGATCGCCCGGAGAAAGAGTTGAAGGGCTTTACCAAGGTTTACCTGAAGCCAGGCGAAAGCAAAACCGTCACGATTGCACTGGACTCGCGTTCTTTCGCTTATTACTCACCCGACTCGGTGAGCTGGAACGTCGACCCTGGCAAGTTCAAGGTCCTGGTTGGCAAGGACTCGGAAAACCTGACACTCGACCGCACGGTAGTAGCGCTTTACCCGGAGCAACTGACCACACGTGATTCAAACCCCCTTCCAGTCCCCCTGCGCAAGGCAGTACAAGTCAAGGCAGAACAGGCTTACTAAGCAACAGTAACCCTGAGTAGCGGTAATCGGTGGTCGATGCGACCACCTATTACTCTCATGCAATGGATCGTTGATCAGCGCCCTGTCAGATCCTGCGCCAGTCGTTCGAGAAACCTGGCAAATGCACTGTCTATCTGCACGTCTGCTGGCGATCGAAGCCACTGAATCTGCATGCCGTCCATCATCGCAGCTATCTCGAGGCTGATTTGCCTGACATCAACGTCCTGGCGAATTTCACCTGCCTGAACCAGCACATTCAGATGCGTCTGAAGATGACTGTGCACAATCTGGAAACGCTCACTGAACCAGCGGTGTGCAGGGTGCGTGACCGACAGACTTTCAGTGTTGATGATCATCAGTGCCTGGCTGATGGAGGCGTCTTCGATGCTGAAACTCATGACCTGCCTCAGAAAGGCCATGAACCCCTCCAGCGAAGCGACTTGCCCGGCGTCCTGCAACCTGGCAACAACGTACTGATCCCGATGCTCAAGAACAGCTTGCAGCAACACCAGTTTGGTCGGGAAATGATGCAGCAATCCGACCTGAGAGAGACCTGCAACCTTGGCAATGTTAGACAGCGAGGCACCCGCATAGCCATCCCGGGCAAAGATGGTCATGGCTGCCTGAATGATCTCTGCCTTGCGTACCTCCCCCTTGGGCAGACGTCGCTTCACCGCAGGCTGCTTGACTGTGGCGGGTGTACCAGAACTGTTTGAATTCACGGACATACGAAGGGCACTGTTCGCACAACGAAAGGATAAATCGTAGCATGCGCTCGAGAGAAAACCGGAAAAAAGGCCTGACCGCCGATATTGACGCCCTTTAAAGAAACCCACGCGAATGCCGATGCATACCGAAGCCCGACGGTATGTCGATCGCCATAGAGAGACATACCCAAAGTACGGCATCTGACACCCGGACGCGCAGGAGGACTGGCAAACCTCGACAGTGACTGATTGCAGTACGCAAGGCAGGCTACGGGCAAGTGCCCGCCCATGCAGACAATTAACATGTGAGCCGGAGGCGCTCTGAAATACCTGACAAGAGAAGAGCTGGAAGCACAGGTAGCGCACCTGCGCGCAGCACTTGAAGAAGCCGGTATCGACGCTGGGCCGGACAACGGCGCAGCAGCACTGCCCAGCCCGGAGGTGCGCAAGCGTGCGGCCTTTGACAGCGCGCTGGACTTTGCCATGATCCTCACGGATCCAGCCGGCATCATTACCGACTGGAATCCGGGTGCAGAACAGGTGTTAGGCTGGTCCGCTGCGCAAATGGTCGGGCAGGATGCAGAGTGCTTCTTCACGCCGGAGGACCGCGCCTGCGGCCGGATCGAACATGAAATGCAACTCGCCCTGAGCGTCGGCCGAGCGTCGGACGAACGCTGGCACCTGCGCAAGGACGGTCAGCTGTTCTGGGCGTCCGGCGAAATGATGCCGCTGTATGGCGAGGAAAATACTCACCTTGGCTTCGTCAAGATCCTGCGCGACCGCACCCGCGAGCATCTGGTGGCACGCGCCACCGAAGAAGCCCAGGAACGTTACCGGTTGGCCGCCAAGGCTACCAATGACGCAATATGGGATTGGGATTTTGCCGCCAACCACGTGCTCTGGAATGACGCACTGGAACAGGCATACGGCCACCCGCTGGCAACACTGGACACCTCGGGTGACTGGTGGATAGCCCAGATCCATCCCGATGACCGGACACGCATTTACCACTCTATCCATGCTGTGATCGACGGCCACGGCACTGCCTGGACCGATGAATACCGTTTTCGTCGGCTCGATGGTACTTACGCCGATGTTCTGGACCGTGGCCATGTGATACGCAACAACGAGGGCAAGGCCGTACGCATGATCGGCGCGATGCTCGACCTGTCACAGATGCAGCAGGCAGAAAACGCGCTGCGCAGGAGCGAAGAGCGCTCCAGGGCCATGCTGGAGACCATCGAAGCAGCGTTCGCCATCATCCAGGTCAAGTTCGATGCAGACGACAGCCCGGTAGACTACCGCTTCATCGAGGTCAACCCTGCCTTTGAACGTCAGGCGGGTGTCGATTTGCGTGGCAAGTGGGTGACCGAGTTTGCCCCGGACCTGGAGCGTTTCTGGTTTGAGGCTTATGGTCATGTCGCCAAAACCGGCGAGCCTGCCAATTTCGAGAATTACGCCAAGGCGTTCGAGCGCTGGTTCGAAGTCAGAGCGGTGCGTGTCGGAGAGCCGGCTGACCGACAGATCGCCGTCATCTTCAGTGACGTGACGGAGCGACGGGACGCCGAGGAGCGACTGCGCACCAGCGAAGCCGTCGCACGCGCGAACGTCGACCGCGTTCAGCTCGCACTCGCCGCGGGTGCGATTATCGGTACCTGGCATTGGGAC
Organism: Pseudomonas sp. ICMP 3272; assembly: GCF_001466905.1. Taxonomy (NCBI): domain Bacteria; kingdom Pseudomonadati; phylum Pseudomonadota; class Gammaproteobacteria; order Pseudomonadales; family Pseudomonadaceae; genus Pseudomonas; species Pseudomonas sp. ICMP 3272. The sequence goes on from NZ_LKEK01000049.1 coordinate 16,969, forward strand.
TTGACGGCCAACCGCTTTACCGTCGACGAAGCCTTCGCCAAGGCGTTTGATCTTGATCCCGCTCTGGGCTTCGATGGTTTGAGTCTGGAACAGGTCATTGCCACTGTTCACCCGGAAGACAAGCAATGCCTGATCCATGCGATCAATGCGGTCATCACCAACGGACGTGTTTACGCCCACCAGTACCGCGTTCGTCGTACTGACGGGGTCTACTACTGGATCGAAGCCAACGGCCGCGTCGACCGTGCCGATGACGGCACTCCCCTGAGCTTCCCGGGCGTGCTCATCAACGTCGATGAACGACGCGCTGTGGCGGCCGAGCGCGACCGGGCCACTGCGGCGCTGCGCTCGCTCAACGACACGCTTGAACAGCGCGTGGCAGCACGCACTGCGGAACTGATGCAGGCTGAAGAAAAACTGCGTCAGTCGCAGAAAATGGAAGCTGTCGGGCAACTGACTGGCGGTCTCGCCCATGATTTCAACAACCTGCTGGCAGGCATTTCCGGTGCTCTGGAACTGATGAGTACCCGTATTGCGCAAGGGCGCTGGAACGATGTAGACAAATACATCGTCACCGCACAGGGCGCCGCCAAGCGCGCAGCGGCCTTGACCCACAGGCTGCTGGCCTTCTCTCGACGTCAGACGCTGGACCCGCAGCCGACCGACGTTAACAGGCTGATGAAAGGCATGACGGACCTGATCCAGCGTACGGTCGGCCCCAGCATCGTGGTCGAAACCATCGGGGCCATGGGGCTATGGGCAACGCTGGTCGATGCAAGCCAGCTGGAGAACGCGCTGCTGAATCTGTGTATCAACGCCCGCGACGCGATGCCGGACGGCGGCCGCATCACGATCGAGGCCAGCAACCAGTGGATAGAGGGTGAGGTGGCGCAGGGTCACGATATGCCTGAGGGTCACTATCTGTCGCTGTGCGTAACCGACACCGGCACAGGCATGACGCCCGATGTCATCGCCAAGGCATTCGACCCCTTCTTCACCACCAAGCCCATTGGTCAGGGCACCGGTCTTGGTCTGTCGATGATTTACGGGTTCGCCAACCAGTCCGGCGGCCGGGTGCGCATTCAGTCGCAGGTGGGCAAGGGAACATCGATATCCCTTTATCTGCCGCGTTACGACGGTAAGGCGACCAGAGACGAGAGCGATGTGCACCAGGCGCCGTTCGAAGTCACCCAGTCTGGAGAGACCATTCTGATCGTGGACGACGAACCGACGGTACGCATGTTGCTTACCGATGCGCTCGGCGATCTGGGTTATACCCTGATCGAGGCGGCCGACAGCCTGGCCGGCCTCAAACTGCTGCGCTCGGACGTGCATATCGATCTGCTCATCACCGACGTAGGATTGCCCGGTGGCATGAACGGGCGACAAATGGCCGACGCCGGACGCGAAGTACGTCCGCATCTGAAAACCCTGTTCATCACCGGTTATGCAGAAAACGCAGCCATTGGTGACGAGCAACTCGGACCCGGCATGCGGGTATTGACCAAGCCGTTTGCGATTGATGCTCTGGCTGCCCGAGTCCAGGAATTGATGAGTGCCTGATGCAACCGGCTCGTTGCAATCGTGCTTCGGGCCTTCGACATTGAGCGCTGCGCAAACCCGGTGCTAACATGCGCGACCGCCATGCAGGCAAGGGAATAACCGGGTCATGAGCAGTATCCGCGAGCGCAACAAAGAACTCATCCTGCGCGCTGCCAGCGAGGAATTCGCCGACAAGGGCTTCGCCGCCAGCAAGACCAGCGATATCGCGGCCAAGGCCGGTGTTCCCAAACCCAACGTCTATTACTACTTCAAATCCAAGGAAAACCTCTATCGCGAGGTGCTGGAAAGCATCATCGAGCCCATCCTGCAAGCGTCGACGCCGTTCAATCCTCAAGGTGTACCGGCCGATGTACTGAGCAGCTATATCCGCTCGAAGATCCAGATTTCCCGTGACCTGCCCTTTGCCTCGAAAGTGTTCGCCAGCGAGATCATGCATGGCGCTCCGCACCTTACGTCAGAGCAGATCGAACAGCTCAATGGGCAGGCGCGGCACAATATCGAATGCATTCAGGCCTGGATCGACAGCGGGCAGATCGCCCCGCTCGACCCCCATCACCTGATGTTCACCATCTGGGCCGCGACCCAGACCTACGCAGATTTCGACTGGCAGATCGCAACCGTCACCGGCAAGGCGAAACTGGAAGACGCCGATTACGAGGCCGCGACCCGGACCATTCTCAGGCTGGTGCTCAAGGGTTGCGAGCCGGATTGCTGAACCCCACCCTGCTTTCCTGCAGACGCAAAAAACCCGCCGAAGCGGGTGGTTTTGCAACATGACCATTCCGACATCCTGTCAGTAGCCTCCTGGCAATGGTCGATCTTCCCTGATCGCTGCGGCGTTCCTTCGCTGCAGCTGTTGAATTGGATCCTACATTCACTCCGGGTCAGTCGATAGAGCCAATCGCGTCTGTTGGTGTAAGCCTTTCGCTATACCCGTGTAGGTCTGTAAAAAAATGTGACTGTCATCTCATGTTTGGTCATGATGCGCCGAGAAGCTTAAAAGGCTCTGCATCGCGTGCTGCGCGGCTCGGTTGCCATAAAAAGAAAAAATAATGCACGGGATGACGATCATGAGTATGCGCAGTTTTTCCATCAGCCGCCGTTTGTGGCTGATCCTTGTGGTTTCAGTGCTGATGCTTTTTGTTTTGTCGGCGACCTTGCTCAGACAGATCCATAACGATCTGTATCAGGCCAAGGCCGAAAAAACCATGCATGTGGTCCAGACCGCCAGCGGCATACTCACCTATTACCAAGGGCTTGAGGCCGCGGGCAGCATGACGCGCGAAGCCGCGCAACAACAGGCCCTGAAAGAGATAAAGGGCCTGCGTTACAGCCAGAACGACTACTTCTGGATCAACGACCTGCGCCCGGTGATGATCATGCACCCCACCAACGCCAAGCTCGAAGGCCAGGATATATCGACCATCAGAGACCCGGACGGCTTTGCAGTGTTCAACGAAATGGTCACGCTGGTCAAAGCCAAGGGTGCCGGGATGGTGAATTATCGTTGGCCCAAACCGGGTGCCAGCGAGCCGGTGAAAAAGACCTCCTACGTGCAATTGTTTCAACCCTGGGGCTGGATTCTGGGCTCGGGCGTGTATGTGGACGACGTAGCCGCAGAGTTCAAGGCACAGCTATGGAACGCCGGCATCTTCATCGCAGGCATCGTGCTGGTCATGATCCTGCTGCTGGTCATGATTGTGCGCAGTATCGTGCGACCGCTGAGAGCGGCAGTCGGTGCAATGGCCAATATCGCCAGTGGCGAAAGTGACCTGACCCGCACGCTGGAAACCCACGGCAAGGATGAAATCACCGAGCTGGGCGTGCACTTCAACGCCTTTGTCGCCAAGCTGCGCAATGTCGTCGGCCAGTTGCAGAATTCGGCCGTGGCGCTGGGCCAGGCCTCGACGGATCTGGGCAGCAATGCCGAGCAAGCGCAGAAACGCAGCGAGCAGCAGTCCCAACAAATGGACCTGGTTGCCACCGCGGTCAACGAAGTGACCTATGGCGTACAGGACGTGGCCAAGAACGCCGAGCATGCCGCCAACGAAATGCGTGATGCCGAGTCACAGGCACAGCAGGGTCAGGTCAACATCGATAACAGCCTGCGCCAGATCGGGCACCTGTCCGCCACCATCGGTCAGGCCGTTGAAGTAATGCAGAGTCTGGCCGGCGAGAGCACGCAGATCGGCAGCGTACTGGAAGTCATCAGTTCGATTGCCGAGCAGACCAACCTGCTGGCGCTGAACGCAGCCATCGAAGCGGCGCGCGCCGGCGAACAGGGCCGCGGCTTTGCCGTGGTGGCTGATGAAGTGCGCCTGCTGGCCCAGCGCACCCAGAAGTCGACCGCAGAAATCCAGGCCATGATCGAACGCCTGCAAAAGCATTCCGACGCGGCAGTCAAGGTAATCGGCGACAGCAGCCGTTCCTCGCAACTGACCATCGAGCAGGCCAATCAGGCAGGCCAGAGCCTGACGTCCATCAGCCAGGCGCTACGCAACCTCAACAGCCTGAACACCTCCATTGCCAGCGCGACTCTGCAGCAGACGCATGTGGTGGACGACATCAACCAGAACGTGACCCAGGCCGCGCAACTGTCCCAAAGCACCGCACTGGCCGCTGAACAATCGACTTCGGCCAGCCTGCACCTGCGCGACTTGAGCGAAGAACTGAACGGGCTGCTGAAGCAGTTCCGGGTTTAAATCTGCATTGCGATGGGGTGCACGGAACCTAGTGCGCCTCTTGTTGCCTGACACCTGCTTAATCAATCGCTCATTTAGCTGCTTATTTATTGCAGGGGGTCATATGCGCACACTGGAATTGGCAGGCAGAACTGTACCAGTGCTGGGTCAGGGCACCTGGCACATGGGTGAAAAAGGGCACCTGCGCTCGGCAGAAATTGCTGGCCTTTGCCTGGGTATCGAACAGGGCCTGACCCTGATTGACACCGCCGAGATGTACGCCGACGGCGCTGCCGAAGAGATCGTCGGGCAAGCCATCGCCGGGCAACGCGACAAGGTATTCGTGGTCAGCAAGGTCTATCCGCACAATGCCAGCCGTAGCGGTATCCCGGCTGCATGCGAAGCAAGCCTGCGCCGGATGAACACCGACTACATCGACCTTTATCTGCTGCACTGGCCGGGTCAGTACCCACTGACCGAAACCGTCGAAGCCTTCGAACGCCTGCAGGAATCCGGAAAAATCGGCGCTTGGGGCGTTTCCAACTTTGATGTCCCGGACATGATCGAGCTGAACAACCCGCGTTGCGCGACCAACCAGGTGTTGTACAACCCGGAACAACGCGGCATCGAGTTCGACCTGATGCTGTGGAGCGCAGACCGCCACTTACCGATGATGGCGTACTGCCCGATTGGCCAGGCCGGCGATCTGCTTTACCACCCTGCCCTGCACGAAATCGCCAAACGCCATGACGCAACACCGGCGCAGATTTCCCTGGCGTGGGTGCTGCGTCAGGACAACATGATCGCTATTCCCAAGGCGACCAACCCGGAGCATATCCGTCTGAATATCGCTGCCGAGCAGATTCGCCTCACCGAGCGCGACCTGGCCGACATTGATCTGGCCTGGCCAGCGCCGACTCGCAAAGTACCGCTGGCAATGATCTGACCGGTGTCGATACAGTAGCAGCTGTCGATTGACTGAACGGCCGCCAATGCGGCCGTCTCTTCATGTGGCAGATGACACACCCGGCAACAAGCTGTCACAAATATGAAATAACGCCTTGTCATCATGCGGCCTTCGCCTCCCTGCCCGGGCCAGGCCGCACGTGGACAGCCATGAACCACAGTATTGCTCACCACCATCAGGACTCCGACCTTTTCGGTCTGCTCTACGGCTTCCGTTTTCGCCACGCTGAAAGTGGCCAGGAGATCGGTTCGGCCGCCGCGCTGGATTACCTGCAAAACCCTCCCGAAGAGAACGACTTCATCTGGCTGCACCTGAACCTGTCGCACGCAGCCTGCGAGCGCTGGATGAAAACCCATCTAGACCTTCCGGAAGAGTTTTTCGAGGCCCTGCACGAGGGTTCGCGTTCCACCCGAATCGAGCACGTCGACGCCACGTTGCTGGCAGTAGTCAACGATGTGGTGTTCGATTTCAACAGGCTCTCGACCGACATCTCGACCTTGTGGGTCTGCGCCCGCCAGCGCTTGCTGATCACCGCCCGGCTGCAGCCACTGCGTTCGGTAGACAAGTTGCGCTCGGCGGTCAAACGCGGCGAACAGTTTGATTCACCGCTGGAACTGCTCGCGCACCTGCTGAGCGATCAGGGCGAAGTGCTGACCCAGTTTCTGCGCAAGACCAGCGTCAACGTCGACCGCATTGAGGACCAGTTGCTTTCGCAGCGACTGAGCAACAATCGCTCCGAACTCGGCGCCATGCGCCGGGTGCTGGTACGTCTGCAACGCCTGCTGGCGCTGGAACCGGGTTCGTTGATGCGGTTGTTGCACAAGCCTCCGCAATGGCTGCGCGAGCAGGATGTCCAGGCGCTACGTCAGTCCATCGAAGAGTCCTCGCTGGTGATCAACGACCTCACGGCACTGGGCGAGCGCATCAAACTGTTGCAGGAAGAGATTGCCGCCAACCTCAACGAACAGAGCAGCAGAACCCTGTTTACCCTGACCGTGGTAACGGTTCTGGCATTGCCGATCAACATTGTCGCGGGCTTTTTCGGCATGAACGTGGGGGGTGTGCCACTGGCATCCGATCCTGAAGGCTTCTGGATTCTGGTGGCACTGGTCGCGACGTTTACGCTGGTCGCGGGACGCTGGGCGTTTCGCAAGCGTGGCGATTATTGACCCGGCCTGCCGGTTGTCAGAAATCTGGCGCAAAAGGCCACTGATTACTCGCATGTCGCATCTCTGTCACATTTTGCAATGACCATGTCAATATTCTTTCAATCAGGATTGCGAACATGGCTATAAACGCACTTTCTCCCGATGCGACGGGCCGGGCGGGCCTGTCGGCAACTCACTTCGGGCGCAAACCGGGTCGACTGACCATGGTCATCTTCTTCGCGATACTCATCGCCGGCCTGCTTTTCACTGGCTACAGCCTCAAGCAGGATGTCGACGACATGGGCACGGTGGTCACCACCTGGACCCCGTTCGTGCTGCTGGGCGTGGCGTTGCTGATTGCACTGGGGTTCGAATTCGTCAACGGTTTCCATGACACCGCCAACGCGGTCGCCACCGTGATCTATACCCACTCCCTGCCACCGGGCTTTGCGGTGGTCTGGTCGGGGTTCTTCAACTTTCTCGGCGTGATGCTCTCCAGTGGTGCGGTGGCGTTCGGCATCATCGCGCTGCTGCCAGTGGAACTGATTCTGCAAACCGGCTCATCGGCAGGCTTTGCCATGATCTTCGCCCTGCTGATCGCGGCGATCATCTGGAACTTGGGCACCTGGTGGCTGGGCTTGCCAGCGTCCTCGTCGCATACGCTGATCGGCTCGATCATCGGTGTCGGCATCGCCAACGCCCTGATGCACGGACGGGACGGCACCAGTGGCGTGGACTGGTCTCAGGCGACCAAAATAGGCTACTCGCTGTTGCTGTCGCCGCTGGTGGGTTTCGGCTGTGCCGCCTTGCTGTTGCTGGCCATGCGCATGTTCATCAAGAACCGTGCGCTGTACAAGGCACCGGAAGGCAACGCACCGCCACCGCTGTGGATTCGCGCCATGCTGATCGTGACCTGCACCGGCGTATCATTTGCTCATGGCTCCAATGACGGGCAGAAAGGCATGGGGCTGATCATGCTGATTCTGGTCGGTACCCTGCCGATGGCCTATGCGCTCAACCGCACCATGCCGGCCGATCAGGCCACTCAGTTCGGCGCAGTGGCAGAGGTCACCCAACAGGCACTGATGCGCAGTGCTCCCCTGCCTGCCCCGGCTGACTCGCGCCAGACCCTGTCGGATTATCTGGTCAGCAAACAGGCAGGCCCCGACCTGATCCCTGCGCTGGCGGTCATGACCGGCAAGATCGGCAATCAGGTCGCCAGTTACGGCTCGCTCTCGAAGGTGCCTGCCGAAGCGGTGACCAACGTGCGTAACGACATGTACCTGACCTCGGAAACCATCCGGGTGATGGATAAGAACAAGGTAGGCAATTTCGACGCCGATACCCAGACCAAGCTCGATGCGTTCAAAGGGCAGATCGACAGTGCGACGCGTTTTATTCCGACCTGGGTCAAGATTGTGGTCGCTATTGCCCTGGGGCTGGGCACGATGGTCGGCTGGAAACGCATCGTCGTGACCGTAGGTGAGCGCATAGGCAAGACGCACATGACCTACGCACAAGGCGCGTCGGCAGAAGTCGTGGCGATGTTCACCATCGGCGCGGCGGACATGTACGGGCTGCCAGTTTCGACCACCCATGTGCTGTCGTCCGGGGTCGCGGGTTCGATGGTCGCCAACGGTTCAGGTCTGCAAATGCGCACCTTGCGCAATCTGGCCACCGCCTGGGTATTGACCCTGCCGGCTGCCATCCTGCTTTCGGGTTCGCTGTACTGGGTGTTCAGCAAACTGTTTTGAGGTCTTCGGCGAGCGGTGCCTGCTGCCATCAAGTCTTGATGCAGGTCGCAAAGAGGACGCGGAGCGTCCAGAAAGGCATGCGACGCGGAGCGTCGCACGATAGTTGCGATTATCGTGCCTCAGGATCCGGTGGTTGATCACCCTCTACGCTGGTGTCGATGCTCACCACCACCGACATCCCAGGCCGCAGGTGCTCAAGCATGGGCTGATCGGCATCGACCACGATGCGCACGGGGATGCGCTGGGAAATCTTCACGAAGTTGCCGGTCGCGTTATCGGCAGGCAGCAGACTGAACTCAGAACCTGCGGCAGGCGAAATTCGTTGTACGTGGCCGCGCATCTGGTGGCCGTCCAGAGCATCAACGGTAAAGCTTACCGGCTGGCCAAGGCGCACATGGGCCATCTGGGTCTCTTTCATGTTGGCCACGATCCAGCGCTGCTCGGGTACCAGCGCCATCAATTGTGCGCCCGAGTTGACGTAGGCACCAAGGCGCACGCCGATCTGCCCCAACTGCCCGTCACGCGGGGCGACAATGCGAGTGTTGTCCAGGTCGATGCGCGCCAGCTCGATGGCTGCCTGCGCATTGGCCACTGAAGCTTCCAGCGAGCCACGGTTGACGATCACCGTTTGCAGGTCCTCGCGGGCGATCTGCAATACCGCCTTGGCTTCAGCAACCGCAGCGTTTGCCTGCGCATCGGCAGCACGGGTCACATCAAGCTCGCTTTTCGATACCGAGCCATCGGTCACCAGTGCCTGATTGCGACGCAGATCGGCAGCGCTCTTGCGGCTCTGGGCGATGCTGTTCTGCAGTTCAGCCTGGCGCTGGCCAATGGTCGCTTCGGCACTGCGTCGCTGTTGCAGGTTATTGGCCAGCGAGGCTTTCTGTACCGCCAGTTGCGCAATGGCCTGATCCAGGCGCTGGCGATAAATACGGTCATCCAGGCGCACCAGCAAGTCGCCGGCCTTGACGAACTGGAAATCCTGAACCGGCACTTCGTACACATACCCGCTCAACTGCGGCCCGATCAGCGTGGTCTGGCCCTTTACCTGGGCGTTCTCGGTGCTCTCTATCGGGCTGGCAAACGGCGGCAGTTGCCAGGCATACAGCACAACCATTACCCCGATCAGCGCGACGGCAGCGAAGATCACCGAAGACACGACTCGCTTGCGGGTCGAGCGCGGCTTGCTGGTCACCGGGGACGTCAACGGTGCCGGTGGCGGCGCGCTGCGGGTTGTTTCTGTATCTGAGGTCGTGGATTCGTTCATGAAGATTTAACGCCGGAATTGGATACGGAGGGCGAAGCGGCAGGTGCTACAGGCGCCAGCGCCAAAGGTTGAGTGGTCATTTTCAGCCACAGGACCCGGGCTGAAATCCAGATCATGGTCAGCACGGCAATCAGGGCGATCAGCATGAACACATCGTTATAGGCCAGCACGTTGGCTTCTCGGGTCGCAGCCGTAGCCATTGCGCGCATGCCTTGAGTGTTGCGCAGCGCCGGGTCGGCAATAACCGAACTGTAACTGGCGCTGTAGCTCTGCAATCGCGCCTGAACCAGCGGGTCAATCAGGGTCAGGTGTTCAACGATATGACTGGAGTGAAACTTCTCGCGCACGATCTGGAAAGTGCCCAGTGCAGCAGACCCGATCAGGCCGCCAATGTTTTGTGTGATCCCGAACAACACCGAAAAACTCACCATGTTGCGCGGGTTGGCCAGTACCCCGCTGATCCCCAGCACCAGCGTCGGACCGAGAAAAAACGTACCGCCGAACGCCAGCAGGAATTGACTGAGGTACATGTTCGACTGACGGGTCAGATTGGTCGAATGGCTGTCCATCCAGGCACCGACGGCCATCATCGCCAGAGAAATCAGCAACGGCTTGATCAGGTGCGCGGGGTTGATGGTCAGCGCACTGACCGCCAACCCGGCGACACTGCCCAGCAACATCACCATATACAGCGTGTGCAGTTGCTGACTGCCCATGTTCAGCGCCTGAAGAAAACCTACCGCGCCCACTGACTGCTCGGACAGCACCACGCGAAACAGGATAACGGCCAGCCCGAGACGCAGAATCGCCCCGCTGCCGAGCCAGCGCGTGATCAGCAACGGATTGCTGCGATTATGCTCAATGGCCAGTCCGGCGCAGATCAGCACAATGGAGGCCGCCGACGCCAGGCCTATCCACTGCGCTTCCAGCCACCATTCGATACGCCCCAGTGAGAGAACCGCACAGAGCAGCGCAAAGCCGCCGGCCAGCAGGCCGAAGGTCAGAAAATCCAGTTTTTCGAACGCCTTGAAACGATCACCCGGTGGCAGCTTGAGCAGCAGTACGCAACCCAGCGAGAGTAGCGCCATACCCAGTTCAAACAGGTACAAACCGCGCCACTGGGCGATCTGCAACAAGTCTTCGGACACCAGCCGGGCCAGCGGCGTCGCCAGCTGGGCGGTGCCAAGCCCGAGTACCAGCGCCTTGAGCCGCCACTTCTGCGGAAACGCCTGAATCATGTAGTACAGCCCAAGGGTACTGAGCGCAGCACCGACCATGCCGTGCGCCGCACGCACGGCGATGGCCGAGTCAATATCGTTGACGAACAGGTGCGCCAGCGTCACCAGCGCATAAAGCACCAGAAACAGTTCGGTGAACGCGCGCAAACCGAACTGCTGACGAAACTTCACCAGCAGCAGATTCATTGACACATTGGTCATGATGTACGCAGCGGGCAACCAGGCGATGTCTTGCGACGTCGCACCCAGCGCACCCTGCAAATACGGCAGGTTGGCAACCACCAGCGCGTTGCCGAGCCCGCCAGTCAGCGCGACGATCACCCCCACCAGCGCAAATGCCCAGCGCCGCGCATCGGAATGCAGCGGCGTCGAAGGCGAGCCGGGCATGGTCGGACGCTCATGGGCGGCCCACTCGCGCGGGGCATATTTATCGGTCATAAAGAACGGTCATGGAGGCTTTCATGGGTGCACCCGAGGAATTCCCTTTTGTGACACTAATGACAGTCATAATACTCATCAGCCAGGCAATGATTCACCTCAGCCAGCCCGGCGCAGTAAAGCTCAGTCCCCCGCAAACGCTCTAAATAGTGGCTTTGTAAAACTTCAGGCTATGCTTAAACGCAGTTTTGCTTTGCACATTTGCGCTGCTAGGATCTTCTGCGACGCTCCAACAAGACTCGAACAAGAAGAAAGCGCAACCGAACAAGGAGTTCAGAATGAGTTCACAGGTTTCATCGGCCCGCCCGGTTCGACAACCCACCAGCCGGGATTCGATCGTTGTCGAGGTGCGTAACCACGTGGGTCACCTGACCCTCAATCGCCCGGAAGGCCTGAACGCAATCGATCTGGACATGGTCCGCACACTTCGCCAGCAGCTTGATCTCTGGGCTGACGACCCGTCTGTTCATGCAGTGGTTCTGCGCGGCGCAGGTAGCAAGGCATTCTGCGCAGGCGGCGATATCCGTTCACTGTACGAAAGCCATCAGAACGGCCAGGACCTGCACTACACGTTCTTTGCCGAAGAGTATGAGCTGGACCTGACCATTCACCGTTACCGCAAACCGATACTGGCCCTGATGGACGGTCTGGTGCTGGGCGGCGGCATGGGCCTGGTCCAGGGCGCAGACCTGCGCGTGGTGACCGAACGCAGCCGGCTGGGCATGCCGGAAGTCGCCATTGGCTACTTTCCGGATGTCGGCGGCAGTTATTTCCTGTCGCGTCTTCCTGGCGAGCTGGGCACCTGGCTGGGCGTGACCGGGTCACAGATCGGCGCTGCCGATGCCTTGTACTGCGGGCTTGCCAACTGGTCGATGAACAGCGAACTGCTGCCGCGCCTCGACCATATGCTCGACCACCTGAAATGGAAATCGACACCACTCAAGGACCTGCAGGGTGCCCTCGCCAAGCTGGCGACCCAACGCCTGCCCTACCCGCCTCTGGAAACCCTGCGCCCGGCCATTGATCATTTTTTTGGCTTGCCGGATATCCCCAGCATGCTCGAGCAGTTGCAGGAGGTGGTCATCGGCGACACCCGTGAGTGGGCGCTGGATACCGTCGGCCGCATGAAGCGTCACTCGCCGCTGGCGATGGCCGTGACCCTGGAAATGCTCCGTCGTGGCCGTCACTTGCCACTACAGGACTGCTTTGCCATGGAACTGCACCTGGACCGCCAATGGTTCGAGCGCGGCGACCTGATTGAGGGCATACGCGCCCTGATAATCGATAAAGACAAGAAGCCGCAATGGAAACACGCCAGCGCGCAGGACGTCAGCAGCGCGCATGTGCAGAGTTTCTTCAGCGGTGTGGAGAATTAAGTCGTGCACGACCTTGAATTGACCGAAGAACAGGTAATGATTCGCGACATGGCGCGCGACTTTGCCCGCAACGAAATCGCTCCGCACGCCCAGGCCTGGGAAAAGGCTGGCTGGATCGATGATGCACTGGTCGCCAAACTTGGCGAGCTGGGCCTTTTAGGCATGGTGGTGCCGGAGCAATGGGGCGGCACTTACATCGACTACGTCGCCTATGCGCTGGCGGTTGAGGAGATCTCCGCCGCCGACGCAGCTACCGGCACGCTGATGAGCGTACACAGCTCAGTCGGCTGCGGGCCGGTGCTCAATTACGGGACTGATGAGCAGAAACACACCTGGCTGGAAAAGCTCGCCACCGGTCGGGCGATAGGCTGCTTTTGCCTGACCGAACCGCATGCGGGCTCCGAAGCCCATAACCTGCGCACTCGTGCCGAGCTGCAAGGTGATGAGTGGGTCATCAATGGTGCCAAACAGTTCGTCAGTAACGGCAAACGCGCACAACTGGCCATTGTGTTTGCCGTGACCGACCCGCAGCTTGGTAAAAAGGGCCTGTCAGCGTTTCTGGTACCCACCGAAAACCCCGGTTTCGTGGTTGACCGCAGCGAACACAAGATGGGCATCAGGGCGTCCGACACCTGCGCCGTCACGCTTAACAATTGCCGTATCCCGGCGGCCAATCTGCTGGGTGAGCGCGGCAAGGGGCTGTCCATTGCCCTCTCCAACCTGGAAGGTGGCCGTATCGGCATCGCGGCGCAGGCGCTGGGTATCGCCCGCGCAGCGTTTGAGGCCGCGCTGGCCTATGCGCGTGAACGCGTGCAGTTCGACAAGCCGATCATCGAGCACCAGAGCATCGCCAACCTGTTGGCCGATATGCACACCCGCATCAATGCCTCGCGGCTATTGATTCTGCATGCCGCACGCCTGCGCAGCGCCGGGCAGCCGTGCCTGTCCGAAGCCTCGCAAGCCAAGCTGTTCGCTTCGGAAATGGCCGAGTGGGTGTGTTCCAAAGCAATCCAGATTCATGGCGGCTACGGCTACCTGGAAGACTACCCTGTCGAAAGGTACTACCGCGACGCGCGCATCACCCAGATCTACGAAGGCTCCAGTGAGATCCAGCGTCTGCTGATTGCCCGCGAACTGCGTCACTACCTGGTCTGATAAACGCGACTGCCCCGGCGATGCCTGTCGCCGGGGCATGCTGTCAGCGCGTCGTGAATCGCTCCCGCCCAAGCAGTGTCACCAGCAACGCGACCGAGTCGGCGTTTTTAAGCGTGATGTCGATACGCTTGCGAACATCGTCGTAAAACACGTCTCGAGCCTCATCTAGGGTCTTCTTACCCGCTATCCGCAGAATCGTCTGCTTACCATTACCGTCCGTTCGCCTCAAGTCGCGCCACGCGTCTTCATCCAGCTGCCTGAACAGTTTGTCGCGGTCAGTGTGGTAGGACAGGGTCTTCTGCTGTTGATAGGTCAGCTCGTTTCTGATGCGCAGTCGATACTCCGATGCATCATCCAGTAAATCAACAAACGGCGCCTGAGATTCGAGATAGGCAATGTCGTCAGTCTTGAGCACCAGGTGAGATAACTCATGAATCAGGATCGTGGCGCGATAATGCGGACCATGCTTGAATTCACCCGAGCGAATGACGTTGAGCTTGAAACGGTAGGTAGGCAAACGAAAAAACTGCTCAGTCAGAAAAACCCGCCTTAATGGGTCAGCTTCGAAGATAAATGCACTGGCGGACTCGTTGCCCACCCGGTTAATGCCGACCACGTAACGCGTGGAGTCGATAGGCGACATCGAAGGGCTCATCAACTCCTCATAAATCTTGGTAACGGCCTTTTTGGTGACTTTATATAAATGCTCATCCGGGACCTTCTGAGCAAAAAAATCAGCCAGTATCTTTTCCGTCCGTGGATCTGCCTTTCCGTCCGGCAATCGCCTGGTCAGGTTGGCCAGACAGTTTTCCAGATAGTGCTGAGCCTGAGCATATGCATCTTCGATGGCCTGGGCCATTTCTCGATAGGAATGTCGAATCTCGGACATACCTCGAGCATTGATGACTATCAGGTCGTCAACCAGATCATCAATGACGCTGCCTTCAATACGGGTAAGCGCACCACCGCCACCTCTTAGCCCGCCCTGAATATCGAGTTTCCATTGCTGATCGGCATCAAGACTGACCGAGGGGCCAATCTTCTTGCCCGCAATAATGAACCAACCGTCCTCATCGGCCTGCAATTCATAGGTCTTACCACCAATGGCTGCATACTTTCTACCGGTGGCCGGATCGCGGTAGACACTTAACAGCTCATCCCTTTGCAGCGTGTACAAGGCGATGTCATGAGCTTCGAATTCGCGCAGACGGTCTCGTATCTGCTGCGTCAGTGAGCTATTGCTCCAGGAAAACCCGGACTCATTGGGCTCATCTTCCAGTTGCAAAAGCGTGTCGGACAGAGCAGCGTCGTCTGGTAACGTGCTGGTCTCGTCAACCGCACGTGATGTGAGTGCCGAAGAGTTCTGACCGGAAGAGATCATTACGCTCAAGGCAGCCATGAACTCCGACAGGGCCTTGCCCCAGTGCTGCCCCCCGGCCGAGATGACCGACAGATTCAATAGCGCCTGCCCCTGGATGATACCAACCAATGCACCCAGACGCCCCGGCATCAGTGCCATGACTTGCTCGGCCCCCAGAGCGAACAGGTACCGGGAAGCAGCGCGGCGCTGTTCGGCATTAGTGACACTGTGCTGTTGCACTTGTAACTTCAGCGTATCCAGAGCACCCTCGAACATCAGCAGCAGACAGTTACCGTTATAGGGATCGATTTGCACGGTCACCGGTGCAGGAGTATCAAAGGGCACGTCAAAAGAGGATTCTGCACTGAAAGGTAGATGCGGCTCCACGAAGCCACCTTTGTCATAGACTTTGCGCAAATGGGGATCAACACGATCCAGAATGTACGCTTGAAGATAGGTAGAGGTATGGATGTCCCTCAACAGCGCAGCCTGGTCCGTGTACTCCTTGAAAACAAATTCGTCGTGCAGTGGCGCGTAAAGCACCCACGGTCCCGATTGGCTTTCATGCGGCCCCATCAGATACGTATTGAGTACGAGGGTCGGCTCCCAGCCTTCCTTGGCAGGGAGCAACTGCAGGGGGCTGAATACCATCTTGCAGCCGTTGACGGGAAGGCGTGCAATGGCATCAGGCATATCAAGAACGTTTTCGATAACCGTATAAGCTTGCTCGGACAACTCATTCTTGAGCCTGAGGGCAAACGCTCGCAGTATATCCAGCGAAGGGATCTGATCGACGAACAGTTTGCGTCGCTTAAGGTAATCAGGAGCAGTCGCGGCAAGGATCGGCTCGAGCATGCTCCGGTAACCCGCAGCGATGTCCAGCGACCTCACCAGATCACGAACGTAAGCCGGAGTGAGCGACGCGTTCAGTGGCTTATCGTCCGCTGATGAGAGAAGGATGACCCCGTCCTGCCTGGACAGGAAACGGTCGATGGCATATTCCACAAGGGTTTCGCTGACTGATTGTGTGGCCGCCGGTATCGACTGGGGTGTCTGCCCCGGTGCGACCGGGACGGGAATGTAATGCGCCATTGTCACCCGGACGCTTTCAGGGTCAGGGCGAGGCTCGGTGAAATCGGTGTTGAACCTGCTTTTCAGTCGCTCGCAGGAGTAGTCGTAGAGACTGGGTATATCAAACAAAAAATCTTTCTGGCCGACACAGGTCACATAGAACCGCTGCAGGGCATTCACCAGCGTAATCTGATCAGTCCCCGACGCTTCGCTGACCCATGAAGGGACGATGGCTTTGTAGATGATGAACTGGATGGCAACGCCCAGATAGCCAAGAGCCTGGCGATTTCGGTCATCGCGCTCGCCTGCACCCAGCAGGTTGACGAAAAGTTCTGACGGTACCCGCCAGGTCACGGCCTGCTGATAAAGATACGCCACAGTGCTTCGCTGACGTTCCACCTCGCCACGTTGTAACGTTTCGATGAAATGCTCTTCAATGCGTTGCAGTTTTACCTTGAGATCCAGCGTGCCAGTCTGGGTACGATGATCAAGCAGCCTCTGCCTGTCCGGCTCGGCAAGAACCCCTGACAAGTGCGAAACCAGTTCGAAACCTGTCAACCGCGCAGCAACATAGTCTTTCAGTGCCTGCAGGGTTTCGAAACTTACAAGTCCCTTGCTCAGTACCCACAGAGCGGGCGAGCTGTGAGCAAGCCTGTTATTGATCACGAATGCGTTGGGCACCTGGATTGCAGGTGATTCAGGATCGAACTGAACAGAAACGGTGAACGCATCGACCCGTGACTCACCCAGAGCCTCCCTGAGAGCAGGCAGTGGCCGGTCCAGTAATTGCTGAACGCTCTCGATGACCGACTCGGGAAGCAAACCTGTACGCTTTTCAACAAGCAATTCCAGGCGCAGTGCATACTCGCGGACCAGGCCGGATATCACACCGGGGCGCTCGCTGCTATCCAGCTGACGAACCGTACGTGAATAGAATTGGCTGATTTGCTCTTCGAAACGGCGAGCAAACTCTTCCTGTACACAGACCAGTATTTGTTCGAGCAATGCCAACGGCAGACGTTGCAACGGCCGATTCAGAACCGGAGTTATCAGCCCTGCCACCACCACGCTGTCTGACAGGGGGTCCTGCGTGTAGCCGCAAACGCGGTCAAGCGCCAAAGAAAGCAGCCGCACAGGCACCGCATCCACGGCAGCCGGCAAGATCCAAAGGGCCCGGGCATCCAGAGGTGGTCCTCCAATTACAGCCAGATAACGGTTCAGCGCGTGGCGCATGCAGCCCTCTACACCGGCATGCAGAACATCAACGCGCTCAAGCAACACATCAAGCTTCTTCAGTTTGCCAATCCAGTTGTAAGAAGGCTCGGAAACAAGATCCGGATGCTCCCCCACGTTAGCCTGGATCGAGGCCCCCCAGGTTTGGCCAAAAGGCAGCACTTCCGGACGCCAGCGCCCTGAGTCGTGGAGGTTTGATAGCCGGCCATCCAGGAGTCCGCGAATATCCAGTGCATCATCAACCCGAACCGGATTTTTTTCATATTGGATCGGTGGCAGGCCCAGGACATAACGCAGATTGCGCTTTTGCAGAGCGATCACAGAGTCAGCGAATTCACTGAAAAACACGTTGGCGAACGCATCCTGATACGACTCGACCTTACCCTTCTCTTTAATGGCAAGGTGATCGTTCAAGGATGAATAAAACAGCAGCTCGGCACGTGAGGGGTCGCTCAGTACGTGCGCTATTGCACGAGCCGGATCATCAAAGCGCAAGAAGCCCGACAGCGAGAAGTAGAGAAACGCACTCGACGGCTGTTCTGCGGGAAAATCAATCAGGAACACGCCCACCAGCTTGACAGGCTCCTGTCCAGCAACGGTGACTGACAACCGTTGAACGCGTATCGACTGTGCATTGCCAGGTTGCGAGGGTAACAGGCTGAGCAAACAGCGATACTCTGCTTCAGTCATCGTGCCATGTGCCCGGCTCGATAAAAGATGCTGAAGAAAGCACTCAGCGAGCGCATGACCAATAAAGTCTCTTACTGTACGGCCGTCCTGCCGTTTTGACATCCAGTAATCAGACAGCAATTGCTCGTATGCAGCGTGGACTCCCGAAACCACGTCAGCCAGCGCCAGCTCGAAAAGCTCGCTCTGCGCTTGCGGCAAGACAAGGCCCCGCGCATCCAGAAATTGCCGTATCAGACCCGTCGGAAGAACGTTCAGGGAAAATGCCTGCACAGCAGCATCAGCCAGATACTGAGTGCCCACTACCGATGACACCACCGGATTGGCTCCGGGGTCAGTGCCCAGAATCTGCACCACCTGACTGAAAACGTCGACGCTGTCTGCGACGCCTCTCTGCACTAACGCCGTCTGCAAGGCCTTGCCTGCCGCAGCTCGCAGGTCCGGCAGCTTCTGCAACTGGACCAACAGGCGTTCCAGATGCCCGGCCTGCTGGCGCATGATCGCCAGCGTACGCGCTTCGAAGAGCGAGCCCTCGACACGCTCTGCCTCGATAGTCGATATATCGCTGACGTCGCCAAACCGCTGCTGCAAGGCAATTAGCAGCGAAGTGCGGCTCTCGAATCGCTCAACCCCGAAGGTCAGGGTACTCAAAAAGACTGGCGCGGCACCTGGCGTGGGGTCGCTGATTAACAAGGCACCCGCAAGTTCGGCGTTATCGGGCGAATTGTCGCCTATGATCAGCCGATCAGCTCTTGGACGGGGTGCATCGCTGTTGGGCTCGACACTTACTCCGACCAATAATTGCAGCCACTTGCCATCTTCACTGCTGATGCGCGAGCTGCCGACTGCGTCATGAATGTCCTGTGTGAATCGGCTGCGCAGAGAGTCGCTGAAAAAATAGGGAAGTACTGTTGGCATGTGCTGTTTCCTTTGAATAGCCCTCATCGCTCACTGCGCCGGGGCACGTGGCAGAGGAAAAGGAAACAGCTTATTGAGGTAGCACGACGCGCCTGCGTTACATAAAGCAATGGGTCCGCAGGCGCACGTCGCTCACATCAATTAACGGAAGGCTGGACGTTCTTTTCAACCCATGCAGCGAAGGCGTTGATGAACTTCTCCAGAAATGGCCGTGTCTTGTCGGACAGTGCGCCCGCTTCATCGAAAAAGCTTCCAGCGCCACCCAGGTATGCCTCAGGCTGCTGAAGGCACAGCACGTCCAGAAATACCAGAGACTGGCGCAGGTGATGGTTGGCACCAAAGCCACCGACAGCACCCGGAGAAGCGCTTATGACCGCGCCGGGTTTGCCGCTGAAAGCGCTTTTGCCGTAAGGACGCGAGCCCACATCAATGGCATTTTTCAGGGCACCCGGCACCGAACGGTTGTATTCCGGTGTTACAAAAAGCACGCCGTCGGCAGCGCCCAACTGGTCGCGAAATGCACTGTAGGCTGGCGGCGGAGAAGCGCCATCAATGTCTTCGTTATACAGAGGCAAATCGCCAATTTCGACGATATTAAGTTTAAGGCTGGCAGGTGCCAGCTCCGCGAGGGCAAGCGCAATTTTTCGGTTGATGGAGTCTTTTCGCAGACTGCCGACCAATACGGCAATGGTATGAACCTGGCTCATGAAAATATCCGTCATCTGATTAATAGGGAAGATCAGGTATACAACAACAGCCGCGTTTAGACGACCATTGCTCTGGTCAATTCCCCGACGCGCCAGAACCGCTCGGATTATTTTTTTCCCGTCGGCAAACTCACCTATGGATCAGTGGTCTACTAGCCTCGATGGATTCGTAAACCAGCAGTTATATTCAGTTTCAGAGGTTACAGAGCAAATGGCTTCAGTTCTCGTCGGACAATTTCATGCCAGAGACGCCGAAGGTCGCGTCTACCCGGTCCATGAATTCCAGGAATCGCAGCCGGGTGAGGTGCAGGGCGGGCAGCCGGTAATCACTTACAGACTGGCAATTGGTGACCGGGTCAAGCATCTGGGCGGTGAAGACTTTCAACTGGTGCAATCAGGCGTAAAAATCACCCGTACACCGTCGTAATACAGGCAGAACTCCCGCTCGAGCTGCCGCTGCCAGCGGGAAGTTGCTAGTCAGAAAAGATCAGATACCAGAAAATCGCCGTTTCACGTGTGTTGGGATCTATGCCTCTATAGCGCATATGATCCACCCCGCCTACCACGTATCCACAACGCTCATACAACCTGCAGGCACCCAGGTTATTGTTCTGGGTTTCCAGAACGATGCCGGGCAGATTGCGCTTGCGGCTCCAGAATTGAGCGACATCGAGCAATGAGCGCGCGACCCCATGACGACGCGCCGACTCGTCTACCGCCAATTCATCGATGTAGGCGAACCCGCTCCAGTGAGTGCTCATCACGATATGGCCAACCGGGCGGTCATCCAGCCAGGCTACCATCACCGAACTCGTGGCGGCATCGCGATGATCGGCAAACTCCTGAGAATCGATACCATAATTCTTGCTGTACGGCTCGACCAGCTCAACCTGCCATGAATCAACGCTTTCGCCGATACGCGGTTGGGCATAGCCAAGCACTGTAAACGTGAATTCGCTATTGAGAATGTAGTCCTCGAAGCATTCGTCTGCGATCCGAATGCTCAAGGCAGGGTTTGCCAGGTTCATGTCACCACTCGCTGGTTGCTGTCAGGAGGACGTCTGCGCTGCGGCTTCCAGCATTTGTACCCACAAAGCAGGTGCACCGGATGCCTTGGCAATGGTGCTCATACGGACTTCATGCTCGGCCAGTTCACTTTCCGAAGCACGAATGATGCGGCAAGGTTTGCGATCGGCAGGCAAACGGCGGATTTCGCTGCCTCGGTTGCCAGAGCCTTCGCCGGAGCCGTTGCCGTCAGAGGCATTACCAGCCAGCGACAGGCTGGTCTGCCCGCCGGTCATCGCCAGGTAGACGTCGGCCAGAATTTCAGAGTCGAGCAGTGCGCCGTGCAGCTCGCGGCCCGAGTTGTCGACGCCGTAGCGCTTGCACAGGGCATCCAGACTGTTGCGCTGCCCCGGATGGCGCTCGCGGGCCATCATCAGGGTGTCGAGGATCGAACAGTGCTGGGTGATATCAGCCCTGTCCTGCGAACCCATCAAGGCAAATTCGTTGTTGATGAAGCCAACATCGAACGCTGCGTTGTGAATGATCAGTTGCGCGCCTTTGATGAATTCGAAAAATTCATCGGCGACTTCGGCAAACCGGGGCTTGCCGACCAGAAATTCGTTGGTGATACCGTGAACACCAATCGCGCCTTCGTCACTTTCGCGATCAGGTTGCAGGTACACGTGAAAATGCCGACCGGTCAGGCGCCGGCCAATCAACTCGACACAACCGATCTCGATGATCCGGTGACCATCTGTCACCGGCATACCGGTGGTTTCGGTATCGAGAACGATTGATCTGTTATCCAGGTTTTGCAATGCCATTGACTGTCGCCTCATCTACAGGCCGCGATTCTAACACGCCATGGAAGCTGCGAGCCTGTCGGATCCATCCGCAATTGAAAGGGATAAACGTCAGCGGGCGCTGCAGGGATACAACGGATTCGGCGATTTTACCCGGAACTCGCACGCCTCCCGAGTTGCACCATGAGTTGCGATAAAGGCAACAGAGTTCCGAGTTTGCGATGATTGCTGACGCGTCTGCCGCGTGTCCATACTCGACCCATCGGCAACAGGAGATCGATATGAGCCCTCTTTGGCAGCGCCTTCGCGATCAAGCCCGGCAACTGACCGAGCGCAACCCGGTACTCGGCGATTATGCGACAAGCCACCTGCTGGCCTATTCGACTTTCGAGGATGCGCTCGCTGCGAACCTTGCCCGACAGATGCAGGCCCAAGCGAGTAACGTGGCGCTGGAAGACTGGTTCAAGGCGATCATAAAGGCCAGGCCGTCCATCGCTCAGGCAGCAGCTGCCGATATCAACCATCTGGAAACAGTCAATCCTGCCTGCCCGGATCACCTCACGGCCTTTCTGACCTTCCGTGGCATACAGGCCGTTCAGGCATACCGCATCGCCCATGCACTGTGGGCTGAGGGCGATGAGCAAAGCGCGGTGCTAGTACAGAACTGGGCGGCCAACACCTGGAGCATCGATATTCACCCGGCGGCGCGGCTCGGCAAATCCTTGTTTGTCGACCACGGCATCGGCCTTGTCATCGGGGAAACCGCTGTAGTCGAAGATCAAGTGAGCCTTTGGCACGGTGTCACGCTGGGCAGCACTCTCAACGAAGCAGGCGACCGACACCCGAAAATCCGCAGAGGCGCACTGATTTGCGCCGGAGCAACCGTTCTGGGGAACATCGAAGTAGGGGCCAATGCCATTGTGGCGGCCAACTCGGTCGTACTCAAAGCTGTGGGCGCTGGAACGGTCGTCGCTGGCACACCGGCAAAGGTGGTGGGTAATGCCCCTGCTTTTCTGGCGACCTTTACGACAAAATCCAAAGGCTAATCAAGAGCTATTACCATGACAGCCGTTGCTCAATTTGCGCAGGGTATCGATCATCCTCTTGTCACCGTGCGCAATCATGCCGAGGCTCTGGAGCTCTACCGCAGAATCGGCTTCGCACCTTCGCCGGTCAGCTACCACCCTTGGGGAACCGTCACCTCGTTGATGATGTTTCCCAGTAACTTCATCGAATTGATCGGCGTCGAAGATGCTTCGAAATTCGGCACCAACCCGGTAAACGGTTTCTGCTTCGGACGTCAGTTGGGTCAATTCCTCGACCGAGGCGAGGAAGGCGTTTCGCTGGTGGCGCTGCACAGTAAAGATGCCGACGCTGACCACGCGCGTATGGCGGCTGCAGGGCTTGAAAGCCAGGGCCGTATTGATTTTCGTCGAAAAATGACGCTCCCCGATGGTCGCGACGATGAAGCTGTTGTTTCGTTGGCGCTCTTCATCGACCCGGAACTCCCGGACGCCTCCAACTTTATCTGCCATCAGCATCGTCCTGAACTGATCTGGGTGCGTGGCTGGCAGAACCACCCCAATGGCGCAGACGGGATTCTGGCAATCACTTATCTGGCAGACCCCAAACGGCTTGAACCCCGCTGGCGAGCTATCTATGGCGATGCAGTGAAATACAACGGTACTGTGCTGGAGGCTGATACCCGATGCGGCGTATTGCGTGCCATAGACGCGGCGACAGCTGCCCTGGAATTTCCGGGCGTCGAACTACCCGCAATTGCCAGTGAGCGCCCCCATGCGATTGCCATTCGGCTGCACACCACGAGCCTCAGTGCATTACGCGCGATACTGGCGCGTAATGACGTGGCTTATCATGAAATACGGGGTCATGAAATACAGGGCCATGAAATACAGGGTCATGAAACACCGTATCGTGACATACCGGGCCGCGTGCTCGTGGCACCGCACGCGGCAGGCAATGTCATTCTCGATTTCGTACAGAGTCTTTGATTGAACGTCGACTGACGACTATCAGCTCTTTATGCCACGCACTTCGTCAACGCCACGGTTGGCGAGCTGGTCGGCACGCTCGTTGCCGGGATGGCCGATATGGCCTCGTACCCACTGCCATTTCACGGTATGCCGGTTGACCTGTTCATCCAGAAGCTGCCACAGATCGGCATTTTTGACCGGCTCCTTGGCCGCGGTTTTCCAGCCGCGTTTCTTCCAGTTGACCATCCACTCGGTAATGCCTTTCATCACGTACTGAGAGTCGGTCACCAGCGTCACTTCGCAAGGACGCTTGAGCTCTTCGAGCCCGCGAATGGCACCCGTCAGCTCCATGCGGTTGTTGGTGGTATTGGCTTCGCCACCCCATAGCTCTTTTTCGACACCCTTGCACACCAGCAGGGCGCCCCACCCGCCCGGGCCAGGATTGCCCTTGCAGGCACCGTCGGTGAAGAGTTCAACGCTATCGCTCATTACGACCTTTCCAGAATGATGGGCTTCGTGTGCAGCATGGCATTGCTCAGGAATGATCCTGAGTGTTGCGACTGACCTTGGCCATCGGCATGGGAATCAGCTTGCCGATAGGGTCGCGGCGTACCTGACGTACAGGCCTCAGGCCTACCACCAGTTTGCGCGCCACCAGAAGATAGAAGCCGCCACCGGGGCTCTGACGTCCCTCGCCGAGGCTTTCGAGCCCAGAAAGGCGTGACTGCCATGCCGCTGAAGCAAGGGGCGGACGATAGCATCCGAAGCGCCGTTTCTCCAGCGCGAAGCCCAGCAGGTTCAGCCAGTCGGCGACCCGCGAGGATGAGATGCAGCGCGCCTTGCGCAGCGCATCCCGAGCGAATACGTGGCGCATACCCCAGGCGCTCCAGGGGTTGATGCCGATAATCAGCAAGTGCCCGCCCGGCCGAACACTGCTGGCCGCTTCGCGCAGCAGCCCGTGGGGCGAGAGGCAGAAATCCAGGCCGTGTTGCAGTACCACGACATCCGCCGCGTGCTCGCTCAGTGGCCAGGCCTGCTCTTCGCAGACAATCTCGACGCCCGGCAACGGTGCGCCGAGCCGCACATTGCGCTGCACCTGCGGGGCAACCGGCGGTGCTTGCGCCGACGGGCCGTAATGCACCAGATAGCCGCCGAAATACCGCCCCAGTTCTTCGTCGAGAATACGCCGTTCCTCTTCGAGCAGAAGCTGCCCCAGCGGCCCCGAAAGCCATTCACGGGCAGCGCGGATCAATGCAAGCCACTCAGGATCAGCCTGAGCGAACGCTTCATCGGTCATGAGTTCTCCTCCAGAGGTGCTCGCGTACAGCGGCAACAGACTCTAAGATGCACCATTGTCCGCCGCTATGCGAACTGCGCCATGATACAGATCCACGCCCTTCCTGCTTTCAATGACAACTACATATGGTTGTTACAAGACCTTTCGAGCCAGCAATGCGCCGTGGTCGATCCTGGCGACGCGAAACCGGTGCTGGGCTGGCTGGCGGAGCATCCGGACTACCGGCTGACCGATATTCTCATCACCCACCACCATAATGATCATGTCGGCGGCGTGGCGGAACTCAAGCAGGCGACCCGGGCACGCGTACTCGGCCCTGCGGCTGAGACTATTCCGGCACGCGATATCGCACTGGTCGACCATGACCGACTGACAGTGCTTGGCCTTGAGTTTGTGGTGCATGCAGTTCCCGGTCATACGCTCGGTCATATCGCCTTCTATCATGAAGACGCTACAACGCCCTTGCTGTTCAGCGGCGACACACTGTTCGCTGCAGGCTGTGGGCGCCTGTTCGAGGGTACGCCAGAGCAGATGCATGACTCCCTCGACCGTCTGGCCAAACTGCCGGACAGCACGCTGATTTATTGCGCCCACGAATACACGCTGAGTAATCTGCGCTTCGCCCAGGCCGTCGAGCCAGATAATCAGGATATTGCCCAACGCCTCGCCGAAGTCACCCGCTGGCGCAACGAAAATCGCATCAGCCTTCCTTCAAACCTGGCCTTGGAAAAACGCACCAACCCGTTCCTGCGAACCCGGGAAACATCTGTTAAAGAAAAAGCGGACGAACGGAGCGGCGGGCAAAACACCTCGCAGAGTGCGGTCTTTGCCAGCTTGAGGGCATGGAAAGATAAGTTCTGACCCGACCATAAAACCGCAATAAAATTCTGAAAGGTTGACCGACGGCAGGCTGCTTCCTAGAATCGCCCGACATTTTCGTCTGGATGTACCCCCCGAACAATGTCGTCATCTATCAGCAAGCCTTCACATTCGGACGCATTAACTCGGTTGGCTCAGGCCATGGCTGTCACCGCGAGTGCGCTTCTGGCCGGTTGCCAGAGCACTGCCAGCGTCGACCCGGTCAGCAGCCATCGCACGCCTAATCTGGCCGCCGGCATCAAGCAAAAACCGATTTTCCTGTCTCACAAGCCCACTACTCCCCTCGCCCCGCCACAAGATGTGTGGGAGCGCATGCGTCAGGGCTTTCAACTGCAACAAGGCAACGATCAGAACCCCCGTATCGATCAGCAGCGCCTGTGGTTCGCCAACAACCCTTCCTTTCTGGAAAACGCTGGCGAGCGTGGCAGCCTGTACATGCATTACATCGTCGAGCGCCTTGAAGAACGCAACATGCCGCTGGAGCTGGCCCTGCTGCCGGTCATCGAAAGTGCCTACAACCCGATGGCCGTTTCACGCAGCCAGGCTGTAGGCCTGTGGCAGTTCATCCCTTCTACCGGGCGTTACTTCAACCTGCGCCAGACCAGTTTTTACGACGGACGTCGCGATATCCAGGCTTCGACCGTTGCCGCACTGGATTACCTGACCCGTCTGCATGACATGTTCAATGGTGACTGGTTGCTGGCCCTCGCGGCCTACAACGCGGGCGAAGGCACAGTGAGCCGTGCCATCGAGCGCAATGACAAGCTCAACCTGCCGACCGACTACTGGAACCTGCCACTTCCGCAGGAAACCCGTGACTATGTGCCCAAGCTGCTGGCCTTGTCCCAGGTGGTACTGTCGCCGGAAGCCTATGGCGTCAACCTCAATCCGATCGCCAACCAGCCCTATTTCGAAGTCGTCGAACTCAACAAGCGCGTCGATCTGTCCAAAGTCGCCAGCGCTGCCGATATTGACGAAGACGAGCTTATCCAGCTCAACCCTGCCTACAAGAAGCGCCTGACGGTCGATGGGCCTCAGCATCTGCTGGTGCCGACGTCCAAGGCGCAACTGCTGACTGCCAGCCTGCTGACCATGAAACAGGAAGAACTGGTTGCCTGGCAGCCTTACCGCGTACGCAAGGGCGATACTCTGGAAAGCCTGGCGAGTCGCTATCAGGTGACGGTCAGCTCGCTCAAGAGCAATAACAAGCTGGCAGGCAACCGGCTGAAGATCGGCCAGTCGCTGAGCATTCCGGTCAAACCGGGAGTCCAGACGTCACAACCGGTATTCGAAGCGCTGGCCAACAATGACAAGCCTGCCCGCACCCGCACCTACAAGGTCAAAAGCGGCGACAACCTGACCACCATCGCGCAAGCCAACAAGGTTGATGTCGAAGACCTGCAACGCTGGAACAAGCTGACCGGCAAAAAGCTCAAGGTCGGGCAGGCGCTGGTCATGCAGGACACCAGCAAAACCGGCAGTAAATCCAGCAGCAAAGCGGTCGCCAGCGCCAAAGATGGCGAAAAGAAATCCATGCAGTACAAGATCCAGAAAGGCGACTCGATGTACCTGGTCGCCAAGCGCTTCAATGTCGAGATGCAACATCTCAAGCGCTGGAATCCACGTAGCGGGCAGGCCCTCAAACCCGGCCAGACCCTGACCGTTTACCTGCCGCATTGATGACTGCGGCCACTCGCCCTTCGATAACCCTGGGGCGGGCGGCCGATGCAGCCCCGGCGGCGCAGTCACCGGTAGTCTTTTTCCAGCTGGAACAAGCTGTTACTGTTAGCGACTCGAAAGCCCAAGTCGCCCGGATCGTGATACGTCCCTTCCTGCTAACCATCAGCCTGGCCTTGAGCTTCTGCGCCAACGCAGCCATCACAGAAAGTCATGGCTATGCGCAGTTTGGTGTTCTCAAGTACCCGGCCAGCTTTACTCATTTCGACTGGGTCAATCCCGAGGCGCCGAAAGGTGGCACCTTGAGAATGATGGCGTTTGGTACGTTCGACACGCTCAATCCTTACACATTCAAGGGCAGCAGCCCGGTCTCGACCGGAAACTTCCTGCAATACGGCGTCAATGAACTGAACGAGCCGTTGATGGTGGGCACAGGGCAGTACGACCCGTCCGGCGATGAACCGACCTCCAGTTACGGGCTGATCGCCCAGTCCGTTGAATACAGCGAGGACCGCAGCTGGGTGGTGTTCAACCTGCGCCCGCAGGCGCGCTTTCATGATGGCAAGCCCATCACCGCCTACGACGTCGCGTTTTCCTACCGAACGCTGCTCAAGGACGGTCATCCTCAATACCGCACCGCCTTGCAGGAAGTGCAGCGCGTCGACATCCTCAATCGTCATCGCATCCGGTTTGTCTTCAAGCGCTCTGGCAATCCGTTGCTGATTCTGCGTCTTGGGGAACTGCCAGTGCTGCCCCAGCATTACTGGAAGAACAGAGACTTCAAGGCGACTACCTTCGAACCGCCGCTGGGCAGTGGCCCCTACCGCATCACCCGCGTGCAGCCCGGACGTCAGCTGGTGTTCGAGCGGGTCAAGGATTACTGGGGTAAGGACCTGCCGGTCAACCGCGGCAAATACAATTTCGACCGGGTGGAAGTCGAGTTCTACCGCGACAGCGATGTGGCGTTCGAAGCATTCAAGGCCGGCGAATTCGATATCTACATCGAGCATCAGGCCAAGAACTGGGCCAATGGCTATAACTTCCCGGCAGTCGCAAACGGTCAGGTAATCAAGGCGCAGATTCCGCACCGCATCCCAACCCAGACCCAAGGCCTGTTCATGAACACCCGGCGCGCGGCCTTCGCCGATATCCGCGTACGCGAAGCACTGGGGCTGCTGTTCAATTTCGAATGGACCAACCGCACACTGTTCAGCGACGCTTATGAGCGCTCGACCAGCTATTACCCCAACAGCGAGTTTTCAGCGACCGGCCTGCCGAGCGGGGCTGAATGGTTATTACTGGCGCCTTATCGTGATCAGTTGCCCGCCAGTCTGTTTACCCAGCCATTTGCCCCATCGAAAACCGATGGCGGCGGCATCCCGCGCGACACCCTGCGCAAGGCCTTGAAACTGCTTGCCGATGCTGGCTGGACGCTGTCGGACAAGGGCTTGCTCAACGCCGACAAGCAACCGCTGCGTTTCGAGATCCTGCTGGTCAACCCCAACCTCGAACGCATCCTGCAACCCTACATCGAAGACCTGCGGCGCCTGGGTATCGATGCAGGGCTGCGCACCGTCGATCGCGCCCAGTACAAACAACGCCTGGACCGTTTCGACTTCGACATGATTCTCATGACCCTGCAACAGACGCTGAGCCCTGGTCTTGAGCAGTGGCAATATTTTCATTCAAGCCAGGCCGCGATCAACGGCAGCAAGAACTACGCCGGCATTGCCAACCCGGTGGTCGACGCCCTGCTGAACAAACTGCTCGGCGCGCAAACCCGCGATGAACAGGTCGCGGCTGCGCGAGCGCTGGACCGCGTGCTGCTGGCTCAGCACTACAGCATTCCCAACTGGTATCTGAACAATCATCGGCTTGCCTATCGCAACCGATTCGCCATGGTCACCACCCCGCCCTACACCCTGGGGCTGCGTGCGTGGTGGCTCAAGACTCTGGAGAAGCCCCGATGAACCCATTGCATTCCCTGCGCGCGCAAGCGGCCGGCCTGCTGTTGGCCAGCCTCGCCTGCACGGTACAGGCTGCGCCTCAGCATGGCGTGACGCTGTACGACGAGCCGCCCAAGTACCCGGCCGACTTCAAGCACTTCGACTACGTGAACCCGGATGCCCCCAAGGGTGGCACGTTCCGCCAGGCAGGCTTCGGCGGTTTCGACAGCCTCAACCCGTTCATCAACAAGGGCGTGCCGGCAGATGACATCGGCCTGATCTACGACACCCTGGCCCGTGCAAGCCTGGATGAACCGTTCAGTGAGTACGGGCTGGTTGCCGGTAAAATCGAGAAAGCCCCGGACAACAGCTGGGTACGCTTCTACCTGCGCCCGGAAGCGCGCTTTCATGACGGCCACCCGATGCGTGCAGAAGACGTGGAGTTCAGCTTCAAGACACTGATGGAGCACGGGTCGCCCATGTACAAGGGTTACTACGCCGACGTCGATCAGGTGGTCGTCGAAGACCCGCTGCGCGTGCTGTTCAAATTCAAGCACAAGGGCAATCGGGAGATGCCGCTGATTCTTGGCCAGTTACCCGTGCTGCCCAAACATTTCTGGGCAGATCGCGACTTCAGCAAGGGCAACCTGGACTTCCCGCTGGGCAGCGGGCCGTACAAGGTCGCCGATGTAAAAGCCGGGCGCTCGGTGCGCTATGAACGGGTCAAGGATTACTGGGCCAAGGACCTGCCGATCAATAAGGGCTTCTACAACTTCGATGTGCTGACCACCGACTACTATCGCGACAACACCGTCGCGCTGGAAGCGGGCAAAGCCGGGCAGTTCGATTATTGGGTGGAAACCAGCGCCAAGAACTGGGCAACTGCATATGACACGCCAGCAGTCCGGGATGGCAGGCTGATCAAGGAAGAGCTGCCCAATGGCAATCCGACGGGCATGCAGGGTTTTGTCTTCAACCTGCGCAAGCCGGTGTTTCAAGACGTCAGGGTCCGTGAGGCGCTGACTCTGCTGCTGGACTTCGAGTGGACCAACAAACAGCTGTTCAACGGCTCGTACAGCCGCACCAAAAGCTATTTCGACAACTCGGAAATGGCCGCCAGCGGTCTGCCGTCTGCCGAAGAACTGAAAATCCTTGAACCGTTGCGCGGCAAGATCCCGGATCGAGTGTTCACCGAACCCTTCAGCCTGCCGGTCACCGATGGCAGCGGCATGATCCGTCCACAGCAACGCCGGGCCTTCCAGCTGTTGCAGGAAGCGGGCTGGAAGATCGTCGACGACAAGATGGTCGATGCCCAGGGCAACCCGGTGAAGCTGGAGTTTCTGATCGCCCAGACCGAGTTCGAGCGCATTCTGTTGCCTTACAAACGTAACCTGAGTGATCTGGGCATCGAGCTGGTGATTCGCCGCGCCGACGTGTCGCAATACATCAACCGCCTGCGCTCGCGGGACTACGACATGATCGTCACTGGCTATCCGCAGTCCAGCTCACCCGGTAACGAGCAGCGCGTGTACTTCGACTCATCCAGCGCAGACAATCCGGGCAGCCGCAACTTCATGGGCCTCAAGGACCCGGCAGTCGACACGCTGGTCAACGGTCTGATCAACGCCGACTCCCGGGAAAGCCTGATCATCCATACCAAAGCGCTGGACCGCGTATTACTGTGGGGCTTTTACGTTGTACCCAACTGGCACATCAAAACCTGGCGGGTGGCCTACTGGAACCACATCGATCATCCCAAGGCCAAGGCGCTTTCCGATATCGGCCTGATGACCTGGTGGGCGAAGCCGGATGTCAAACCCGCCACCGCGACCCCGTCAGCCACTGATCAGGCCAAGCCTGCGAACGCGGAGCAATAACATGCTGGCTTATATTCTGCGACGGCTGCTGCTGATCATCCCTACCCTGCTCGGCATTCTGGTCATCAACTTCGTCATCATTCAGGCCGCACCCGGTGGACCGGTCGAGCAGATGATCGCCAAGATCGAAGGCTTCGATGGCGCTACCAGCCGAATTGCGGGTGGCGGTGCCGAGGTCTCGGTGGCAGGCTCCAACTACCGTGGCGCGCAGGGCCTGGACCCGGCACTGATCAAAGAAATCGAACGCATGTACGGTTTCGATAAATCGGCACCGGAACGCCTGTGGATCATGATCAAGAACTACGCCACGCTGGATTTCGGCGACAGCTTCTTTCGCGATGCCAAGGTGATCGACCTGATCGTCGAGAAGATGCCGGTCTCCATCTCTCTGGGGTTATGGAGCACGCTGATCATGTACCTGGTGTCGATCCCGCTGGGGATCGCCAAAGCCACTCGCCACGGCAGTCAGTTCGACGTGTGGACCAGCTCGGCGATCATCGTCGGCTACGCCATCCCGGCGTTTCTGTTCGCGATTCTGCTGATCGTGGTGTTTGCCGGTGGCAGCTACTTCAACTGGTTCCCGCTGCGCGGGCTGACCTCGAACAACTACGACGAACTGAGCACCCTGGGCAAGATCTTCGACTACTTCTGGCATCTGGTGCTGCCAGTCACCGCGCTGGTGATCGGCAACTTCGCCACCATGACCCTGCTGACCAAGAACAGCTTTCTCGATGAAATCAGCAAGCAATATGTCACCACCGCCAAAGCCAAGGGCCTGAGCAACCACAAGGTGCTCTACGGCCATGTGTTTCGCAACGCGATGCTGCTGGTGATCGCCGGCTTCCCGTCGGCGTTCATCGGTATCTTCTTCACCGGTTCGCTGCTGGTGGAAGTGATCTTCTCACTGGACGGCCTGGGTCTGATGAGCTTTGAAGCCGCTATCAACCGCGACTACCCGGTGGTGTTCGGCACCCTGTTCATCTTCACCCTGCTGGGGTTGGTGGTGAAGCTGATCGGCGACATCACCTACACCCTGGTAGACCCGCGCATCGACTTCGAAAGCAGGAAGCATTGATATGAAGCTGTCTCCTCTCAATCGCCGTCGCTTCGAACGCTTCAAAGCCAACCGACGCGGCTGGTGGTCACTGTGGCTGTTCCTCATCCTGTTCGGCCTGAGCCTGGGTGCCGAACTGATCGCCAACGATAAACCGCTCGCCGTGCGCTACGACGGCCACTGGTACTTCCCGGTGCTGGAGCGTTACCCGGAGACCACCTTCGGCGGCGAATTC
Organism: Pseudomonas sp. ICMP 3272; assembly: GCF_001466905.1. Classification (NCBI taxonomy): domain Bacteria; kingdom Pseudomonadati; phylum Pseudomonadota; class Gammaproteobacteria; order Pseudomonadales; family Pseudomonadaceae; genus Pseudomonas; species Pseudomonas sp. ICMP 3272. The sequence goes on from NZ_LKEK01000049.1 coordinate 49,299, forward strand.
CCGCTGGAAGCCAATTACAAGAGCCCGTACATCAAGGAATTGCTCGCGGCGAAGGATGGCTGGACCCTGTGGGCGCCCATCCCGTTCAGTTACCAGAGCATCAACTACGACCTGAAAGTCCCCGCCCCTGCGCCACCGTCCCGGGAAAACCTGCTGGGCACCGACGATCAGGGCCGTGATGTGTTGGCACGAGTGATCTATGGCTTCAGGATTTCCGTGCTGTTCGCCCTGACCCTGACCATCCTCAGTTCGATCATCGGCGTCATCGCCGGTGCCCTGCAGGGTTTCTATGGCGGCTGGGTCGACCTGCTGGGCCAGCGTTTTCTGGAAGTGTGGTCGGGCCTGCCCGTGCTGTATCTGTTGATCATTCTCGCCAGCTTCGTGCAACCCAACTTCTGGTGGCTGCTGGGCATCATGCTGCTGTTTTCCTGGATGAACCTGGTGGACGTGGTGCGTGCCGAGTTCCTGCGTGGCAGGAATCTGGAATACGTAAGGGCCGCGCGGGCCCTGGGCATGGAGAACGGCGCGATCATGTTCCGCCATATCCTGCCCAACGCCATGGTCTCGACCATGACCTTCATGCCGTTCATCCTCACCGGGGCCATCGGCACCTTGACTGCACTGGACTTCCTGGGCTTCGGCCTGCCCGCCGGGTCGCCTTCGCTGGGCGAACTGGTGGCGCAGGGCAAATCCAACCTGCAGGCACCCTGGCTGGGCATCAGCGCGTTCGCTGTGCTGGCCATCATGCTGAGCCTGCTGGTGTTCATCGGCGAATCCGCCCGCGATGCTTTCGACCCAAGGAAATAAGATGAGCAATGACAATCTGATCGAAATCCGCGATCTGGCGGTCGAGTTCGTGACGGGCGACTCACGGCAACGGGTGGTCGAGAACATCAGCTTTGACATCCGTCGGGGTGAAACCCTCGCACTGGTCGGCGAAAGCGGCTCGGGCAAATCAGTGACAGCGCACTCGATACTGCGCCTGCTGCCCTACCCCATTGCCAGTCATCCAAGCGGCACTGTCCGCTACGCCGGTGAAGACCTGCTGAAGGTGGAAGAGAAAAAACTGCGCTCGATCCGTGGCAACCGTATCGCCATGATCTTCCAGGAACCGATGACCTCGCTGAACCCGCTGCACTCGGTCGAAAAACAAATCAACGAGGTACTTGGCCTGCATAAGGGTCTGAGCGGCAAGGACGCCACCAAACGCACGCTGGAGCTTCTTGAGCTGGTAGGCATCCCAGAGCCACACAAACGTCTCAAAGCCTTGCCACATGAGCTGTCAGGCGGCCAGCGCCAGCGTGTGATGATAGCGATGGCACTGGCCAACGAGCCGGAGCTGCTGATTGCCGACGAACCGACCACTGCACTGGATGTCACGGTACAGCTGAAAATTCTTGAATTGCTCAAGCAATTGCAGGCTCGTCTGGGCATGGCGTTGCTGCTTATCAGCCACGATTTGAACGTGGTCAGGCAAATAGCCAACCGAGTATGTGTCATGCAGCGCGGTTGCATCGTCGAACAGGCATCGTGCGAAGAATTGTTCCGTTCGCCGCAACATCCTTACACCAAAGTGTTACTCAGCGCAGAGCCCAGCGGCGGTCCTTCGACCAACCCGGCCGGCGCTCCGCTGCTTGAAGTCGAGGACCTGAAAGTCTGGTTCCCGATCAAGAAGGGCCTGCTCAAGCGCACGGTCGACCACGTCAAAGCGGTGGACGGCATACGCTTCAGCCTGCCGCAAGGGCAAACACTGGGCATCGTGGGTGAAAGCGGGTCTGGCAAATCGACGCTGGGGCTGGCGATTCTTCGACTGATCGGCAGCCAGGGCACCATACGTTTCAAGGGCAACGCGCTAGAATCTCTGTCGCAACAGCAGATCCGTCCGCTGCGCAGGCAGATGCAGGTGGTGTTCCAGGACCCGTTTGGCAGTTTGAGCCCGCGTATGTCAGTGGGTGAAATCGTTGGCGAAGGCTTGCGAATCCACGGTATGGGCACGCCCGCCGAGCAACAGACGGCGATCATCGAAGCACTCAGGGAGGTTGGCCTGGATCCGGATACCCGGCACCGCTACCCTCACGAGTTCTCCGGTGGCCAACGGCAGAGGATCGCCATTGCACGTGCGCTGGTATTGAAACCGGCGCTTATCTTGCTGGACGAGCCGACATCAGCCCTCGACCGGACCGTACAGCGTCAGGTCGTCGAGCTGCTTCGCTCGCTGCAAGCCAAGTACAATCTGACGTATTTGTTCATCAGCCATGACCTGGCTGTCGTCAAAGCGCTGAGCCACCAGTTGATGGTGGTCAAGCAAGGCCAAGTGGTCGAACAGGGTGCAGCGCAGGACATCTTCGCCGCACCGCAACATCCTTATACACAGCAGCTGCTGGAAGCCGCCTTTTTGGCACCGGTAGCTGTCGATTAACCTGAAGAGGAACAACACATGGGTTTTCTCGCCGGTAAGCGCGTCCTGATCGTCGGTGTCGCCAGTAAACTGTCCATCGCATCCGGCATTGCTGCCGCCATGCATCGTGAAGGTGCAGAGCTTGCTTTCACCTACCAGAACGACAAGCTCAAGGGCCGTGTCGAAGAGTTCGCCGCAGGCTGGGGCTCAGGTCCTGAGCTGTGCTTCCCTTGCGATGTGGCCAGCGACGAAGAGATCACCAAGGTCTTTGAAGAGCTGAGCAAGAAGTGGGACGGCCTGGACGTGATCGTTCACTCGGTCGGCTTTGCTCCGGGTGACCAGCTCGACGGCGACTTCACCGACGCCACCACTCGCGAAGGTTTCCGCATCGCTCACGACATCAGCGCCTACAGCTTCGTGGCCCTGGCCAAGGCTGGTCGCGAAATGATGAAAGGCCGCAATGGCAGCCTGCTGACCCTGTCGTACCTGGGCGCAGAGCGCACCATGCCCAACTACAACGTCATGGGCATGGCCAAGGCCAGCCTGGAAGCAGGCGTTCGTTACCTGGCCGGCAGCCTCGGCCCGGAAGGTACTCGCGTCAATGCCGTATCGGCCGGCCCGATCCGCACACTGGCTGCTTCGGGTATCAAGAACTTCCGCAAAATGCTGGCTGCCAACGAAGCGCAGACCCCTCTGCGCCGCAACGTGACCATCGACGAAGTCGGCAATGCCGGCGCGTTCCTGTGCTCTGACCTGGCGTCGGGCATCAGTGGTGAGATCATGTACGTCGACGGCGGTTTCAACACCACCGCGATGGGCAGCATGGAAGAGTAAGACGGCAAGCGCCGCTCCTCGCGAGCGGCATTTTCCGGCAGGCAACTTTCCTGCACTCAAAAAGAAGGCCGCTCAGTGAGCGGCCTTCTTTTTTGTGCGGGTTTCGAGATACTTAGAACTTCTCGATCTTCGCCTTGCTTTCCAGCTGTGCGCGGTACGCAGCGAAATCCTGCTGACCCGCACGCGACGCGAGGAAGCGACGGTATTGCGCCTTTTCCGCATCAGTCGGTGCAGCAGCCTGATTCACGCCGTTGAGACGCACAATCACGAAGCTGCCATCGGCTGCAGTAATGCTGGCGAATTCCGGCTTGCCCTTGCCATCAGGCTTGGGCATGCGGAACAGCGTCTGCAGTACTTGAGGATCAACGCCTTCCTGACTGCGAGTGACTGCTTCCATCGATTTCCAGTCACGTCCATCCTGCTTCGCAGCCAACGGGATCTTGCCATCACGCAGCCCGGCCAGCAGAGCCTCGCCCTTGGCCTTGGCAGCAGCCGTGGCGTGCTCCTTGACCAGTTGAGCGCGAATCGAGCTGGCAACGCTCTCAAGCGGCAACTGCTGAGGTTGCAGGTGCTCTTTGGAGCGCACCACCACGACGGTCTCCGGATCCAGCTCCAGCGTGTTGCTGTTGGAGCCCTCTTCCAGCACTTCCGGGCTGAACGCAGCCTGGATGACCGCGCGGTTGGCTGTAATACCCTCACCGCCTTCACGACCGAATGGCGCAGTGGTCTGAACCTTCAGGCCCAGATCCTGTGCCGGTTGAGACAGGTCGGACGATTCAAACGCAGAATCTTCCAGCTGCTTGGTCACTTCGACAAACTTCTGCTCGACCAGCTGCGATTTCAAATCGGTGGTCAGTTTGTCTTTCAGACTGGCAAATGTCGGCACCGATGGAGCCTCGACGCCCAGCAGCTTGATCAGGTGCCAGCCGAAATCGGTACGCACAGGCTGCGACACCTGGTCCTTGTTCAAGGCATACAATGTGTCTTCGAACGCAGGGTCATAGACACCCTTGCCTGCGTAACCAAGATCACCGCCCTTGCTGGACGAACCAGGGTCCTGCGAATATTCCTTGGCCAGCGCCGCAAAATCTTCACCCTTGGCCAGACGCTGTTGAATTTCTTCAATCTTCGCCTTGGCCTGTTCGTCGTTCAGCTTGTCGTTCACCTCGATCAGGATGTGCGCAGCACGACGCTGTTCTGACAGATTGGCGATTTCTTTCTGATAAGCCGCCTGCAAGTCCTCATCCTTGACCTGCACCTTGTCGAAGAAAGACGACTTCTTCAATTCGATGTAATCAAGCACAACCTGCTCAGGGCTCATGAACTCCTTGGCATGCTGGTCGTAGTGAGCCTTGACTTCGTCGTCCGTCACTTTGACAGCCGTGGTATCGGCAGGCAGGGTCAGCGAAGCGAAATCACGGGTCTGCTTTTCCAGACGGGCAAAAGCGTCAACCTGTGCATCGGTGACGAAGGCACTGCCGGCAACACCTGCACGCACCTGACCGATGAGCATTTCCTGGCCAAGCATCTGGCGGAACTGCAGACGGCTGTAACCCAGCTGGCGAATCACCTGATCGAAACGGTCAGCACTGAACTTGCCATCGACCTGAAACTCGGGCGTCTGCAAAAGCTGCTGATCCAGTGCCGCGTCGGAAAACGAGAATTTCGCATCCGTTGCGCCTTGCAGCAGCAGCTTGCGGTCGATCAAACCTTTGAGGGCTGATTCACGCAACAGTTTTTCATCCAGCATCGCAGGATCGAAATCCTTGCCCAACTGCTGCGCGAGCTGCTGAGCCAACTGGCGGCGCTGCATGTCGACGGCCTGGCTCAACTCATTCTGAGAGATGTCCTCGCCGTTCACTTCAGCCGCGTTCTGCTTGTTGCTGGTAGCGGTAAACAACGCCTCGATGCCGGTGAAGGCCATCAAAGCGATGATGATTCCGATAATTGTCTTGGCAATCCAGCCTTGTGAATTGTCCCTGATGTTCTGCAGCATTGCGTCCCCCAAAACGGTTGAACTGACTAACCAACCGCGGAGCGTGGGTAGAAAGCGGATAGAAGAAAGGCGCATCCGAGGATGCGCCTTCTCGTAACTGACGGAGCGGTAGGGCTCGAACCCCTCGGTGTTGCAACCGAATGCACCACCGCTCCGCTACTGGATCAGGACAGACCTGAGCCAGCGGGCAAAGGCATCGAGAGGCTTAGTTGACAGCTTCTTTGAGGGCTTTACCGGCTTTGAAACCTGGTTTTTTAGCAGCAGCGATTTCCAGCGTCTTACCAGTCTGAGGGTTGCGACCGATGCGAGCAGGACGATCAGTCACGGAGAACGTACCAAAGCCAACCAAAACAACCGAGTCGCCAGCCTTCAGAGCGCCAGTGACGGATTCGATCACTGCGTCCAGCGCACGGCCAGCAGCAGCTTTCGGGATATCAGCAGATGCAGCGATAGCATCAATCAGTTCCGACTTGTTCACTCTAAGTCCCCTTATCTCTATATTGAGTATGTTTCTAAGTTTTAGGTGTTAAGCAAAACGAGCGCTGGAAGGCTTGCTGGTGCTTGCTTTAAAGAGCCGCTTTATAACAAGGGCTCTAAAAAGCTGTCAAGGAAGCCTGCCCAGTCTTAATGCGTGCTAATTCTGTCCTTAGAGTCAGACTCGCGTTTTTCTTCCTTTGCGACCAGATCTGTAGCCACGTCCGGCAACGGCTCCGGCGCGTATTGCAGCGCAATTTGCAGGACTTCGTCAATCCATTTAACGGGCTTGATTTGCAGATCCTGCTTGATATTGTCAGGAATCTCCTTCAAATCACGCACGTTTTCTTCCGGAATGATCACCGTCTTGATTCCGCCGCGATGCGCAGCCAGAAGTTTTTCCTTCAGACCACCAATCGCCAGCACCTGCCCGCGCAGGGTAATCTCGCCCGTCATTGCCACATCGGCACGTACCGGGATCTGTGTAAGCGCCGATACCAGGGCAGTACACATACCTACGCCAGCGCTTGGTCCATCCTTGGGCGTCGCGCCTTCCGGCATGTGGATATGCGTGTCGTGTTTCTCGTGGAAATCGGCTGGAATGCCCAGACTACGGGCACGACTGCGCACCACGGTCTGCGCGGCGGTAATGGATTCGACCATGACATCACCCAGCGAACCGGTCTTGATCAACTGGCCCTTGCCCGATACAACCGCAGCCTCGATGGTCAGCAATTCACCGCCCACCTGAGTCCACGCCAGGCCTGTGACCTGACCGATCTGATCCTGTTGCTCGGCCAGTCCGTAGCGGAATTTACGCACGCCCAGGAAGTGTTCGAGCATCTCGGCAGTAACCTGCACGGAGAAGCGTTTTTCCATGGCGTGTTCTTTGACCGCCTTGCGGCAAACCTTGGCAATCTGGCGCTCTAGACCGCGTACGCCCGCTTCACGGGTGTAGTAGCGAATGATGTCGCGGATTGCTTCCTCGTCGAACTGGATCTCGCCTTTCTTCAAGCCATTGGCCTGAATCTGCTTGGGCGAGAGGTATTTGACGGCGATGTTGATCTTCTCGTCTTCGGTGTAACCCGGCAGGCGAATGACTTCCATCCGGTCCAGCAAGGCTGGCGGAATATTCATCGAGTTCGACGTGCACAGGAACATTACATCGGAAAGATCGTAGTCGACCTCGAGGTAGTGATCATTGAAATTATGGTTTTGCTCAGGGTCCAGGACCTCAAGCAATGCCGACGCCGGATCGCCGCGCATGTCGCTGCCCATCTTGTCGATTTCATCAAGCAGGAACAGCGGGTTGCGGACGCCCACCTTTGTCATCTTTTGTATCAATCTTCCTGGCATCGAACCGATGTAAGTCCGGCGATGACCACGAATTTCAGCCTCGTCACGCACGCCACCGAGTGCCATACGCACGAATTTGCGATTGGTTGCGTTGGCGATGGACTCGGCCAGGGAAGTTTTACCCACACCCGGCGGACCTACCAGACACAGCACAGGGCCACGAATCTTCTTCACGCGCTTTTGCACGGCGAGGTATTCGAGAATGCGTTCCTTGACCTCATCCAGACCATAATGGTCGGCATCGAGGATCGCTTCAGCGCGCGCAAGGTCCAGACGCACCTTGCTCTGGGCCTTCCACGGCACCTGAACCAGCCAGTCGATGTAGGAGCGCACCACAGTCGCCTCGGCCGACATCGGCGACATCTGCTTGAGCTTGTTCAGCTCGGCAGTCGCCTTGGTCAGAGCGTCCTTGGGCAGCCCGGCAGCGTCGATGCGCTTTTTCAGCTCTTCAATTTCGTTATGGCCTTCGTCGCCATCGCCCAGTTCTTTCTGAATGGCCTTCATCTGCTCATTCAGGTAGTACTCGCGCTGGCTGCGCTCCATTTGTTTTTTCACACGACCGCGAATGCGCTTTTCAACCTGCAGCAAGTCGATTTCGGCATCCAGCAAGGCCAGCACGTGCTCGACACGGGCCGACAGGTCGATAATCTCGAGAATTTCCTGCTTCTGCTCGATCTTGAGCGCCATGTGCGCTGCCATGGTGTCAACCAGGCGACCGGGCTCATCGATGCTGTTGAGCGACGAGAGGACTTCTGCGGGGACTTTCTTGCCAAGCTGCACATACTGCTCGAATTGAGCCAGCAGGCTGCGCACAAATACTTCGGATTCGCGATCCGGGGCATCGACTTCGTCGATCAACGCGACGTCGGCGCGGTAATGACCATCGACTTCGATGAAACGCTCTACCGAACCACGCTGCTCACCTTCGACCAGCACCTTGACGGTGCCATCAGGCAGCTTGAGCAACTGCAATACGGTGGCAATAGTGCCGACGTTGTACAACGCCTTTTCATCAGGATCGTCGTCAGCCGGGTTTCTTTGCGCGAGCAGCAGAATCTGCTTGTCGCCCGTCATTGCCGCTTCAAGGGCTTCGATAGACTTCTCGCGCCCCACGAACAGCGGGATAACCATGTGCGGATAAACCACGACATCACGCAATGGCAAGAGAGGCAATTCAATAGTGGTCTTCATGATTTCGCCTCTACGGCGGCCAATTGGCCGGGACAGATGGAATTAGCTTGAAGCCAAGATGGGGGTAGCGTCCAAAAAAAACAAGCTCTAGAGCCACGACCCGCCAAGATCAATTTCTTCATATAAAACGAATGAACGGCTGAAAAATGCAAAAGGGGGCCAAAAAGGCCCCCTTCCGTATTACTTCACACGCCCATACACCTGCGTGTGTTACGCGTCAGGGGCAACCTTGGCAGGCGGCTCACTGTTTTCGTAGATCAGCAGCGGCTTGGACGTACCATCGATAACGCTCTCATCGATCACCACCTTGCTCACGTCACTTTGTGACGGAATTTCGTACATGGTGTCGAGCAGCACGCCTTCGAGGATGGAACGCAAGCCACGGGCACCGGTCTTGCGCTCCAGCGCGCGACGGGCAACCGACTTCAACGCGTCGGTGCGGAACTCGAGGTCCACGCCTTCCATCTCAAACAGCTTGGCATACTGCTTGGTCAGCGCATTCTTCGGCTCGGTGAGGATCTGTATCAAAGCAGCCTCATCCAGCTCGTCCAGCGTTGCAAGCACTGGCAGACGGCCCACGAACTCCGGGATCAGACCGAACTTGACCAGATCGTCAGGCTCGACTTCACGCAGGGACTCGCCAACCTTCTTGCCCTCCTCCTTGCTGCGAACTTCGGCATTGAAGCCGATGCCGCCACGGGTGGAACGGTTCTGAATGACCTTTTCCAGGCCCGAGAAGGCGCCACCGCAAATAAAGAGGATGTTGCGTGTGTCCACCTGCAGAAATTCCTGCTGCGGATGCTTGCGCCCACCTTGTGGAGGAACGGAAGCCACAGTGCCCTCGATCAGCTTCAGCAAGGCTTGCTGCACGCCTTCGCCGGAAACGTCACGAGTGATCGAAGGGTTGTCGGATTTGCGCGAAATCTTGTCGATTTCATCGATGTAGACAATGCCCATCTGGGCCTTCTCGACATCGTAATCACATTTCTGCAACAGCTTCTGGATAATGTTTTCAACGTCCTCACCCACATAACCGGCTTCGGTCAGGGTGGTGGCGTCAGCGATGGTGAACGGCACATTGAGCAGACGGGCCAGTGTTTCGGCCAGCAGCGTCTTGCCGGAGCCCGTAGGGCCGATCAGCAGGATGTTGCTCTTGCCCAGTTCAACATCGTCGTTCTTCTTGTCGCGCTGGTTCAGACGCTTGTAGTGGTTGTACACCGCTACTGCGAGGACCTTTTTGGCACGTTCCTGACCGATTACATACTGGTCAAGGATGCCGCTGATTTCTTTAGGCGAAGGCAATTTATGCGCGCTGCTTTCGGCCTGTGCTTCCTGCACCTCCTCGCGGATGATGTCGTTGCACAGGTCGACGCACTCGTCGCAGATAAAGACCGAGGGGCCGGCAATCAATTTGCGCACTTCATGCTGGCTTTTGCCACAGAAGGAGCAATAGAGCAATTTGCCGTTGTCCTCGCCGTTGCGGGTGTCAGTCATTCGATCGATCCAATCCGGTAGGCTTGCAACACAAGATGAAGGCTATTGCGGGCTTTTTCAAGTCCGCAGGCGGTCGGTTGTGCCGACCCCCTACATTTTGAGCCGCTTAGGCAGGCATTTGACGCTTGTTGATCACGGAGTCGATCAGGCCGTATTCAGCCGCACGCTCTGCGCTCATGAAGTTGTCACGCTCGGTGTCGCGCTCGATGGTTTCGAGGCTCTGGCCGGTGTGATGCGCCAGCAGCGAGTTGAGACGATGACGAATGTGCAGGATTTCCTTGGCATGGATGTCGATATCCGACGCCTGACCCTGGAAACCGCCCAGCGGCTGGTGAATCATCATCCGCGAGTTGGGCAGGCAGTGACGCTTGCCTTCTGCACCGCCGGCCAGCAGGAATGCACCCATGCTGCAAGCCTGACCGATACAGATGGTCGAAACGTCCGGCTTGATGAACTGCATGGTGTCGTAGATCGACATGCCTGCAGTCACCGAACCGCCCGGCGAGTTGATGTAGAGATGGATATCCTTGTCCGGGTTTTCCGCTTCAAGGAAGAGCAGTTGTGCCGCGATAAGGTTGGCCATGTAGTCCTCTACCGGACCAACCATAAAGATGACTCGCTCCTTGAGAAGGCGCGAATAGATGTCATAGGCGCGTTCGCCACGGGCGGACTGCTCGATAACCATCGGGACCAGGCCGCCAGCGGCCTGGATGTCAGAGTTCTGCTGAATATAAGAATTGCGGGACATGTCCTGCATTCACTCCCAAATAGTCGAGTCTTGAATACGCACAAGCCAGCGCGAAGGCTGGCTTGTGGGTGTTTTCGCACGAAAAGAGAAATCAGTCGGCTTTTGGAGCTTCCACCGGCTTGACAGCTTCTTCGTAGGAGACCGATTTGTCGGTCACGCTAGCTTTCTGCAAAACAGTATCTACAACTTGCTCTTCAAGCACAACAGAACGTACCTCGTTCATTTGCTGCTCGTTCTTGTAGTACCAGGCAACAACCTGCTCAGGCTCCTGATAGGCGGATGCCATTTCCTGGATCATTTCACGTACGCGAGCATCATCAGGCTTGAGGTCGAACTGTTTGACGACCTCGGCAACGATCAGGCCCAGCTCGACGCGACGCTTGGCCTGCTCTTCGAACAGCTCAGCCGGCAACTGGTCTGGCTTGATGTTGCCGCCGAACTGTTGAACAGCCTGGACGCGCAGACGGTTGACTTCGTTTTCCAGCAGCGCTTTAGGCACTTCGATCGGGTTGGCAGCCAGCAGACCGTCCATGACCTGATTCTTGACCTTGGACTTGATCGCCTGACGCAGCTCGCGCTCCATGTTCTTGCGAACCTCGGTGCGGAAGCCTTCGATACCGGTTTCCTTGATACCGAACTGCTTGAAGAACTCTTCGTTCAGCTCAGGCAGCTTTGGCTCGGAAACGGTATTGACGGTCACGGTGAACTCGGCAGCCTTGCCGGCCAGCTCAAGGTTCTGATAGTCCTCGGGGAAGGTCACGTTCAGAACGCGCTCTTCGCCAGCCTTGGCGCCAACCAGACCGTCTTCAAAACCAGGAATCATGCGACCGGAACCCAGCACCAGCTGGGTAGCCGTAGCAGAACCGCCAGCGAACACTTCGCCGTCGACCTTGCCCACGAAATCAATGTTCAGCTGGTCTTCGTTCTGGGCAGCACGGTCGGCCACTTCAAAACGAACGTTCTGCTTGCGCAGCACTTCCAGCATGTTGTCCAGATCGCTGTCCGCCACGTCGGCAGACAGGCGCTCTACGGCGATGGTGTCGAAACCGGCAACGGTGAATTCCGGGAATACTTCGAAAGTAGCCACGTATTCCAGGTCTTTGCCTTTTTCGAAAGATTTCGGCTCTACAGCAGGAGCACCGGCCGGGTTCAGCTTCTGCTCAACCACAGCTTCGTAGAAAGTAGCCTGAATCAGATCGCCCAGTGCTTCCTGACGTGCGCCGTCTTCATAACGCTGACGGATCACGCTCATAGGCACCTTGCCTGGGCGGAAGCCCGGGATCTTGGCTTTACGTGCGGTCTGCTGCAGACGCTTGTTGACTTCAGTCTCGATGCGTTCGGCAGGCACGCCAATGGTCATGCGGCGCTCAAGAGCGGAAGTATTTTCAACAGAAACTTGCATGGATATTCCTCGTTGCACAGACGTTAGCCGGCCGTTTCCGACCCCAGAATCAAGGGCATGCATTCTAGTGGGTCAAACTCAAGAAGTCACCCTACTGAAAAAGGGCGGGTTAACAAGAAGGAATCGGACTACAGCCGGAGGAGAAAGGAAAACACCTCGCATCACTCGCGACGTGTCTGGCACGGCCCCTATATAAGGAAACCTCTGCGCCGGACGATGACCGAATCCATCTACATAGCACGCCCCACTCGACCGGCGGCAATAGGGCCGCCGGACCCGCGAGGCGATGGAACGAATACGCCAAAACAAAAAAAGCCGCACTAGGCGGCTTTCTTTTTGTAGCTTTTGCAACCGAAGCGTTACCACTCGACTACAGTTATCCTGGTGCGGACGGAGAGACTCGAACTCTCACACCTTGCGGCGCTGGAACCTAAATCCAGTGTGTCTACCAATTCCACCACATCCGCATTTCAGACTTTTAAAGCAAAGGCGCCAGACTATGAATCTGGCGCCCTTCTTAATATGGGGTGGACGATGGGGTTCGAACCCACGACCGCAGGAGTCACAATCCTGTGCTCTACCAACTGAGCTACGCCCACCATATTGCGCGTGACGATACAACTTACTTGCTGTGCCAAAGCTGCCTTGAATGGCGCACCCGGCAGGACTCGAACCTGCGACCATCCGCTTAGAAGGCGGATGCTCTATCCAGCTGAGCTACGGGCACTTATATAATTTGTATTCTTGCGAGAACAAACTAAAAGGCTTTCAATCACACCGAGCTGATTTGCAACTCTGCCTGACCTAATCAACCAGTGCTAGCTTAACCAGTGCTGGGCTCTGCCCGGCAAGTGCGACGAATCTTATAGACGGCCCCTGGGGTCGTCAACCTTTTTTTGAAAAAAATTCAGCTAGATAAAGGAGTTAGCGGAATATCCACAGCATGCGCCTTTGCCCTCGCGCCATGTCATGCGAGAATGCGCGCTCATTTTATTTCCTCTCGATGGTTAATCACGCGTCATGACTGCAAAACTAATCGACGGCAAGGCGATCGCCGCCAGCCTGCGCCAGCAGATCGCCAAACGTGTCGCCGAACGTAGCCAGCAAGGTCTGCGCACGCCGGGCCTCGCGGTGATTCTGGTCGGCAGCGACCCTGCCTCTCAGGTCTATGTCTCTCACAAGCGCAAGGACTGCGAGGAAGTCGGCTTTATCTCCCAGGCCTATGACTTGCCCGCTGATACCACTCAGGTTGCGCTGACCGATCTGATCGACCGCCTCAATGAAGACGCCGCTGTCGACGGCATCCTCCTGCAATTGCCTTTGCCAGCCCATCTGGACGCATCGCTGCTGCTCGAGCGCATCCGCCCGGACAAGGACGTGGACGGTTTCCATCCTTATAACGTCGGCCGTCTGGCCCAGCGCATTCCCCTGCTGCGACCGTGCACACCCAAAGGGATCATTACCCTGCTGGAAAGCACCGGAGTCGATCTGTACGGGCTGGATGCTGTGGTGGTTGGCGCGTCGAACATTGTCGGCCGCCCCATGGCGATGGAATTGCTGCTGGCGGGCTGCACCGTCACCGTGACCCACCGTTTCACCAAGGATCTGGCAGGCCATGTAAGCCGTGCCGATCTGGTGGTGGTTGCCGCTGGCAAGCCCGGCCTGGTCAAGGGCGAATGGATCAAGCCCGGCGCGATTGTCATCGACGTCGGCATCAACCGTCAGGACGATGGCAAGCTGGTTGGCGACGTGGTTTACGAGACTGCCCTGCCCCGCGCCGGCTGGATCACCCCGGTCCCTGGCGGCGTTGGTCCCATGACCCGTGCCTGCCTGCTGGAAAACACGCTGTACGCCGCAGAAACCCTGCACGACTGATCAGCCTGCAGCAATAAAAAACGGCACCCTCAAGGTGCCGTTTTTTTACCTCGACAAAACGTTACTTCTTGCCAGCCTCCCAGCTCTTCAGCAGGTCAGCGTAAGCGATGGTTTCACCCTTCGGTTTCTCGTTGGCCAGCTTGCGTTGCGGTGCGAGGAATTTGCCACCGCTTTGCTCAGCCTTGGTATACCACTCCTCGGCAGAGGTCTCGGGATTCATCTTCGGCGCACACTTGCTGGCTTCCTGAACCTTGGAACGTTCGATGCGCGTCATGATGGCATCCTGATCCTTGGCCAGACCGTCCAGCGCCTGCTGTGCTGTCTTCTCGCCAGTGACCGCCTCGGCAACGTGGCTCCACCACAACTGTGCCAGTTTCGGATAGTCAGGCACGTTGGTCCCGGTAGGCGACCACTGCACACGCGCCGGGCTGCGATAGAACTCCACCAGACCGCCCAGTTTGGGTGCCAGCGCGGTCATCTCCTTGGAGTTGATGTCGGACTCGCGAATAGGCGTCAGACCGACAATGGTCTTCTTCAGCGAAACGCTTTTCGAGGTCACGAACTGCGCATACAACCAGGCCGCCAGGCGCTTCTTCTCGTCGGAAGATTTCAGGAAGGTCCATGACCCCACGTCCTGATAACCGAGCTTCATACCTTCTTTCCAGTAAGGTCCTTTTGGCGAAGGTGCCATGCGCCATTTCGGCGTGCCATCGGCGTTCATGACTGGCAGGCCGGGCTTGGTCATGTCGGCAGTAAAGGCGGTGTACCAGAAGATCTGTTGCGCGACGTTACCCTGCGACGGAACCGGCCCGGACTCCGAAAAGGTCATGCCCGCAGCTTCAGGCGGTGCGTAGGCTTTCAGCCAGTCGATGTATTTCTGGGTCGCGAACACTGCCGCTGGCCCGTTGGTATCGCCACCGCGGGTAATGCTGGAGCCGACCGGATGGCAATCCTCTACACGGATGCCCCACTCGTCCACCGGCAAACCGTTAGGCAGGCCCTTGTCGCCACTGCCGGCCATGGAGAACCAGGCATCGGTGAAGCGCCAGCCCAGCGACGGGTCCTTCTTGCCGTAATCCATGTGCCCGAAGACTTTCTTGCCGTCGATCTCCTTGACGTCTTCGCTGAAGAATTTGGCAATGTCTTCGTAGGCCGACCAGTTGACCGGGACGCCCAGCTCATAGCCGTACTTGTCTTTGAACTTCTTTTTCAGGTCGGGACGTTCGAACCAGTCGGCACGGAACCAGTACAGGTTGGCGAATTGCTGATCAGGCAGTTGATAAAGCTTGCCGTCCGGCGCGGTGGTAAACGAGGTGCCGATGAAGTCTTTCAGGTCCAGAGTCGGCGAGGTGACTTTGCTGCCTTCCGGACTGGCCATCAGGTCGGTCAGCGACAGCGCCTTGCCATAGCGGAAGTGCGTACCGATCAGGTCCGAGTCGTTGACCCAGCCGTCGTAGATACTTTTGTCCGACTGCATGGCGGTCTGCAGTTTTTCGATCACATCACCCTCTTGCAGCAAGTCATGGGTGACTTTGATACCAGTGATTTCAGTGAAGGCCTTGGCCAGGGTTTTCGATTCGTACTCGTGGGTGGTCAGGGTTTCCGATACCACCTTGATGTCCATGCCACGGAACGGCTCGGCGGCCTTGATGAACCACTCCAGCTCTTTCAACTGTTCTGCATCGGAAAGCGTACTCGGCTTGAATTCACTGGCCGCCCACTTCTTCGCCGCATCTTCGTACTGATCTGCCCACGCCGAAACACTCAACCCGCTGAGCATCATCATGGTCGCCAGCGTCACGCTATGTTGCAGCTTGTTTTTCTTATTGAACATAGTCATCTCCAATGTTGCTTTTATGTAGTCCCGCTTTTCGAATATCGCCGACCGGATCACCCCGGCAATCGCGCCCGGCCGCCCTCTAACCCCAACGCATCACCACCAACAGCCACACCAGGGAGGCCCCTGAAGCAATCCAGACACTCCAGTCGGTCGCGCCGATCACCAGCAAATGCAGGTAAGCGCTACCCAGAAGCCCAATGAACAAACGGTCGCCACGCGTGGTGGCAATCGGCAGAAAACCACGGCGCTCGATACTTGCCGAGCGCAATTCCCATACGGTCATCCCCGCCAGCAGCACTGCGATGCTGATGAAAAAGGCCGCGGTGGGCAGTGTCCAGGACATCCACTCCATTTTTTCGACTCCTCAGACACGGCCAAGAGCAAAGCCCTTGACCACATGGTTGCGAACGAACCAGATCACCAGCATACCCGGCAGGATAGTCAACACCCCCGCCGCCGCCAGCACGCCCCAATCAATACCCGACGCCGAGACTGTACGGGTCATTACCGCAGCAATCGGTTTGGCATTGACCGATGTCAGGGTGCGCGCCAGCAACAGCTCGACCCAAGAGAACATGAAGCAGAAAAACGCGGTAACACCGATACCCGAGCCAATCAACGGAATGAAAATCTTCACGAAAAACTTCGGAAAGCTATAACCGTCGATGTAGGCCGTTTCATCAATCTCCTTGGGAACGCCGGACATGAAGCCCTCCAGAATCCACACCGCCAGCGGAACGTTGAACAAGCAATGCGCCAGAGCAACGGCGATGTGCGTGTCAAACAGGCCGATGGACGAGTACAGCTGGAAAAACGGCAGCAGGAACACGGCCGGTGGCGCCATGCGATTGGTCAGCAGCCAGAAGAACAGGTGCTTGTCGCCGAGAAAACGATAGCGTGAAAACGCGTAGGCTGCCGGAAGCGCAACGCTCAGCGATATCACGGTATTGAGGCACACGTAGTACAGCGAGTTCAGGTAACCGCTGTACCAGCTTTCGTCGGTGAAAATCACCTTGTAGTTGGCCAGGGTAAAGTCCTGCGGCCACAGGGTCAGGCCACCGAGGATCTCGGTATTGGTCTTGAACGACATATTGATCAGCCAGTAGATCGGCACCAGCAGAAACAACAGGTAAATCCACAGCGGTATGATTTTGCGCAGACTCATGACCAGCCCCTCAATTCTTTTCGCTGTGAGTCATGGCGGTGTAGAACACCCATGACACCAACAGAATGATCAGGAAGTACACCAGCGAGAACGCCGCCGCAGGCCCCAGGTCGAACTGCCCGAGCGCCATGGTGGTCAGGGTCTGACTGAGGAAGGTGGTGGAGTTGCCAGGACCGCCACCGGTGAGCACGAACGGCTCGGTGTAGATCATGAAGCTGTCCATGAAGCGCAGCATTACCGCGATCAGCAGCACGCTTTTCATCTTCGGCAGCTGGATATGCCGAAAGATGGCCCAGCCGGAGGCACGATCAATCCGCGCCGCCTGATAGTAGACATCCGGAATGGCTCGCAACCCTGAATAGCACAGCAAGGCCACCAGCGAAGTCCAGTGCCAGACGTCGATGACCAGCACTGTCACCCAGGCATCCGAAGCATTGGCGGCGTAGTTGTAGTTGATGCCCAGCACGTTGTTCAACGTGTAACCCAGCAAGCCGATATCGCCACGGCCGAAGATCTGCCAGATGGTGCCGACCACGTTCCATGGAATCAGCAACGGAATGGTCATCACGATCAGGCACAACGATGACCAGCGACCTTTGGTGGGCATGGTCAGAGCGATCGCGATACCCAGCGGGATCTCGATCAGCAGCACGCAACCCGAGTAAATGAACTGGCGCAGCAGCGAATCGTGCAGGCGCGGGTCCTGCAAGACCTGGCGAAACCAGTCAGTACCGACAAAATAGCGGCTGGACTGGTCGAAGATGTCCTGCACCGAGTAGTTGACCACGGTCATCATCGGGATAATCGCGCTGAATGCCACCAGCAGAAACACCGGCATCACCAGCCACCAGGCTTTGTTGTTCTGCACCTTACGCATGGGACACCTCACTGGCCGGGCCGGCTTCAAGCAGGTAATCGTCGGCATAGAGCATCAGCCATTGCCCTGGAAAGCTGATCCAGGCCTGACCGTGCGGCACCGGTTTGTCTTCCTGCAAACGAACCTTGAGCAGTTGCCCGGCCAGTTTCAGGGTAATGATCTTGTAGGTGCCGAGGTCTTCCACATAGGTCACGTCGGCGCACATCGCATCGTCGTAAGGCCCGTCCCAGACATGCACGAACTCAGGACGAATACCCACTTTCAGAGTTTTCCACGGTGTGCTGGCAAGCTTTTGCTGCAACGACTCAGGCAGCGGCAGATGAATGTCGGCAAAACCGACACCGCCCGGTTGAGGCGTGACGTCAATCAGGTTCATGCCAGGGCTGCCGATGAAATAGCCGACAAAGGTGTGTGAAGGCTTTTCAAACAGCTCCCGCGGTGTGCCGAACTGCACAATCTGTCCGCCATACATCACCGCAATCTTGTCGGCGAAGGTCGACGCCTCCAGTTGATCGTGGGTGACGTAGACCATAGTGATATTGAATTGCTCGTGGATCTGCTTGAGCTTGCGGCGCAGTTTCCATTTCAGGTGCGGGTCGATGACCGTCAGCGGCTCATCGAAGAGAATCGCGGAAACGTCATCACGTACCAGACCGCGCCCCATCGAGACTTTCTGCTTTTCGTCCGCGCTGAGGTTGCGCGCTTTCTTTTTCAGCAGCGGCTGCAGGTCCAGGACATCGGCAATTTCGTTGACCTTGATGAGAATCCGCGCCTCGTCCAGGCCCTGATTGCGCAACGGAAAGGCCAGGTTATCGAACACCGTCATGGTGTCGTAGATCACTGGAAACTGGAAAACCTGAGCGATGTTGCGACGCTCTGGCGGCAGTTCGTTGACCACTTTCGAGTCGAACAGCACTTGCCCTTGAGAGGGACTGAGCAGCCCCGAAATGATATTGAGCAAGGTCGACTTGCCGCAGCCGGAAGGCCCGAGCAGCGCGTAAGCCCCGCCCTGCTCCCAGATGTGACTCATCTCGCGAATTGCATAGTCGTCAGGACCAGGCTTGGCGCTGTAACTGTGCGCCAGGTTCTGCAAGCGGATCTCGGCCATTAGGCAACCCTCGCCATGCGCAGGCCCGGCGCCTGAATCAGGCCGCCCTGCTGATCGAATACAAATAATTTGTGAGTCGGGATGTACACCCGAATCGATGCGTCAACGTCGTAGGCATGCACGCCCGGCAGGTGCAAAACCAGTGAAAACAGCTCGTTGCGCACATGCAGAAAGGTTTCCGAGCCGCTGATCTCCGCCAGCTCGACGGTGACCGCCAGCTCCAGATCATCATCGTTGGAAGGCACAAGGCTCAAATGGCTGGGACGCACACCAAAGCGGTATTCACCATCACCGACGGCCCGCAGATCGACGTTGAGCGGGAAATGCACAAAGTTGGCGAAGCTGACTTCATTGCCATCTATACGGCCCGGCATCAGATTGATCGGCGGTTCAGAGAACAGCTCGGCCGCCAATACCGTGCTCGGCCGGTGATAGACCTCGGGAGTCTTGCCGCTCTGCACCACCCGCCCTTCATGCAGGATAGTGGTGGTGCCACCCAGCGCCAGCGCTTCATTGGGCTCGGTAGTGGCATAGATGGCAATGGTATGGCGGGCTGCAAACAGCTCGCGCATTTCCTGACGCAGCTCTTCACGCAGCTTGTAATCAAGGTTGACCAAAGGCTCATCGAACAGGATCAACTCGGCGTCCTTGACCAGCGCCCTGGCCATCGCGGTGCGCTGCTGCTGCCCACCGGACAATTCGAGCGGGTGGCGTTGCAGGAACTTTTCGATGCGCAGCATCTCCGCCGTTTCCTGCACACGGCTGTGGATCACGTCCTTGGACAGACCGGCCTGACGCAGCGGCGAGGCGATGTTTTCGAACACCGTCATGCTTGGGTAATTGATGAACTGCTGATAAACCATCGAGACATTGCGCAGACGAACCGGTCGATTTGTAACATCGACCCCGTTCATCAGCACCCGCCCGCTGTCAGGCTTGTCCAGCCCGGCCATCAGGCGCATCAGGCTGGTTTTGCCGGACAGGGTTCGCCCCAGCAGAACGTTGAAAGATCCTGGCTCAAAGCTCAGGGAAGCGTCGTCGATCCAGACCTGACCATCGACCGCGCGACTGACGTGCTCCAGCGTGAGAGACATGGCGTGCCCTTTGTTGTTTTTTTCTTAAGGGTGAATGCGTGACTGTTTGCAGATAGCGACATTCGTGCCAGTTCGACCAGATTGCTTGCGAGCCGCGAAACAGAGCCTTCCCCCGTATTCAGGGGGCGAAAGCCCTTTCACAGCTGAACAATAATGAACAGTAAACACTGAACACTTGAACAAAATGAACATTGACTTTGAACAAAACTGAACGACACTGGACGGACGTTGCGGGCAAGGATGGTCACGCCGACGGGACCTAAAAACAAAAACAACACGTCATATTCGCAGGCATCCTCATGTCTCAATCCAGCGCTTCGCTCGTTCACGACATCATCATTCAGGATTCATGGAGGCGCTGCCGGGATTTCGGTCTCAGCCATCAGACGCGTCCTTCATTCGGCCAACTGCCGGGCGCTGAGGTTTCCAGGCTGCTGGAGCGCCATCACGGGCTGGTGCAGACCACCCATCAGGAAGTCCTGCCGGTCTACGAAAACATTCTGAGCAACTCCAATTGCCTGATTCTGCTGGCCGACCCTCAAGGCCAGTTGCTCAAATCCTGGGGCGCGCAACGCTTCGTCGAGTCTTCCCAGGCACAGGGCTTCATGGCTGGTGCCAGCTGGAGCGAACGGGGCACCGGCACCAATGCCATCGGCACAGCACTGGCCTGTGAGCAGGCCATTCACATTGAACCGGACGAGCATTTCCTCAAGGCCAATCGCTTCATGACCGGTTCGGCTTCACCGATCTTCGATGCTGATCGACGCATCATTGCCGTGCTGGATGTGTCCAGCGACAGTTTCCTGCCCCCCTCGCATACGCTGGGTATGGTCAAAATGATGAGTCAGTCGGTGGAAAACCGACTGATCCTCGATCAGTTCCGCGACTCGCACTATCAGCTGATCTTCAATACGGGCCTGAACAATCTCGACAGCCAATGGGCAGGCCTGCTGATTTTTGATGAAAGCGGCCAGATCCTTTGCGCCAATCGACGCGCTGACAATTTATTGGGGACGCCGCCGTCCGGTGCCAGTATCGAAACGCTGTTCAAGTGCCCTATCCTGCAACTGCTCAGCGAGACAGAAGCGCGGCCGTTTGCACTGCACGCGTTTGGCAACAATCGCTTTCAATGTCTGCTCAAGCGTCCGACCCGCAAGCCGCTGAAGCTGCACAGCGTCCAGCCGGTTCAGGCACCTGTCGCGCCGCGGAGCCTGGACCTGGAAGCGATCAGCCTGGGTGACGCAAAAATCGAGAAAGCCGTGAATCAGGCGCAGCGGCTGCTGGAAAAAGACATCCCGCTGCTGATCCACGGGGAAACCGGGGTCGGTAAGGAAGTGTTTGTCAAAGCCCTGCATCAAGCCAGTAGCCGCGCCACTCAGCCGCTGATCGCTGTCAACTGCGCGGCGATCCCGGCCGAACTGGTCGAAGCCGAGCTATTTGGCTATGAAAGAGGGGCGTTCACCGGTGCCAGTCAAAAAGGCAGCATTGGCCTGATCCGCAAAGCCGATAAAGGCACGCTGTTTCTGGACGAAGTCGGCGACATGCCCCTGCCGGTACAGGCGCGACTGTTGCGTGTGCTGCAAGAGCGCTGCGTCCAGCCACTGGGCAGCAGTGAGTTGTTTGCGGTAGATATACGCCTTATTTCAGCCACCAATCGCAGCCTGCGCGATCAGGTTCAGACGGGGCGATTTCGCCAGGACCTTTATTACCGGATCAGCGGCTTGAGCATCGAACTCCCGGCACTGCGCGAGCGCACCGACAAACATGCACTCATCCAGCGTATCTGGGAGCGACATCGCGACGCTCATCAACGGGCGGGTTTTTCCAGAGAAGTGCTCGAACTATTCGAACATCACCCGTGGCCGGGCAACATTCGTCAGCTCAACAGCGTGATTCAGGTGGCGCTGGCTTTGGCAGATGAACAGCCGATCAGTACCGAGCACTTGCCGGAGGATTTTCTGCTGGATATGGGCATGGATGAGGACTGCCGAGAGCTGGTGAAGGCTCAGGAATCCACCGTGCGCCTTCACACGACAGAAGACCTGAGCCAACTGTTTCAAGCGGCTGGCGGAAATATTTCACAGCTGGCAAAACGCCTGGGCGTAAGCCGCAACACATTGTACAAGCGGTTGCGGGAACAGCGGATTGTCTAGTTTTTGGCTTTCGGCAGACCGTACATCGAGGATCGGACGCGGAGCGTCCAGAACAGCATGCCCACGCGGAGCATGGGCACGATAGTCTTCCGGGTCATTATCGTTCACATGCTCCGCGTCACTAGCCGCCTTGCTTGATCAGTCCGCAAGGCGCCAGGTCGTGCCGCCCTTGCCGTCTTCCAGCAGTACGCCCATGGCGGTGATCTGGTCGCGAATCCGATCGGATTCGGCCCAGTCCTTCGCCGCGCGTGCAGCCAGACGTGCCTGAATCAGCGCTTCCACTTGCGCCGCATCGACCCGCCCTTCCGCGCCTGCACGCAAAAAGTCGTCGGCTTCCAGCTGCAGAACACCCAGCACACTGGCCAACTGCTTCAAGCGCGCCGCCAGACCCGCCGCTGCGGTGACATCGGATTCACGCAGGCGGTTGATCTCACGGACCATTTCGAACAGTACCGCACACGCTTCCGGCGTGCCGAAGTCATCATTCATCGCCGTACTGAAACGCTCGACGAACGCTTCCCCACCCGCAGGCTCGGCAACCGGCAACCCCTTGAGCGCGTGATAGAAGCGTTCCAGCGCCGCCTTCGACTCACGCAGGCTGTCTTCGGAGTAGTTGATCGCGCTGCGGTAGTGGCTGGATACCAGCAGGTAACGCACCACTTCCGGATGGTATTTCTCCAGCACGTCGCGGATGGTGAAGAAGTTGTTCAAGGACTTGGACATCTTCTCGCCATTGATGCGAATCATCCCGCAGTGCAACCAGGCATTGGCGTAGGTCTTGCCGGTGGCCGCTTCGCTTTGGGCAATTTCGTTTTCATGGTGCGGAAACTCCAGATCGCTGCCGCCACCATGAATATCGAAGGTGTCCCCCAGGCAGCAGGTCGACATGACCGAGCATTCGATATGCCAGCCCGGACGCCCTGCGCCCCATGGCGACTCCCAGCTCGGCTCGCCAGGCTTGACGCCTTTCCAGAGCACGAAGTCCAGTGGGTCTTCCTTGGACTCGTCCACTTCGATCCGCGCGCCGATGCGCAGGTCTTCGATCTTCTTGCGCGACAGCTTGCCGTAGCCCTGAAACTTGCCGACCCGGTAATACACATCACCGTTACCCGGCGCGTAGGCATAGCCCTTGTCGATCAGGGTCTGGATCATGGCGTGCATGCCAGCGATGTGATCGGTGGCACGCGGCTCCATGTCCGGCTTGAGGATGTTGAGGCGCGCCTCGTCCTCGTGCATGGCGTCGATCATGCGCGCAGTCAGCGCGTCGAATGACTCACCGTTGTCACGCGCACGATTGATGATCTTGTCGTCAATGTCGGTGATGTTGCGCACATAGGTCAGTTCATAACCGCTGAAGCGCAGCCAGCGCGTCACCAGATCGAACGCCACCATGCTGCGGCCATGGCCCAGGTGGCAGTAGTCGTACACGGTCATCCCGCAGACGTACATGCGCACCTTGTTACCATCCAGCGGTTTGAATACTTCTTTGCTCTTGGTGAGCGTGTTGTAAATAGAAAGCACTATCTGCCCCTCGGACATCTCAGGTCCAGGAATCCCGCAACGTGACCGTGCGGTTGAAGACTGGTTGACCGGGTTTCGAGTCCTTGATGTCCGCGCAGAAATAACCTTCGCGTTCGAACTGGAAACGGTCTTCCGGTTGCGCGTGTCCCAATGATGGTTCAGCACGACAACCGGTCAGCACTTGCAGGGAATCGGGGTTGATATTGTCCAGAAAGCTCGCGCCGTCTTCGGCTTTTTCCGGGTTGGCGGAGCGGAACAGGCGGTCATACAGACGCACTTCACATTCAACGCTCTCGGCCGCAGGCACCCAGTGCACAACGCCCTTGACCTTGCGGCCTTCGGGGTTCTTGCCCAGGGTGTCAGGATCGTAGGAGCAACGCAGTTCGACGATGTTGCCCTCTGCGTCCTTGATCGCTTCGTCGGCACGGATCACATAGCTGCCACGCAAGCGTACTTCACCATTGGGTTCAAGACGTTTGTAGCCTTTTGGCGGCTCTTCCATGTAATCGTCGCGATCGATGTAAATCTCCCGCGAAAACGGCAGCTCGCGCATGCCCAGGTCTTCTTTCGGATGGCGCGGCAGTTCCAGCTTCTCGACCTGACCTTCCGGGTAGTTGGTGATGACCACTTTCAGGGGGCGCAGCACACACATGGCGCGCGGGGCGCTGTGGTCCAGGTCATCGCGAATACTGAATTCGAGCATGCCGAAATCGACAACGCCGTCAGAGCGGTTGGTGCCGATCATTTCGCAGAAATTGCGAATCGATTTCGGCGTGTAGCCACGGCGACGGAAGCCCGACAGAGTCGACATGCGCGGGTCATCCCAGCCATTGACGTGTTTCTCGTCAACCAGTTGCTTGAGCTTGCGCTTGCTGGTGATGGTGTAGTTCAGGTTCAGGCGCGAGAACTCGTACTGGCGCGGCTTGCACGGCACCGGCAGGTTATCGAGGAACCAGTCGTACAACGGACGATGGCTTTCGAACTCCAGGGTGCAGATCGAGTGGGTGATGCCTTCAAGGGCATCCGACTGACCGTGGGTGAAGTCATAGATCGGGTAGATGCACCACTTGTCGCCGGTCT
Source organism: Pseudomonas sp. ICMP 3272 (assembly GCF_001466905.1). Taxonomy (NCBI): domain Bacteria; kingdom Pseudomonadati; phylum Pseudomonadota; class Gammaproteobacteria; order Pseudomonadales; family Pseudomonadaceae; genus Pseudomonas; species Pseudomonas sp. ICMP 3272. Next base: position 73,905 of record NZ_LKEK01000049.1, read on the forward strand.
GATGGTGATGCGCATGACGAATGCGGTAGATAATCGGGTCACGCAGGTTCATGTTCGGCGAGGCCATGTCGATTTTGGCACGCAGTACACGAGCGCCATCTTCGAATTCACCAGCCTTCATACGCGCGAACAGGTCGAGGTTTTCCTCGACGCTGCGCTCACGGAACGGACTGTTCTTGCCCGGCTCGGTCAGGGTGCCACGGTATTCGCGCGCCTGCTCGGGGGTCAGATCGTCTACATAGGCCTTGCCCGACTTGATCAGCTCGACCGCCCAGTCGTGCAACTGGTCGAAATACTGCGAGGCGTAGCGCACTTCGCCCGCCCACTCGAAGCCCAGCCACTTGACGTCGCTCATGATGGCGTCGATGTATTCCTGGTCTTCCTTGGCCGGGTTGGTGTCATCGAAACGCAGGTGCGTATCGCCACCGAACTCCTTGGCCAGACCGAAGTTCACGCAGATCGACTTGGCGTGACCGATGTGCAGGTAACCGTTGGGCTCTGGCGGAAAGCGCGTGATGATTTTGCTGTGCTTGCCCGAGTCCAGGTCTGCCTGCACGATAGGACGCAGGAAATTGGTCGGTACGGCTGGGCCTGCCTTGGAATGGGCAGCGGGTTCTGGAGTGGGCTTGCTCATAGGATCCTTGGACATACGTGCGCGGCCAGGGTAGGCCGACTAAATCAAAGCGCTTATCATAGCCGAAGCTGTCAAGTCCCTGACAACAGAGTGCACATTTGAGGGCATAAAAGCTGCAAAAGCGCTGAAAAATGTAACCTCGTCCGTAAACTGCGCGTCAGGGTCATAATGTGCCCATTCATGCATGACTATAGAGCGACTTTCCACATGTCCAAAGTAAAGCTGACCACCAACCACGGCGACATCGTTCTGCAACTGAACGCAGAAAAGGCGCCACTGACTGTAGCCAACTTCATCGAATACGTTAACGCTGGCCACTACGAAAACACGGTTTTCCACCGTGTAATCGGCAACTTCATGATCCAGGGCGGCGGTTTCGAGCCAGGCATGAAAGAAAAGAAAGACAAGCGCCCGAGCATTCAGAACGAAGCCGATAACGGCCTGCCGAACAAGAAATACACTGTGGCCATGGCCCGCACCATGGAGCCGCATTCGGCCTCTGCGCAGTTCTTCATCAACGTGGCTGACAACGCCTTCCTGAACCACAGCGCCAAGACCGTTCAGGGCTGGGGTTACGCGGTGTTCGCCGAAGTCATCGAAGGCACCGACGTCGTCGACAAGATCAAGGGCGTTGCGACTTCCAGCAAAGCCGGTCATCAGGACGTGCCTGTAGAAGACGTGATCATCAAGAAAGCCGAGATCGTTGAGTGATACTGCTGATCTCCGATCTGCACCTTGAACAGGAGCGCCCGGACATTACCCGGGCGTTTCTGGATCTGCTCGCGGGCCGCGCCCGCGAAGCCGAGGCGCTGTATATCCTCGGGGATTTCTTTGAAGTCTGGATCGGTGACGACGCCATGTCACCGTTTCAGCTTTCAATCTGCAAAGCCCTGCGCGCATTGAGTGACAGCGGCACACGAATTTTTCTGATGCACGGCAACCGCGACTTCATGATCGGCAAGGGTTTCTGCAAGGCAGCGGGTTGCACCCTGTTGAGCGATCCGAGCGTCGTGCAGTTGAACGGTGAGCCCGTGTTGTTGATGCATGGCGATAGCCTGTGCACCCGCGATGAAGGTTACATACGGATGCGCCGTTATCTGCGCCATCCGCTGACGCTTTTCATTCTGCGCCATTTGCCGCTGGGCACCCGGCACAAGCTGGCGCGCAAGTTGCGCAATGAAAGCCGTGCGCAAACCCGTATGAAGGCCAATGATATTGTCGATGTGACGCCAGACGAGGTGCCGCGGATCATGCAGCAGTTCGGCGTGCGCACCTTAGTACACGGCCACACTCATCGCCCCGCGATTCATAAGTTGCAGATTGGCGATCAGGCAGCCAGACGCATTGTGCTGGGCGACTGGGATCGTCAGGGCTGGGTGTTGCAGGTGGATGAGCAGGGTTTCAGTCTGAGCTCATTCGACTTTGTGCCCGAGACGACTGCGCTGTTGAATTGATGGCGCGGGAACGCGGCTGAGAGCACAGCGGTTCTGCGATGTCAGGTGGATTGGGGTTCGACTCAGGTCACCTTTTTCGCCCCTCGGAGAGTTACTTTGAGGGGCCATAGTAACCAAAGCCCCTCGCCCCTGTTTCCGGCCCGACTTCGTCGGATTCCTTCGCCCTGTCACTAAGGTCGCACTCTGCGTCGCCAGTGCCATCGCGGATGAAAAGCACTGCGTTAGCAGCTGCTACTTATATGGCATACCGATCTTGAAGCTCAGGCAATCGACCGCATCACCGGCTCATCGCCTGTAACAGGCACATCATGCAACGATATTTTCGAGGTTTCCGGCAAGGACAGGCCGCCAGCCATCGCCAATACGGCTACGGCGATGAGGTAGAACGCTGGCGACAGGTTGCTGCCCGTGACACCGATGAGCCAGGTCGCCACCAGCGGCGCGGTGCCGCCGAACAGGGTGTAGGCCATGTTGTAGGTGATTGCCGAGGCGGTATAGCGGGTGCGGGTCGGGAAGGTTTCCGATAACAGCGCTGCCGTCACTACACCGCACAGCACTGCGCCCACAGCAAGCAGCATGACCCCGACGATCGAGGCAATGAACGAGCCGGAGCTGGCCATCAGGAATGACGGAAACACCACGACCATCAGCAGAGTACAGGCGGTTGCCATAGTGACCCGACGGCCAACCCGATCCGAATAGGCACCGGCCAGCGGACAGAGAGCAGCCGCAAAGGCCAGTGCGATCAACGACACCAGCAACGCCGTCGCCCTGCTCAACCCGCCCGCCACTTGCAGGTAGGTCGCAAAGTAAGTGGTGAACATATAGAACGACAGCGCCGTTAACGACACGAACGCTCCAAGACAACACATGGCTACTGCATGATGGCGCAAGGTGTCCTTGAGTGGCGAGTGAGCCACGGCGTGCTCTTGCGTGACAGCCTGAAATGCCGGGGTTTCGTCGAGCTTCCAGCGCAGGTACAAACCGACCAGCCCCAATGGCGCTGCAATCAGAAACGGCAGGCGCCAGCCCCAACTACTCATGGCCTCGGTCGACAGTGACGACTCCAGCGCGTAAGCCACCACTGCTGCGGCAGCAAAGGCGGAAAACGTCGACACCGGCACGAAGCTGCCGTACCAGGCCCGCTGCGTGCGCGGCGCGTGCTCCATGAGGTAGGCGCAGGCCCCGGCATACTCGCCACCGGCCGAGAAACCCTGCGCACAGCGAATCACAGTCAGCAGAATCGGTGCCATCACGCCAATCGCCGCATACGTCGGTAACAAACCGATCAGCGTGGTCGCGCCTGCCATCAACAGGATGGTCATCGCCAGGGTCTTCTTGCGCCCGATGCGGTCACCCAGCATGCCAAAGAAAATCCCGCCCAATGGCCGGAATGCGAAGGCCACGGCAAACACGGCGAAGGTTTTCAACAACGCGGCGCTGCTGTCACCGCTGGGGAAAAATTGCAGCGCGATGGTGGTTGCCAGAAAGCCGTACACGGCGAAATCGAACCATTCGACGAAGTTGCCGATGGCCGCTGCGACGATGACCTTTTTCAGCGTGGCAGGATCGACTTGCTCTACGGCGGTAGTTGTCATGGCTGACCTCGGCGTATTGATCTGGAATGGACCAATTATCGAGACAGCGACCCGGATGCCTCACTCCAGAAGTGTCATCCACGTAGTCATGGCCGACGTCTCGCCACCGATCTGCGCAGAATTCATGCCAAGCGCTCTGCGACAAGGCTTACAGGCCCATCGCGCGCCGCCCCTGCAGGCCACCGGTATGGACGAGGACCAGACGGCTGCCTGACTTGAACCGACCGGCCAGCACCTCATCGTGCAGGGCCAGCAAAGCCTTGCCGGTGTACAAGGGCTCCAGAGGTACGCCGCTATGCGCCTCGCTGCTGGCGATGAAGTCGAGCAGCGCGGCATCGGTTCTGGCGAAACCGCCCCGGCTGGCCTCCAGCAGGACACAGGCAGCGGGCAGGCTCGGCGAGGCGTTCACCTGCGACCCTGCGGCTTCTTTCAACACAGCCATGATGTTTTGAGCAACGCCATGATCGTCCGGCACCGCCATCGCGCCATATACCGGATGGGCGCCGGCCTCGGCCAACAGCAAACCGGCAAGCGTTGTGCCTGTGCCAACTGCCAGCCACCAGCCGTGATAATCGTCCCAGCCAAGGTGCCCGAGCTGGCTATCGACCATCTCCCGCAACCTTGCGCAGCCCAGCGCACCGGCAAGCCCGCCACCGCCTTCGGCAATCGGATACAGCTCAGGATATTGCGCCTGCCAGGGCAGCCAGAAATCTGCAGCATGTCGTGCTCGATAACCCGCATAGCCCAGCCAGTGCAATTGCATGCCAAAAGCTTGCAGGTCCAGTACCGTCGGCGTCTGCTGGGCGTGACCACGCAACAGGCCCACCGTCGGGAAACCGAAGCGCTTGCCCGCTGCCGCCAGCGCATGGAGATGATTGGAGTGTGCGCCGCCCAGGCTGATCAATCCCTCTGCACCCGCATCGACAGCCTGGGTCAGGTGTTCGCTGAGCTTGAACCATTTGTTGCCGCTGATCAGCGAGTCAATAAGGTCCAGGCGCAGGATTGCCGCCTCCACCCCGGCATCTTGCAGCCAGGGCAGGTTCAAGCGTTGCAGCGCAGCAGTGGGCTGCCAGTCAAGGGCGTCAACAATCATCCGCGCAGTTTACAGACAAGCTGAATCAGAGCGCAGCGGCCAGACGCGAACCTTGATCGATAGCGCGTTTGGCATCCAGCTCGGCGGCAACGTCTGCACCGCCGATCAGATGCACGCTTTGCCCGGCGGAGACCAGATCGTCATACAGCTCGCGTAGCGGGTCCTGCCCGGCGCAAATCACAATGTTATCTACCGCCAGCAGCTTTTCCTCGCCGTCTTCACCAATACGAATATGCAAACCGGCATCGTCGATTTTCAGGTACTGGACACTGTTTAGCATCTGCACCTGCTTGTTTTTCAGCCCGGTGCGGTGAATCCAGCCGGTGGTCTTGCCCAGGCCGTCGCCCACCTTGGAGCTCTTGCGTTGCAGCAGGTACACCTGGCGTGCCGGGGCGTGCACATCAGGTTTGATCCCGGCCACGCCGCCGCGCGCTTCAAGCATGGTATCGATGCCCCACTCTTTCCAGAACGCCTCACGATCCAGGCTGGTGGCCACGCCCTGGTGTACGAGAAATTCCGACACATCGAAACCGATACCGCCTGCGCCGATCACTGCCACGCTGCGCCCGACCGGCTTGCGCTGCAAAATGACATCCAGATAGCTGAGCACTTTTTGGTTATCGATACCTGGGATGGCAGGAGTGCGCGGTGCGATGCCGGTTGCCAGAATCACCTCGTCAAAGCCGGCCCCTAGCAAGTCTTCGGCTTTTATGCGAGTGCCGAGGCGCAACTGCACGCCGGTTTCTTCCACCTTGTTGCGGAAGTAACGCAGCGTCTCGGAGAACTCTTCCTTGCCCGGCACGCGCTTGGCGATATTGAACTGGCCGCCGATTTCGCTGGCCGAATCGAACAACGTCACCTCATGTCCGCGCTGGGCAGCAACGGTTGCAGCAGCCAGACCGGCAGGACCGGCACCCACCACGGCAATTTTCTTCACCTGCCGGGTGGGCAGGTAGTTGAGTTCAGTCTCGTGACAGGCGCGCGGATTGACAAGGCAACTGGTGAGCTTGCCGCCGAAGGTGTGGTCAAGGCAGGCCTGATTACAGCCGATGCAGGTGTTGATCCGTTCGGCGTGCCCCGCCGCAGCCTTGTTGACGAATTCCGGGTCGGCCAGAAAAGGACGCGCCATCGAGACCATGTCGGCGTCGCCTTCGCTGAGGATGCGCTCGGCAACTTCCGGGGTATTGATCCGGTTGGTGGTGATCAGCGGCACCTTCACCGAACCACGCAGTTTGGCAGTAACCTTGCTGAACGCTGCGCGCGGCACCTTGGTGGCGATGGTTGGAATACGTGCCTCATGCCAGCCGATCCCGGTGTTGATCAGCGTCGCACCCGCCTGTTCGACAGCCTTGGCCAACTGGACGATCTCTTCCCAGGTGCTGCCACCCTCCACAAGGTCCAGCATCGACAGGCGAAAGATAATGATGAAATCCGCCCCGACCGCCTCACGCACCCGCGTAACGATCTCGACCGCCAGGCGCATACGGTTTTCATAGCTGCCGCCCCAGCGATCGGTGCGGTGGTTGGTATGTGCGGCGAGGAATTGATTGATGAAATAGCCTTCCGAACCCATGATTTCGACACCGTCATACCCGGCACTGCGGGCCAGCGTGGAACAGGTCACGAAATCAGCGATCTGCTTTTCGATGCCCTCTTCGTCCAGCTCACGCGGCGTGAACGGGTTGATCGGCGCCTGAATGGCACTTGGCGCAACCTGCTTGCGGCTATAAGCGTAGCGACCGGCATGCAGGATCTGCAGGCAGATCTTGCCGCCAGCCTCGTGGACCGCACGAGTAACGATGCGATGCTGCTCCGCCTCTTCGGCATTGGTGAGTTTTGCCGCACCGTCGTAGACACCGCCCTCTTCGTTTGGCGCGATCCCGCCGGTCACCATCAACCCGACCCCGCCGCGTGCCCGCTCGGCAAAATAAGCCGCCATGCGCTCGAAACCACCCGGCCGCTCTTCAAGACCAGTGTGCATCGAGCCCATCAAGGTCCGGTTGCGCAAGGTTGTGAAGCCCAGGTCCAGCGGGGCCAGCAGGTGCGGGTAATGAGCAGCAGTCATGGCGAAGCTCCATCGAGTCAATCACGGGAAAACAAGGACCTCTGCGGGTCCTCTCATGGGCAACAGTAAAGACGCATCCAGCCCCACACTCAATGACCGAAAGTGACAAGTTATTGATCCAAACGCGCAGCGGCACTTGGCAAGCGCCTGACGTCGTCCTACCCTAGTCGACAATTTCCTGATGGCAGCCAGCCGGCCTTTTTATGCGCAAACTCTTCGCCATCTGTCTGATCCTGCTGAGCGTAGCCAGCCTTGTCAGTTACGCAGTCTGGACCGGACAACGTCCGGCGGGCCATTACCTGTCCGATCTGCGCATTCGCCTGGCAATCAATGAAGGCGAGCCCAGTGAACGCGGAAACCTGCTTGGCATCGAGCCGGAGCTGTTCCCCACGGACTACCAGAACACTGACCGACTGCACCGCAAGCTGGCAGCCTATCTGCAACAGGCCCGCGATTACGGGCTGATCAACCACAGAACGGTGGTAGTACTCCCCGAGCATATCGGCACCTGGCTGTTCGCCAGTGGCGAGAAGGATGAGCTTTATCAAGCCGCAACGGTCGATGAAGCGATGGACTGGCTGTCCTGGAGCAATCCGCTGCAATTCATCATGGCGATGCTCAGTGCCGAAGGCCGAGACCGTGTAGATGACGCCCATCTGCGCCTCAAGGCAAGATCGATGGCACGTGACTACCAGGCACTGTTCGGCGGCCTGGCCAAAGAGTTCGGTGTAACACTGGTGGCAGGCTCGATTGTGCTGCCGGAACCGAGTGTCGAAAACGGTCAGTTGAAAGTCGGTAACGGTGCCCTGTACAACAGCAGCCTGACATTCGGCAGCGATGGCCAGCCGCTCGGCCAGCCTCAGCGTCAGCTGTACCCGGACCGTTTTCAGAAACGCTACGTGCACACGGCGAGCGACGCCCCATTGAATGTGCTCGACACGCCCGCAGGGCGTCTGGCGGTGCTGATCGGCGGCGACAGTTGGTACGCGGACAATTACGCACGCTTGAATCAGAGCGGCGCGCAGCTGATTGCGGTGCCTGCTTTTGTGATCGGCAAGGCCACCTGGTCCGAACCGTGGCGCAAGCCCCGGCACTCAGACATCGATATGGCAGCCGACAATCCCAGCGAGGGCGAAGCCTGGCATCGCCTGACCCTGATCAGCCGTCCTGCACAAAGCAGTGCACAGGCAGGGGTCAGCGTGTTCATGCGCGGGCAGTTCTGGAATCAGGGCGTTTCCGGGCAAAGTTTTGCCAGCCACGCAGGTCAGACAATAGCCGAACCGTCGTCTGACAATGGCCCCGCTGGCGGTGCCCGTCTGATCAACCTCTGGCTTTGATGATGTCGACCTTGACCCTGCGCCTTGGTGACCTGTCGGTGGGCTACATCCAGAGTCTGGCCGGCGCGGTCACTCGCTTGGGCAAGAATCCTGATCCGCTGCTCGAGCAGTACGGTCTGGACCCCGCCCGCCTGAGTCAGGCGGGTGCGCGACTGTCGATCCCGCGCTATATGCGCCTGGGACATGCTGCCATACAGCTTACCGGCCAGCCCGGGTTCGGCTTGTACATGGGCCAGCTCAGTCGTTTCGCGCATGCAGGTCTGGCGGGCGTGACCGCCGCGCAGGCCCCCACAGTGCGCGAGGCCGCCCGCACACTGATCCGTTTCGAGCCATTGTATGCGTCCAACTATCGCGGTCAGTCGAGCTTTCACGAGGATGCGCAAGGCGCCTGGATGCGCTTCTATTCAATCAGCCCCTATAACGCGTACAACCGCTTTGTTGTGGACTCGATCCTGGCGGGCTGGCTTGCTCAGCTCTCGACACTGGCGGGCACCGGGCTGCGTGCACAACGCGTCGAGATCGAATTCGAAGCGCCTGACTACGCCGCGCAATACGCCAGCCTGAGCGACAGCCCGGTGATATTTGCCGCCGCCACCAATCAATTGCGCCTGGATCAGAACTGCCTTGCATTACGCAACCCGGACCACTGCCCGAGTACCTGGCGGCATCTGCTGCAATTATGCGAAGCCGAGCTGGAGCAACAGACCCGTACCCGCAGCTTGCGTGAACGCATCATTCAACTGCTTGGGCCGCTATTGAACGGCGGCAGGGAACCGGATCTGGAAGAAGTGGCGGCAAGGCTCAAGCTGCCGACCTGGACACTACGACGCAAGCTGGCCGAGGAAGGCACATGCTTTCGCGCCGTGCTCAATGACACGCGGCGTGATCTGGCGATGACTTATATTCGCGACACTGAACTGGCGTTCGGGGAGATCGCCTACCTGCTGGGGTTCGCTTCTGCCGAAGCCTTTCAACGCGCCTTCAAACGCTGGAACGGACAGACTCCGGGAGAGTTCCGCCGCAGCCAGCGCCAAAGCGCATGAAGCCTTTCATAACTCGGTAGCGTCGTCGGCAGGCTCTACCGGGTCCAGCTCCGATGCACGGTATTCAAGCAGTTCTTCCTGGTATTCGTCCATTTCTTCGCCCTCTTGGCTGATTGAGTATGGGTGATAATTAAAGCTGAAATAACTGACCGCAAGATCAACATTAAAGTGCCAATGTGAAATAAAAATGTTGATCCCTATCAAACAGACGAAAAAGATCGTCGCCGATTCAGCACGTCTCTCGATACGCGGCCAGCCAGGCACTATTGACTTGCAGGCCCGTGTCGACCTAACCTCAGGGCCATGAACCTCATCAAGCAAAACCTCGGCCAGATTATTATTACCGTCATTCCAGTCATGGCGGGTTAGCCGACGTTTGCAAAAACCCGCCCTGGAGGCGGGTTTCTTCTGTCTCCTGGGCAACATTATTGAACCAGGAGTCAGACATGATCGTTATCCCTCGCTCTATCGCCCTTCGCGCCTTCCTGAACCTGATTATCGCTCTGCCACCTGTTGCCGGACTGCGCATGTATGAGGGATCGACGCGATGAGCCAAGGCCAGTACGATCTGCTCAATCATTACGCTCGCAAGATCCTCACCTCCCGTGTTTATGACGTGGCTATCGAAACCCCGCTGCACGGCGCTCGCCAGCTGTCCGAACGGCTGGGCAATCAGGTGCTGCTCAAGCGCGAAGACCTGCAGCCGGTGTTCTCCTTCAAGATTCGCGGCGCGTACAACAAGCTGGCGCAATTGACCGCAGAAGAGGCCGCACGCGGCGTGGTCACGGCCTCGGCGGGTAACCACGCGCAAGGTCTGGCACTGGCGGCACGCGAACTGGGCATTCTGGCGACTATCGTCATGCCGCGCACCACCCCGGAAATCAAGGTCGAAGGCGTGCGCTCGCGGGGCGCCACAGTGGTGCTGCACGGCGACTCCTTCCCCGAAGCGCTGGCCTATTCGCTGAAACTGGTCGACGAACAGGGTTTCGTCTACATCCACCCGTATGACGACCCCGATACGATTGCCGGGCAAGGCACCGTGGCGATGGAGATTCTTCGTCAGCAACCGGGGCAGCTGGATGCGATCTTTGTTCCGGTCGGGGGCGGCGGTCTGATCGCCGGTATCGCAGCGTATGTGAAATACCTGCGCCCGGAGATCAAGGTGATCGGCGTCGAGCCGGACGACTCCAACTGCCTGCAAGCGGCGATGGCCGCCGGGGAGCGCGTGGTGCTGAGCCAGGTCGGGCTGTTTGCCGATGGCGTGGCGGTGGCGCAGATCGGCCATCACACCTTTGAAGTGTGCCGTCATTATGTCGATGAGGTGATCACCGTCAGCACCGATGAAATCTGCGCGGCGATCAAGGACATCTACGACGACACCCGCTCGATCACCGAGCCTGCGGGCGCGCTGGGTGTTGCCGGGATCAAGAAATACGTCGAGCAGCGCGGCATCAGCGGTCAGACACTGGTGGCCATCGACTCCGGAGCCAACGTCAACTTCGACCGTTTGCGTCACGTTGCCGAGCGCGCCGAGCTGGGCGAAGGCCGCGAAGCAATCATCGCCGTGACCATTCCCGAGCAGCCGGGCAGCTTCAAGGCATTCTGCGAAGCCATCGGCAAGCGCCAGATCACCGAATTCAACTACCGCTACCACACCGACCGTGAAGCGCACATCTTCGTCGGCGTGCAGACTCACCCGGAGAACGACCCGCGCAGCACGCTGATCACCAGCCTGACCGGGCAGGGTTTTCCGGTGCTGGACCTGACCGACAACGAACTGGCCAAACTGCACATCCGCCACATGGTCGGCGGGCATGCCGAGCGCGTCGACGACGAAGTAGTACTGCGTTTCGAATTCCCGGAGCGCCCCGGCGCGCTGTTCAACTTCCTCAACCGCCTGGGCGGCCGCTGGACCATCTCGATGTTCCATTACCGCAACCACGGCGCAGCAGACGGCCGGGTGGTCGCTGGTTTGATAGTGCCGGAGGAAGAGCGGCATCTGGTGGGCGCAGCGCTGGACGAGATTGGTTACCCGTATTGGGACGAGAGCGAGAACCCGGCGTATCGGTTGTTTCTGGGCTGAGGACGTGGATACCTCTCGTTCCTCATGCGGACCGGCATACCCACGCGGAGCATGGGCACGATAGAGGTTCTCTGGACACCTTGATTATCGTCCCCACGCTCTGCGTGGGGATGCAGTTCTGGACGCTCTGCTTCTGCCGTGCATGATCACGACAGCCGTTATTGAGCGGGCTCAGCCTCGGTTGGCTTGGTACTGTCTGTTGGCTCGGCTGCCGGTGTGTCGACCGTTTCCGCCTTGAACGATGCAGGCTCGGCTGGCGCTGGCAGTGGTTCGCTTGCCGCGGGCGGCGTGGCTGATTGGGCAGCGGGTTCGGCCTTGGCGGGCGACTCCGTTGCTGCTGGAGCCAGTTTGGCGGGTTCGGCCGCCTTGGCCGGCTCAGCTGCGGCAGGGGCTACATCAGGAACACCCAGATCTGCTTTGGGCTTCTCGACAATATGCGCAGCCTTTTTCACTTCCGGTGGCAGGAAGTTTTCCACAAGACCGAAAAAGCGCTCGTAGAACTTCGCCGATGACACGGTTTCACTGGCCACCTTGACCATCGAGTCGTCAGTGGAGCCTATCGGCATCGAGACAGAGCCCAGCACTCCGACCCCGAGGCTGGCCGAGTTGTTGGTCTTCTTCAGCGCATAGCGGTCCTGCAGAGCGTTGGCGAACATGGTCGAACTGCCATCCTTCGCATCAGCGGCGCACACCAGATTGAAGCTGATTTCAATATGCGCATCGCCGGTCTGTTGAAAGCTCTTGCGACCGGCAATCATCTTCGGGTCGCTGCTGGTGATGATATAGCCCTGGCTCAACAAGGCACGCCGCCCCGCTTCGCAATAAGCCAGGTCGGTGGCGGGATAACTACGGGAGAAGGTCCCGGCGTCATCGAAATGTTCGTGGTCATAAACCGCCTGCTTCGGCGATGAACAACCAGCTGCCATCAACACGGCAGAGATCCAGAATGCGGTACGAACGTTCAGTAGCTTAAACATCGAAAATCCTGAGGAAGGAAAAGACTGCCAGCAAGACTGCGAACTGGGAAATGGCGGTAAGTCTGCAACAAGGCCGACGCTGGATCAACGTACAGATCAAAAGGATTTGGATACAACACGTGTTCAGGCCAACCACCCTACTCGCCTACGGACAAAACGCAGACAACAAAAAAGCGACCCTAGGGTCGCTTTCGTGTTTGCTTCAAGGAGTTCAAGGGCCTTGAAGCGGTGTATGGCGCAGCGGACGGGACTCGAACCCGCGACCCCCGGCGTGACAGGCCGGTATTCTAACCGACTGAACTACCGCTGCG
>NZ_LKEK01000050.1:0-84536 GCF_001466905.1 Pseudomonas sp. ICMP 3272
GGACGCTCCGCGTCCTCTTGACGACGCAGAGCGTCGTGAACTGCACTCCCGCGCTGGAGCGTGAGGAACGATCACTTCAATTATCGTGCGACGCTCCGCGTCGCATGCCGTTTCTGGACGCTCCGCGTCCTCTTGACGACGCAGAGCGTCGAGAACTGCATTCCCACGCTGGAGCGTGAGGAACGATCACTTCAACTATCGTGCGGCGCTCCGCGTCGCATGCCGTTTCTGGACGCTACGCGTCCTCTTGACGACGCAGAGCGTCGTGAACTTCACTCCCACGCTGGAGCGTGAGGAGCGATCACTTCAATTATCGTGCGACGCTCCGCGTCCTCTTGACGACGCAGAGCGTCGTGAACTGCACTCCCACGCTGGAGCGTGTGGAACGAGAATCCCGACGATCGTGCCAACGCTCCGTGCAGTAGAGCCCGTCCACTAAAAGTTGACGGTGGCCGACAATCTTGCCGTTCTGGGTGCGCCCATGAATAGGTAGTCGTCACCCAGATACTCCCCGGCATCACGCCAGTAGCGTTTGTCGAAGAGGTTGTCGACGGTCAGGCGCAGGACCGTGTCGTAGCCGCTGATTCGGGTGCTGTAACGGCTGCCGATATTGAACAGTGTGTAGTCATTGACCTGCACGGAGCCTTCACGGTCAGCGTACTTGCTGGCGCTGTACTGCATCCCGCCGAGTAAGGCGAGCCCGGGCACCGGCAGGCTGTAGTCGGCTTGCAGGGTGCCACGGTATCTGGGCACGTTAAGGGCCTGATGATCGTCATAGGCCTCGGTGCCGCTGTCTTCAACGCGTGCCTGGATGGCCGCCGCACTGGCGGATATCTGCAGGCGGTCGGTCACCCAGCCACTCGCCCCCAGTTCAAGCCCGGTGTTTTTCTGCTCGCCTTGCTGCACATAGGTAAACGTGCCGTCATCGTTGGGCCTGGAATACTGGTAGGCCTGACGGGCCTGAAACACTGCTGCCGTCAGGCTTATACGCTGCCAGTCATACTTGATACCCGCTTCCAGTTGCCGAGACACGGTGGGCGCAAGGATTTCACTGGCATTGGTGGTGAACCACGCCGCTGTCCCGCCCAGCGACAGGCCTTTGCTGTAGCTGGTGTAGAGCGAAAGGTTGTCCACCGGTTTGTAGATCAATGCCGCCTGCGGCAGGAACACGTAACGCTCGGTGTGTCTGGCGTCGCTGCCATCTTCAGTAAACGCCTGCTCGTCGAGCCGCACCTGTCGCCCGCCCAGCACGGTTTGCCAGTGCTCGTTGAAACTGATCCGGTCGGTGATAAACAGCCCGTACTGACGGCTGTCCAGACGGCGCTCGGTATGTGGCAGCGTCATAGGCGACGGTGCCACCGATTCAGGCGACTCGTTGATCGTGCCCGAGCCGACGAATTCATTGAAGGTCCCGCGCGTGTCCACGGTGCGGCGGTAGGCGCTGGAGCCGAAGGTCAGCTCGTGCCCCAGTGATCCGGTATTGAACGTACCGGACATTGCCGCTTCGACCTCGTCGTTACGGCGCGTGTCGTCCGGGCTGCGGAAGTCGTAGATGTCGTAGCCACCCTCGGCGCTGAAGTGGTTGGGTACCGCTTCGGCTGCGCAGCTGGCCGAGCCGTAACAGCCCCACGCAAAGGCGCTGTAGTCATCAATGACCACGCGACTGCGCGACGCACTCAGGCTGCCCTTCCAGCTGTCGTTGAACCGGTATTCGAAACGCCCGTTCATGTTCAGCGAGTCGATGCCCACCGGGTTGGACCAGTTTTGATAGCCCAGCAGCTTGCGTGGCGAGGCGTCGTGAGGCAGCACCGTGCCGCCGAGCAATTGATAACCGGGCACCGAGCGCTGCTCTTTGCTCTGATACTCGATGTCGAGTTGCAGCAAGGCGCGCTCGCTGATATTCCAGTCGAAGGCCAGCGAGGCGAAATCACGCTGGCCATCGGCGTGCTCGACGTACGAGCGAATGTCTTCATGGGCCAGGTTGGCGCGCAGCCCGAACTGCTGTTCGCTGCCGAACCAGCCGCCGACATCGGTCGCGAGGTAGCGCTCGCCGTGTTCGTTGGTAGATACCGTTACCGACCGGACATCCTGCGCGCGCTTGGTCTGGTAGTTGATTACACCACCGGGCTCTGAAACGCCGCTCTGCAAGCCGGACAGCCCCTTGAGCAACTCGACCTGCTGCTTGTTCTCCAGCGCCACGTTCTGCTCGCCGGCAATGCTGCGGCCGTTGATGCGATAACTGTTGGCCGCGTTCAACGAGAAGCCGCGCACCACAAAGTTTTCGTAATAGCCTACCGGCGCATAGCCGTCGCCGACCGAGGCATCGTTGCGCAGCACGTCACTCAGCAGTTTTGCCTGACGGTCCTTGATCAGCGCTTCGCTGAACACTGAAACCGAGGCAGGCGTGTCCAGCAGCGAAGCCTGATCAAACCCGTAAATCGACGCCCGACCAGCTTTATAGTCGCTGGCACCTTCCTGTTCGCTGAACCCGGTCACGTTGACCGCGTCCAGAGTGAGCGGATCCGCAGCCATTAGCGGCGAGGCAACAGCCATGCCCAACGGTAACAATCGCCAGGCATGACGCATGGCAGGTCGGTAGGGCGTACTCATCGATCAGACTCCGCAAGGACAGGTGCCTGGACAGACGCGATGCACCTTCCGGCAGGGGGCCAACCTTTTACGTTCACCGCCGGTTTTTTTCAACCTTTACGTGACGGTCTGCCGGTAAACGAATGACGCGGAAAAACTCTACTTACGTATCAGGGGAAAGAAGCCACCGCAAAAAACGTAGCGCACCGGAATAATTAAGCGTGAATTAAGTAAGTGTGGCTAATCTGAATTCAACAAAACCGCTGAACCAATCAGCGTGTCACGAATCCATTGAAACAGATCAATCAGAAAGGAATACCCTATGAAACTTATGCCTGCCGTCTTCGCCGCTGTTGCCCTCACTGCTGTTGCAGGTGCCGCCCAGGCCGACGTTGGTCCCGATGAAGTGATCCGCCTTTACAAGTCTCAGGCATTGGGTGACTTTGAACAGTTCAACAAGCAGGCCGTTGCCAAGCACACAGGCTTCACGGTCCACGATACCGAGCTGGAAAAAGAACGCGACGGCCGCCTGGTCTATAAAATCGAACTGAAAGACGCCAAGGGTGTGGAATGGAACTACGACGTCGATGCCAAGACGGGCGAAGTGGTACGTGACGCAAAGGATAACTGATCCGACTGCCCTAACAGTTATCGCACCGAGAAACCATAAGAAAACTCCCACTACATTGTGGGAGTTTTCTTTTTCAAAGGTTTAACAGGCTATTATTGAGCCAACCCGACTTTCAGTAACTTACCCTCGTCTTCATCCGTCAACAAATACAAGTAACCGTCCGGCCCCTGACGCACATCGCGTATCCGCTGTTTCATGCCTTTCAACAGCCGTTCTTCATGAACGATCTTGTCGCCATCAAATTGCAGCCTGATTAATTCCTCAGTGGCCAGCGCGCCGATGAACAGATTGTGATCCCACGCCTTGAACAGGCTGTGGTCATAGAACGCCATACCGCTGATGCCCGGTGACACTTCCCAGACCTGAAACGGTACTTTTGTGCCTTCGACAAACTTGCCTTTGGCTTCCGGAATCGGCTCGCCCGAATAATTGATACCGTGGGTCGCAATCGGCCAGCCGTAATTCTGGCCACGTTCGATGATGTTCAATTCATCGCCGCCCTTGGGCCCATGCTCGTTGGTCCACAACGTACCGGTCCACGGGTTGAGCGCTGCGCCCTGCTGGTTGCGATGGCCGTAGGACCAGATCTCGGGCCGGACGTTTTTCTGCCCGACAAAAGGGTTGTCTTTCGGCACACTACCATCCGGGTAGATACGTACGATCTTGCCTTGCAGCTTGTCCAGGTCTTGCGCAGTAGGACGATCATTGTTTTCGCCAAGCGCGATAAACAGATAACCGTCGCGATCGAATACCATCCGCGCGCCGAAGTGGTTGCCCACCGATAGTTTTGGTTGCTGACGGAAGATGACTTCAAAATCTTCCAGACGGGTCATGTCTTTGGACAGACGACCACGCCCTGCCGCAGTACCCGCAGTATCTCCCTCGGCGGCGGTTTTGCCACTGCCTTCGGAGTAGGTCAGATAGACCATGCGGTCCTTGGCGAAGTCCGGGGAAAGCACAACGTCGAGCAGACCTCCCTGCTTTCTTGCCCAGACTTGCGGCACACCGGAAAGCGGCTCGGATAATTTGCCGTCCGCCGACACGATACGCAGGTTGCCGGAGCGCTCCGTCACCAGAATGCCCTGCTTGTCAGGCAGAAATGCCAGTGCCCATGGGTGATCCAGACCTTCGGCAACCGGGGTGACCGTGACGGTGCCTTGTTCGCTTTTGTAGGTTTCCGGGGCGGCGCTTGCCGTCAGCGGCAGGCTCAGAATGGCAGCAGCACACCAAGTGGCGATCAGGGTTTTTCTAAGCATGAGCGTTTCCTTATGCATTGAGTCGACGTCCCGCGATGAAACGGGCTCGCTTGGTTGAAGATTCAGTTGGCGCGGCTGGGGTCGGTTGTCGGCGTAGAGGGACGCGGAGCATTCTGGCGCGTGGGGTAGCCGTTGCCGATACCGCCGTTCTCCAGCGTAGGCCTGCGTACAGGCGGCGCAATATTGGAGCCGGGCGCGCGGGGCGTTATTGACTCGGTGCCCTGACGGCTGTTGGGATTTGAGCGCTTGATCGGGCTGTTATAGGGGTTGCTGCTGGCGCCGTTGTTGAGTGTGCTGTTTGGCAGTGTCTGCGCCTGAACAGCACTGATGCCACATGACGCAACCAGCACGCCCCCTACAAGATTGCGCAAAAAACTGTTCATCACTACCTCTTGGCAAAGGAGAAACTGCGGGGTAACCGTGAAGACTCAGGCCTTTGACGGCAGCCCAGGCCTCAGGTTCGACCCGACAGTGTCGATGAGCAAGCATAGCGGTGTGAGAGTTTGTAACAAGGATGGTCAAAGCGCATACCTTCAGCCATGCGCGACGCCACGCAGGCTTGGCCCTGGCGCAGGGCAAGGAAGCGCCACGCACAGGTCACACATCGTGGTTTGCGGGCGTATCTACGCCGACTTCAAAGGCATCCTGAACGTGAAGACAGTGCCCTGCTCTTGTGTCGAGCACACTTCAAGCGTACCGCCATGCGCCACGGCTATCTCGCTGGCGATATAGAGCCCCAGGCCTAGCCCGGCTTGCGGCTCGTCGGTGATTGGCCGTGAGTAAGGGAGGAACAACTGCGAACGAACGGACTCGGGTATCGGCTCGCCCTGATTGGTAACGCTGAGTAGAAACAGATCACCGCGCACGCCCGCTGTCACCTCGACCGGGCTTTGGGGATCGCCGTGACTGATCGCGTTGGACACCAGATTGGACAGCAATTGTGCGATCCGCTCGTGGTCGCAGCGAATACGCTCCAGCATCTTTATATCCGACTTGATCAGCCGGGACGGGTGAACGCGGCGTATCTCTGACACAACATGCTCAAGCGTTTCATCCAGCCCGTGTGCATCGTGCATGCTCAGCGGAATACCATGTCCCATGCGGCCACGGGCAAAGTCGAGCACGTCGTCGACCAGTTGCGAGGCGCGTTTGCCAGACGTCAGGATGTGTTGCACGACTTGCAGGGCCTTTTCATCCAGTGGCCGACGCAGCAGCAATTCGGCACTGGCATTGATGGCAAACAAAGGGTTGCGCAGGTCATGCCCCAGAACGGCGATGAACTGCTCGCGCAGCTCTGCCACCTCACGCTCGGCCAGAAGGTCTTCACGCACTTGCTGCAGGTTTTCTTCGGCCTCGATCTGCAGTGCCAGAAGACGCGCAAAAGACGCCATCATCGACTCGATGGGGGTACCCGTCAGCTTGGCGGGTTTGGGGTCCAGCGCACAGATAGTGCCGAAAAAGGTGCCATTGGAGAGGAAGATCGGCACCGATATGTAACTCTGGAAGTTGTATAACCGCGGCGTATGGTGCTCACAAAACAGCGGATCCTCAGCGACATGATCAATCACCACAGCCTTGTGGGAGCTGCGAATCTCGTGGCAGATTGTGCTGCTGAGTTCCAGCTCGCCGCCGGGTTTCAAACCAAAATCCAGCTTGTCCAGAACCGCGCAGGCCATCCAGGTACTTTCGGTGACACGCGCCACGGCGGCAAAGCCCAGGCCGGTTGATTCGGTGATGACTTGCAGGATGGCCGGAACCGCGCTGATCCGGCTTATCTTGGCTACATCATTTGAAATGGATTGCCGCATGGAGAACCTGTACCAGCCTTGAGGTAATAGCGCAGCGTTTAGTTTAGGTCTGTAACGATCATTGTGCACCCGTGAATACGCCACGTTGACCGAAAAAAACCTGGCCGCACGTTCACTCATGCAGGAGGGCGCGGGAAGGCCACCGTGAACGTTGTACCCTCCTCAACCGACGAGCGAACCGTCACCTCACCCAGATGGGCTCGAACAATCTCACGAACAATGAACAGGCCAAGCCCGACTGTGCGGGTTTCGTCACTGTCGCTGACCACCCGTACGACCGGTTCGTACAGGTCGTCCACCTTCTCCATCGGTATGGGTTCGCCGACGTTGTGCACCGACAGCTTGATCAGCCAGGTATCGAAGGACGACGTGATCAAAACCTCGCTGCCGTCCGTGCCATAGTTGATGGCGTTGCTCACCAGATTGCCGAGCATTTGCAGGAGACGATCCGGATCCGCCGAGCACGCACCCTGTCCTTCGCTGCGATGCGTCAGCACCCTGTGCGGGAAAACCTGGCGCAGCTCTTCGACGCCTCGGGCAACAACCGCGTGCAGATCGATAGCCTGAGGGACCACAGCAATACCGCTGCCGACGCGGGCATGAGTAAAATCCAGCAGATCCACAATCATGCGGTCGGCCCGATCAGTGGAGTGGTGGATGTGCCCGAGGATTCGTTCTTGTCGCGACTCGAGTTGCGTGCGCTCCAGCAGCCCGGCCGCCATCTTGATTGCCGCCAGCGGGTTACGCAGGTCGTGGCTGACGATGCCAATCATCTGCTCGGCAAAAATGGCCCGTATTTCAGCCTCGGCATGAGCCAGACGCAGGCGATTGCGTGCCGAGGTAAGTTCTGTCTGAACAGTCATCTGTTGCTGCAACAGCTCTTCGGCGATCTTGCGCGCAGCAAGCAGTTCACGTTCGTACTTGTTGCGCTCCTCGGCCATGAACACCGCCACTTCATGCAAAACCCCGGTCGGATGCTCGCGGCGTACGGCATTGAGCATCATGGGGATGGCGCGGCCATCGGCATGAATCAATTCGACCTTGACCTCGGCAATTGACCCCTGAGTCTGCAAGAGCGGTGCCCAGTGGGTTTGCAGGAAGACTTTGCCTGCCACATTCAACAGGTCTTGAAAACGGCGCCCTAGAACAGCTTCACGCCCAAGGCCCAGCCAACGGCAGAACGTCAGATTGGCACGCTCAATGGTGCCATTGGGCAAGGTAACCAACAGACCGCAGGCCGCATGTTCGTACAGGTCTTCTGTCACTGGCAGACTCACCTGTTCAACCGTCATGTGCAGCGCTCTCGTAAGACGCCAGAAACTGATTCATGGCGGTTATGCATTCCTGCGGCGCGCTCATGTGCGGGTAATGCCCCACGTTGTCGATCATGTGCAAGGTGCTGTCGGCAATGACACGGTGCAGGTACTCGCCAACCTGCACCGGCACCACCAGATCGTCACTGCTTTGCATGATCAGCGTCTTGCTTTTGAGTTTCGCGACATCGGCACGATGGTCGGAAAGGAAGGTCACGCGGGCAAACTGCCTGGCGATCTCGGCGTTGGTACGACAGAAGCTGCTGGCGAGTTCTTCACCCAGTTCAGGCCGGTCAGAGGCCCCCATGAGTGTCGGTGCCATGGTGCTCGACCAGCCCAGGTAATTGCTTTCCAGCGTCTCAAGCAACGAGTCGACATCGGCGCGAGTGAAGCCGCCCACGTAATCACCGTCGTTGAGGTAATGGGGCGATGGACCCACCATGATATGACCGGCGAACCGGCCGGGCGACTGAAGCTCGGCAAGCACTGCAATCATGCAACTGACCGAATGACCGACATGCACAACCGGGCCGTTTCCGGCGAACTCGTCGACCAGTTCCAGCAAGTCGCTTGCATAGCCCTTGAGCGACGCATATTTGTGCGGGTACCAGGCCGATACGTCAGAATCTCCGCTGCCAACCAGGTCGAACAGCACAACCTTGAAGCGTTCGGCAAAGTGCGGAGCCATGAAGCGCCACATGTGCTGATCGCAGCCGAATCCATGAGCAAAAATCAGGGTGGTCGGTCCGTCGCCCACGATATTGACGTTATTGCGCTGTTGGACCGACATATCGGGCTCCGAAAATAATCAGGCACACGGCCTGTTGTGCATACCGTAATGATGATGAGAGGAGATTATCACCGTTAAAGGCACACTAGTGGCACAAACAGCACTTTAAGTCCGGGGCGGAAGAAGATTATTGATCGATGATCAGGATCGGGCCATTGAGGCCTGAGCGTCGGCTAAGCGCGCTGCCTCGCCAGGCTGAGGATGTGTGACGCAGAACGTCACCAAAGGCATGTCAACGCAGAGCATTGGCACGGCAGGCAAGTATCGCGATGACTATTGTGTCAATTGCACTGGCCCGAGCCCGTTCTCGGGCTCATGACCTGGAGGTTTAACCCCCCTTACTCGCCGATATCTTCGTTCCACAACTCAGGCTTGCTGGCGATGAAGCCCTGCATCATGTGCTTGCAATCCTGGTTATCAAGCACCTCGATCTGCACGCCACGCGAGCGTAGCAGTTCCTCCTCGCCCATGAACGACTGGTTCTCGCCGACGATCACCTTGCGAATGCCGTAAAGCAGGATAGCTCCGCTGCACATCGCACAAGGAGACAGCGTGGTATAGAGCACCGCATCACGGTATACGCTGGCCGGTTGGCGGCCGGCGTTTTCGAGAGCATCCATTTCGCCGTGCTTGGTTGCACTGCCCTCTTGCACACGGCGGTTATGCCCCCGACCAATGATCTTGCCATCGTGAACAATGACCGAACCGATGGGGATTCCACCTTCCTTCAGCCCTAGTTGTGCCTCATCGATTGCAGCCTGCATGAATGCGTCCATGGTTTTGCCTCATATCATCGAATGGATGTCAGCGTTGCAGTGCTGCCTGAGCGTTGCCCAGCGCACGACTTACGAATTGTCCCAGCAGCTCCGAGGACCGGGCTTTCATGTCGGCGCTGACCTGGGTGTTTCTGGCTCTGAATCTGCTCACCAGGGAAGGCGAGTCCTCGCCCTGATTGAGCGAGCGCAATTCCTCGGCCGTAAATGAATGGGCATAGGCCGCTGCCAGATTGCGGTCCCATTGCGCTTGATACTCAGGTTGCAGGCGCTGCAACTCTTTTTGCACCAGTTCCTGAGCTTCGGTCTTGCCAATTGCCTGCACGATACCGGCAAACGTCGCTGTGCGCGAGGCGACCTGATAACCCAGCCAGGCCAGACCTTCGCCCAGATTTCGCTGTTCCACCAACGCCAGCGCCATGTCATCCGCTTCTTCGGCGTTGACCGGGTGCATCGCGTCCAGGCACAGGCAAGCCATAAGCGCCAGACAGGTCTGCCACGCACCTCGCGAGCCCTGGATGTGATCAGCCATGGCTCCTCCTGAGCATGAATTGACTGAGCCCTGAACTTAACAGCTCGGCAGGGCTTTACCACCCGGCACGTCGTATACCGGCCATTGATGACGTTATCAGCTATGCCACGTCCATGATCCTTGCAGCGCAACGGTCAAAGGCTGTGACTGACTTTGGCGGCAACATCGGCTGGCAACCAGGCTTTCCAGACCTCGGGGTGCTGCTTGAGGAACCTGGCGGCGGCGACGCTGGGGTCCTCATGTTTGTCACTCATTTCACCCAGTGTCCGGTTGAGCAGATCAATCGGAAAATCGACGTTTTTGAAGACACTCACCAGCTCAGGGTATTGCTTGCTGAATTCTGCCGACACACCGATAGACAGCGTCGCCGCCAGCGAAGAAGTGCCACGCGGGTTGGGGTTGCTGGCATCGGTCAGGGTTTTCCAGGCTTCTGCATCGAAAGCGGGCTCTTCCAGCTTGATCAGCTTGTACTTGCCCAGCAAGGGTGTGGGTGACCAGTAATAGAACAGCACTGGCTTGCCACGGCGGATGGCCGATGCGACTTCAGCGTCCAGCGCTGCGCCCGAGCCGGTGCGAAAGTTGACGAAGCTGTCTGTCAAGCCATAAGCCTTGAGCTTCTGGGTGTTGACGATCTCCGAGGTCCAGCCGCTCGGGCTGTTCAGAAAACGGCCCTTGTCGGGCGATTCAGGGTCTTTGAAAACGTCCTTGTAGCGCGCCAGGTCAGCGACAGACTTCAGATCGGGCGCTACTGGTTTGATGCCTTTGGCGGCATCGCCCTTGATTACGTACTCAGGCACCCACCAGCCTTCAGTCGCGCCTTTGACGATGTTGCCCAGGCCGAGCACCTTACCGTCAGCTTCAGCCTTGACCCACACCGGGCTGCGTCCTGTCCACTCTTCAGCGATCACCTGAATGTCATTTTTCGCCAGCGCAGTTTCCAGACTGACGGTGCTGCCGGGCAAGGTATCAGTACGGTAGCCATAGCCTTTCTCGACGATGGTACGCAGCACCTCGGTGATCAGGCTGCCACTTTCCCAGGTGAGCGCACCGAACTGGATAGGCGCGTTTTTTTCAGCCGCCCCTGCTGTCTGCCCAAGCAGCCCCAGCGCCAGAAGTGAACAGCCCAACAGTCGTGTTATCGATTTCATGCTCACCTCAAATGGCGCGGGAAAAAACGGGTCTGAACCTATCGACAGCAGCCCGTAGCGATTAGTTGTGACGGCTTTAGCCTCTGTATGATGCGAAGCCCACGTTCCGAGCCCGTCCGCGATGTCTGAAATCCGCTTTTACCCGTTACCCGATGCGTGCCGCCCGCTGTTGGGCAAGTTTTACCGTGAGCACCAGTCGTCAATGCGCGCGGCCGCCAAGGGACAGGCGTGGGTGGCAAAGGAGGCAGAAATCATCGGCGCCTTGTGCCTGACGCCCGTCGCTGAGGGGCATTGGCTGACCGGGCTGTTCGTGGCGCCCTCCATGCGCGGGAAAACAGTGGCGCGAAGCTTGATCGACGCAGCGCTGCAGCCGCTGAACGGGCCGGTGTGGCTGTTCTGCCATCCGGATTTGCTGGGGTTTTACCAGCTCGCCGGGTTTGAGACAGCACAACGTCTGCCACACACCCTTGGCGAGAAATTCATGCGCTACAGCCGCAGCAAACCGCTGATTGCGCTTTGTCGGGAAGCCTGACGGTTTTGCAGAGCGGTTAGACGATCATTCATCGGCATTGGGGTCCATGTCCGGGAACATTACGTCCATGAAGCCGAACTTGCTGAAGTCGGTAATGCGCGACGGGTAGAGACGACCAATCAGATGGTCGCACTCATGCTGCACGACCCGCGCATGAAACCCATGGGCAACACGCTCGATCGGCTGGCCATCAGGGTCGAAACCTTCATAGCGAATGCTCTGGTAACGATTCACCATACCCCGTAACCCCGGCACCGACAGACACCCTTCCCAACCTTCTTCCAGGCTCGGGTTCAACGGGGTAATCAGCGGGTTAAGCAGGATGGTCTGAGGGACAGCCTCGGCCTGAGGGTAGCGCTCACTGCGCTCGAAACCGAAAATGACCAGTTGCAGATCAATGCCGATCTGCGGTGCGGCAAGGCCCACACCGCCCACGCTGTGCATGGTCTCGAACATGTCGGCAATCAGCGTATTGAGTTCGCTGCTGCCGAACATGTCTGCGGGCACCGGAGGGGCGATGCGCAACAGGCGCTCATCGCCCATTTTCAGGATGCTACGGATCATGGCTGCGTTGTTCCTTGCCTAAAAAGCAATCTTGCCACAGAACGCGATCAGGTTTCGTCAGCCTTCTGCAGTGGCACCGAGTGATCGCGGCCCAGACCGGAAACATGCTGTTTGCCTGTTTCGCTGCTTTCCTCGCCCAGCCCGTCGCCTGCTTCCTTCTCGCCTGCGTCCTTGCCTTCGGCGGACATATGCTCGATCACCGCATTCATTTCAGCCCCAAGCAACAGCACGGCAGCCGAAATGTAAAAGTACAGCAGCAGGACAATGATCGCGCCGATACTGCCGTACATGGCGTTGTAATCGGCAAAGGTCTTGACGTAAAAACCGAAGGCCAGTGAAGCAACGATCCATACCACCACCGCCAGCACCGAACCTGGGGTAATAAAGCGAAACTCCTGTTTGACGTCAGGCATCACGTAATAGATCAACGCCACCGCAACCATCAGCAGAATGATGATCGCCGGCCAGCGCAGGATGGTCCACAGCGTCACGATGAAGTCTTCCATGCCGATCTGGGCTGCAATCCAGTTCATCACTTGCGGCCCCAGTACCATGAAAGCCGCTGCCGCGAGCAACATGCCGGCAATGCCTACGGTGTACAGGATCGAAAGCGGGAGGCGCTTCCAGATAGGCCGCCCTTCGACCACGTCGTATGCAGCGTTCATGGCACTCATCATCAGGCGCACACCCGCCGAGGCGGTCCATAGCGCGATCACGATACCGATGGACAGCAAGCCACCCTTGGACTGTTGCAACTGGTCGATGACCGGGTTGACCTGCTCGAGCGCCTGGGGCGGCAGGAGGAATTCCGATTGCAGCCGCAACCAGGAAAAAAAGTCCGGCAGGTGCAGAAAGCCGATCAATGCGATCAGAAACAACAGAAACGGAAACAGAGAGAACAGCATCTGATAAGCCAGTGCCGAAGCATAGGTCGACATCTCGTCGTCGAGGAACTCGTTGACGGTGCGCAACAGCACTTTACCAACTGGCAGTTGACGCAAATGGGGGAAAATCATGGCGCTTCCTCTCGCTCCCTTACTGGAAAACCTCACATCCTGAAAACCGGTACTTCATGCATGCAGTGTCCCGCATGTGGCGCTGAGATGCGAATACCGATGGCACATTGACTGGACAGGTCGTGAAAGGTTTCAGTCCCGCAGAGCAGAAAGCATAACGGCCATCCGTGGATGGCCGTTATCAGTCTTGCCTGATCCCGGCATGAAAGCGCCGGGACCACTCGACTCAAGCCTTGTCCACGCCCTTCTTGATCGCGTCCTTGGCTTTACCTTTGGCTTGCTGGCCTTCGCCTTTCAGCTCTTGCGCCTTGCCTTCAGCCCGCAGTTTGGTGTTGTCGGTAGCCTTGCCAACAGCCTGCTTGACGTTACCAACTGCTTCGTTGGCCATACCTTTGGCTTTATCGCTGGTGCTGCTCATCGTGAATCTCCTGGGTCTGAAGACCGCGCTGGAATCGGATGTCGTACTCGACAAAACGGTTGACCTGCGCCTGTTGCGAAGAGTTTCAACTATTTTCTGGCCGGCTGATGCCGCTCGTCTGCCATTTGCAATGGCGCGCTTTTCGCCCGCCGACGGCGAGTTTGCATCGAAGTTTGTGCGAGAATGCGCGCCACTGTTGTCCGGCAGGGCCGACACGCTGAACAAACCGATTCACAGGAACGTTATGAAACTTGATAAAAAGCTGGCCATTGCACGCAGAAACCAGGACCTGGGCGGCGCGGTGCTCGGCGTCAATAACACGCACTTCGCCGTGCTGGACCGAAAAAGAAACATCTGGTGGTTCGACCTGCCTGTACCGCGCCTGCAAGTTGGTCAGTACGAATGGCTGCACTTGCTGCTGCACACACCTGAAACCGACCAGTTGCTGCACCTGAAAGTGACCACGGTATTCATGCGTGATCACATGGAAGGCCTTGAAGTGCGCAATGCGGACAAACGCAAGCCGACCGTCAGTCTGGAGCTGAGCGCCGACAAGGATTCATTCCTCAAGGACATGCGCCCCAAGGGCAGCAACCTGGGTTTTGCCGCCTTCTTGCAAAAATAGCTGCACCAGCAGTCGCCACGTTCCCGCACGGCTCGGGATGAAAGTTGCCAATCGGCAACCTCATCCCGGCCTGCCGCTTCACGTAAACCGACGCACCGCCAGATACCCCGCCGTCCCGGCCAATGCCGATACCACCGTGCCCCACGCAAGGTCCACCAGCGCCAGTTGCGCAGGCCAGCCCTGCAAGGTGGCCCAGTTGGTCAGGTCATAAGTGCCGTAGGCAACCAGCCCCAGCAGGCCACTGAACAAGGTCGCACGGCTCAGTCGCTGCTCCCTGACCGCGGGCATTACGCCGAAAACCACAACGCCTGCCCCGTAGAGCAGATAGAACGCTATTGCAGGTCCTGCCACGGGCGTGGCAAGCATCAGCGGCCCGAGCCATTCACGGTAGGTCGGCCCCATGAGCACGCCAAGCCACAACCCGTCGAGGATCAGAAACGCCAGTAACGTGCCGAGGTAAGCGGTGAGTATTCTTTTCATGGGACGTCCTTGATGAAATTCCGGGCCCGGGCGATATATCAGACCAGGTCGATACGGTCAGCGTGAATCACGATCTGCCCCTGTTTGTACAACGCACCGATAGCTTTCTTGAAGTTACCTTTGCTGACCCCAAACAGGCCGCTGATGACCTGCGGATCGCTTTTGTCGCTGACTGGCAATGTACCGTTGTTCTCACGCAGCTTTGAGAGAATTTTCGAATTCAGGCTGCTCGCTGCTTCTGCGCCCACCGGCTGCAGGCTCAGGCTGATATTGCCGTCGGCACGGATTTCCTTGATGTAGCCCTTTTCCTGCTTGCCGGCGCGCATGAACTTGAACACTTCGTTCTTGTGAATCAAGCCCCAATGCTTGTTGTTGATAATCGCCTTGAAACCCATATCGGTCGCTTCGGCGACCAGCAGGTCAACCTCCTGGCCGACGCTGTAACTGGCCGGGGTTTTGTCCAGATAGCGATCCAGGCGCGCGGTGGCGGTGATGCGCCGCGTGTGCTTATCGAGGTAAACATGAACCACACAGTATTCACCGGCCTGCAAGGTACGCTTCTCTTCGGAGTACGGCAGCAACAGGTCCTTGGGCAGGCCCCAGCCGAGGAACACGCCGATGCTGTTGACTTCAACCACCTTGAGGCTGGCAAACTCACCGACCTGCACTTTGGGTTTTTCAGTGGTGGCGATCAGCTTGTCTTCGCTGTCCAGATAGATGAACACATTGAGCCAGTCTTCATCTTCAGTAGGAATATCCTTGGGGATGTACCGATTGGGCAGAAGGATTTCACCATCCTGCGCACCGTCCAGATACAGACCGAAGTTCGTGTGCTTGACGATTTGCAAGCTGTTGTAGCGCCCGATTAAAGCCATTTCCAGATACCCTCATTGCGTGGGCGGCATTCTACCCGACTTTAACGCCGGGTTCGCGCCGCGTGGCAGAAGGTGCCGACATGGCTTCCACTCGTCAGTTTCCCCGATCGAAACGGCTTGACGCGCTCGGGCAGCACAAAGGCTACCAGTCATAAACTTGTCTTTTAAAACAGAGTGTTAGATTTAAATCGCGCAGAGCCCAGGCAGCTCCGCCAAACGGCCGACCTCGGGCGAATGCCATATTTGCCAAGCAATAATCAAGCGTTTCCTGTACTCTGGCTGGCCGTATTACGTTTATGAAGGTAAATGGCAGCCATGCGTATCAAAGCATCCCACTCGAAAGCCAAACCCGCCCCAGCCGTTGAAACGAGCGATTCGATCAACGCGCAGATTGCAGCTTTCCTGAAGTCCGGCGGTGAAATCCAGCAAATTGCCAAAGGCGTGAGTGGCCAGACCTTCGCACCTTCCAAGCAGATCAATCTCGGTAAAAAGTAAAACCGCGCCCTGCCTGTCGATCTCTATGCGCCTTGACGCTCAAGGCGCTAGATTGACGATCCTTCGCTGGATATTCTTCCGGTCACGCTGCTACTCTCTCCTCTGATATCACTATGACCACGAGCTGGATCACGCTCTGGACGTTATCTTCTTTGTGGAATGCTCGAATGAAGAACTGGATGCTTTTCGGCGCACTTGTCTACCTTGGCGGCTGCGCATCGCACCACTGCGAAAACGGTCCCAATGACAGTCAGCTCACCGACAGCCCATGCCGGGCGGGGCATCTGCTTTATCAGAACGACATGCTCCAGGCCAAGTTGCTGATCAGCGAAGACGACCGCGAAAACTACGAACTGGCCGAAGCCATGTTGCGCCGTGCCGCACTTGACGACGCATCAGGCGAAGCCGAGTTCTATCAGGCCGTACTGTTGATCCGTCAGCAGGCCGATCAAAAACAGATTATCGAGCTGCTGCAGACTGCGGCAAAACACAAGCATCCACTGGCCATCGCCCTGCTCTCGCAACAGCTGAGCGTCAGCGACCCGAAACTTGCTGAACGTTACCAGGCCGAGTACTCCCAACTGGACGTCGCCAAGAGCGGCTACCCGTCGTTTCAACAGGCGCTGGTAGTGATTCGCGGCCTGGTCATCCCCTCGGCGCGCACCACTGCGGCTAACTGACACACAACGGATCGACGAACGGTGCGCCCTCGGCCAATTTCAACGGTATCCTTGCGAGGCTCTAGCTCGCGGCTTGTGTCGGCTCCTGAGCCATTTTCGATACGCCATCCCTGACCACACTCCTCGCAGATCAAGGAGTGAGCCATGCTCAGCCCTCGCTTACATGTGCTGTCTTTCAGCGCCATGCTTGTCTGTCAGTCCGTCTCTGCCCAGGTTCTGGAGCGGGACTTGGGCGACTTCGACCTGAAACTGGCAACTACGCCCACGCGCAGCATGGCGCAAGGCCTGGTGACGCCGAGCGGCGGCTCGGGCTCCTTTCATGGCGGGCTGGACCTGACCCACGAGAGCGGCTTCTACTTCGGCCAGTGGGCACCGAACATGGGGTTTGCTTCCGATTCCGGGATGGAACTTGACTCCTACATGGGCTTCAAGAAACCCTTCGATAATACCTTGGGCTATGAACTGGGGATGATTCGTTACAGCTACCCCGATACCAGCCAGATCGACAGTCACGAGTTCTACGCCGGACTGCGCATGCGAGACAGCCGCATCGGCGCAGCATTCAGTAACGATGTCGGCACACGCGACAGCACGGTATTTGTCGACCTGGGGGCTATCGAGCAACTGGGTGTGGGCGTGCGCATGCAGTACGCCAATCATCAGTTTGATACCCCGCAATCTTCCGCCGACGGCGGGTTGATCAACGGTTTCAACGACTGGTCGCTGAACCTGTCACGCCCCTGGCTGGGCATTGACATGAACCTCATCTACAGCGGCTCAAGCCTGAGCGGCGGCGATTGCAGTGTCTACAGCGGCCACAACGCTCGCTGTGAAGGGACGTTTACGCTCAAAGCGGTGCGCTCGTTCTTTTAAAGGCTCAAACCGGTTGAACTGCCAGACGCTACACTCCTCTACTGCACGTCAGTACGCCAAGGAGTTGTCATGCAGTCTTTATTCAAAGCCCTCATCACCCTGTTGATGACCGTTGCGCTGCTTGCAGGATGCAATCAGGTTGGACTGGCGTATCGCAATCTCGACGTCATCATCCCGTGGACGCTCAGCGACTACCTGGACATGAACTCGGAACAGAAAAGCTGGCTGGATGTGCGGCTCAAGCAACACTTGAGCTGGCATTGCAGTACCCAGTTGCCGGAGTATCTGACCTGGCTGGACAAGCTTGAGGACATGGTCAAAACCGACCAGATGACGTACGAGGGGCTGGAGGCCCGCACTCGCGAAGCCAAAGAGGCGATAGCGAAAATATCGAAGGAAATTACCCCGTCTGCTGTGGAATTGCTCTCGCGCTTTGATGACAAGCAAGTGCAGGAGATGCAGGAGTCGTTCGCCAAGGATCAGCGCAAACGTGAAAACAAATACCTTGAGCAACCACTGGAACGCCAGGTTACCGAGCGCGCCGACCGCATGCAAAAACGCCTGACGCCGTGGATCGGCAAGCTGAATCAGGCGCAGAAAGATCGAATTCAGGCCTGGTCCGCCTCGCTTGGCGAGCAAAACAAGGCGTGGATTGAAAACCGTACTCGCTGGCAGAACCTGTTTCTGGCTACTGTGCAACAGCGTCAGGCCAGCGATTTCCCGCAGCGCATCGCCGCACTGTTGCAAGACCGTGAGACCTTCTGGACGCCCGAATATCGCAAGGCCTATGACCAGACCGAGAAAGCGGCGATATCGCTGATTGTCGACGTTACCGCCATGAGCACACCGGAACAGCGTGCAAAACTGCTGAGCCGCATCGCCGACATGCGCAAGGACTTCACTGATCTGGATTGCCTGAAGTCACAACAGTGATCCGATAGCACTCCCACCATCGCGCCCACGCCCTCCTGCTATCGTGCCCATGCTCCGCGTGGGCATGCCTTTCCGGACGCTCTGCGTCCTGTCTTGATTGCGCGATACGGCGCAAAATCGTGACGCGGAGCGTCACCCAAGGCATTCCCACACGGGAGCGTGAGGAACGATCAGCAGCTAACGCGCCCATGCTCTGCGCCCAGACATGCGTGTGCGGTGCGGTGCAAAATCGCGACGCGGAGCGTCACCCACGGCATTCCTGCGCTACGACAACCATCTCACCACAACTATCGTGCGACGCTCCGCGTCGNTGCGTCTGGTGTTGAATCGGCACGCAGAGCATCTCGGGTATCAGGCAATCTGTGGCTTTTTAGCGATGGTGTCGAAGAGCGCGGGGTCAAGCGGGTCGCCTGCCTGCTCATTCAGTACCTGCCGTGGGTGATCATTTCCCGGAATGCTGCTGTCGATCAAAGAAAGCAGGCTTGCGCCGCGCTTTGTCAGCATGTAGCTCGAGCCATCACCGCCCTCCTCGCCAGGACGAGGTTCGATGTAACCGCGATTAAGCAGTGTCTCAAATTCAGTGGCTGTCGATTTGGCGCCGTCGTTCTGCACTTCGTGCAACAAACGCTCGATAAGGTCCCAGTTGTAAGTCATTTTTCTAAACCTCCGTCCAACATGGATTGATC
Source organism: Pseudomonas sp. ICMP 3272 (assembly GCF_001466905.1). Classification (NCBI taxonomy): domain Bacteria; kingdom Pseudomonadati; phylum Pseudomonadota; class Gammaproteobacteria; order Pseudomonadales; family Pseudomonadaceae; genus Pseudomonas; species Pseudomonas sp. ICMP 3272. The sequence continues at coordinate 19,018 of NZ_LKEK01000050.1, forward strand.
GCCCATGACATCCAGCCACAGGCATACGACTCAGAAAATGTGACCTGCGGGGTTTGTCGCGGTTCAGAGAAGCTGCTGGAAGGTATAACGGGGGGTTGTTCTGCACAGGTGGCAGACAGAGGAGAAGCTGACCGCTCCCGCCTGCGCGGGAGCGATCATGGCAATCACTCGGCAGCCGGGGCCGGGGTGCTGCGTTTTTTCAGCGGCGCCATGCCGTCCTGGCTGACCAGATCGGACTTGGGACGGTTGACCGTCTTGCGCTTGGTCGGCCCCTTGGCCGCTGTCTTTTTCTTGTCGCCCTTGGCGTCAGTCTTTTTCTTCTTCACGCCTACAGCCTTGCCCGATGCCTTGACCTTCTTCGGCCCGCCGTAAGTGCCTTTGACTTCCTTGATGACACGACGCTCAAAGCTCTGCTTGAGGTAGCGCTCGACGCTCGACATCAGGTTCCAGTCGCCATGACAGATCAGCGAGATCGCCAGACCGTCGCTACCCGCACGGCCGGTACGACCGACGCGGTGGACGTAATCGTCACCGCTGCGCGGCATGTCGAAGTTGATCACCATGTCCAGACCTTCAACATCAAGACCGCGAGCCGCCACATCGGTCGCGACCATGATCTTGGCACCGCCCTGCTTCAGACGGTCGATGGCCGCCTTGCGGTCCTTCTGGTCCTTGTCGCCGTGCAGTACGAACGCTTTATATTCCAGTGCAACCAGACGGCCGTACAACCGATCGGCCATCGCCTTGGTATTGGTGAAGATAATGGCTTTCTGGTAAGTCTCGTTGGCCAGCAGCCAGTTGAGGACCTGCTCTTTGTGCACATTGTGGTCGGCGGTGATGATCTGGTGGCGTGTGCCGGAAGCCAGCTCACTGACGCTGTTCACTTGCAGATGCTGCGGATCCTTGAGCACCTTGCCGATCATTTCGCGCAGGCCGGCACCACCGGTAGTTGCGGAGAACAGCATGGTCTGCTCGCGACCTGCACATTCGCCGGCCAGACGCTCGACGTCTTCGGAGAAGCCCATGTCCAGCATGCGGTCGGCTTCGTCCAGCACCAGCACTTCAACGTGCTTGAGGTCGAGGTTGCCTGCGTTCAACTGCTCCAGCAGACGACCCGGCGTGCCGATCAGAATGTCCGGCACCTTGCGCAGCATGGCGGCCTGAACCTTGAAGTCCTCGCCACCAGTGATCAAACCGGCCTTGACGAAAGTGAACTGCGAGAAGCGCTCGACTTCCTTGAGCGTCTGCTGAGCCAGCTCACGGGTCGGCAGCAGGATCACCGCACGGATGTCGACGCGAACCTTGGCCGGGCCGATCAGACGGTTGAGGATCGGCAGCACAAATGCGGCGGTCTTGCCGCTACCGGTTTGCGCAGTCACCCGCAGGTCGCGCCCTTGCAGTGCGAGCGGAATGGCGGCCGCCTGCACGGGCGTAGGCTCGACAAATTTAAGCTCGGCCACAGCTTTAAGCAGGCGTTCGTGCAGGGCGAATTCGGAAAACACGGGTGCTACCTCGACGAAAAACAAAAATACAGCTGCATAGCGTAACGGTTTCGAGCGCCGGGGCCGAGTTTCTTTACCACCAAAGGCCGATTTTGTTTATAAATTGCCCGGTGAAGCACCGCCGCAAGCAGCACAATCGAACCGCTGAAGGTGATCAACCAGCACGCCTCAGCACACCGGCAGCACAATATCCACCACCAACCCACCGCCCGGCCGATTGCGCGCAGCAATCTGGCCACCGTGCATTTCAGCGGCACGCAGCGCGATGGCCAGGCCCAGACCGAAGCCTTGCGCGGTATTGTCGGGGCCACGCTCAAAGGGCTGAAAAATACGTTGCAGGCAATCGGCATCCACGCCCGACCCCTGATCAATGACATTGACCGTCAAGCCCGGCGGCTGCGCCTGAACATTGGCGACCACCACCACATCAGTGCCTACCGCCGTGTGGCGAACCGCATTACGGATCACGTTTTCGAAGGCCCGGTAAAGCAATTCGCTGTCGACCTGTGCCACAAAAGGTTCGGGGGCCTGCAGCCTGACCCGACACTGTTTCAGGCCAGCCTCGAACCCGGCGTCTTCGACGATGGCGGCCAGCAGGCTGATGACATCGACCGTCTCTCGCTCCAGGCTTTCGGCATCGCTTTGCATGCGCGCCAGGGTCAGCAGCTCTTCGATGAGTGCGTCCATCCGTTCCGACTCGCGTTCGATCCGTTCGAGCATGTCCAGTTGCGTCGGTGCCTGACGCAGCAACCCGATAGCGGCACTCATGCGCGTCAGCGGTGAACGCAGCTCATGGGAAATGTCATGCAATAGTTGCTGTTGAGAGTCGGCCATGACTTTGAGCTGATTGGCCATACGGTCGCAGTCCTCGGCCAGATCAACGATTTCATCGCGCCGTCGGCCCATATCGGGTTTCACCCTGGTGTCGAAGCGACCTCTGGCGACCTTGCCCATCGCCTCACGCAACTTAATCAGCGGTGCCACCAGATAGGCACTGAGGAACCAGCTGAACAGCGCACTCATGATGGTGCCGGTGATCAGCGGGTTAAGGTGGGAAGGCCGGTCTTCGTGGTTGGGTCGCTGGGTGGCCCTGATGTTTACAACTGCGCCCTCCCGCGTGTGCACGGCCAGTTCGAAACGGGGGTTATCTACCGGCTTGCCCGCCAGCAACCGGCCCTTTTCATCGTACAGCCCGACCCGGTCCTGCCCGTCAGGCTGCCAGGCATCGAGCAACGCCTGCCCTGCGGGAATGCCCGACTGCTGAAGCATGCGCACTTCGTTGTCGAATACGGTGCTGAACGAGGGATCACCCGGTCCCGACCGGGACAGCATGAACAAGCCCGCACCGACCATGAAAGTCATACTGGTCGCCAGCCAGAACGCCAGAAACAGCTTCCAGAACAACCGGCTCGGTCTCATGGCGTGATCAACATATAGCCCAGATTGCGCACGCTCTGTATCCAGCTCTGGTTATCGTTGCGCGGCCCGAGTTTGTGGCGAATGCTGCTGATGTGCACATCGATGCTGCGATCGTAGCGGGCCAGCGGCCGCCCCAGTGCGTTCATTGACAGGTTCTGCTTACTGACCAGTTGCCCGGCATGACGCGCCAGCTCCTCCAGCAGGCAGAACTCGTTGCCGGTCAACTCCAGCGTGACGCCCTGCCAGCGCGCTTCACGCTTGCCTGGCCAGAGCGTCAGGTCACCGGCCTGAATCACCTCTCTGACCGTCTCGACCACCGGCACCGCCCTCACCCTGCGCATGATCGCCCGCAGGCGCGCCACCAGTTCGCCCGGTGAACTGGGCTTGGGCACGTAATCGTCAGCGCCCAGTTCCAGCCCGGAAATACGGTCGATATTGTCGCCACGGGCCGTCAGCAGAATCACCGGCACCTGGCTTTGCGCACGGATCCTCCGCAGCACCTCAATGCCGGAGATGCGCGGCATCATGATGTCCAGCACGACGATGTCGTGACGCCCGGACAAGGCTTCAACCTCGCCCTCTTCAGCGCTGTTGGTGCAGGTCACGTCGAAGCTTTCACGGGTCAGGTACTGGCTGAGCATTTCGGTCAGCTCCCGATCATCGTCGACAAGCAATACGCGAGTCATGGCAGGCCCTTGATTGGTGGTTGCCGATTATCCCGGCGGCGCTGCGGCGTGTCAGCCAGGCCTGATGATCTTTACCTAACCTTACACCGCGTTAACCGTCCCCAACATGCCATCCCCCTATGCTGCGCAGCCAACAGCGCCCGCCGGACCGGCCCTTTCTGGCGTGTCATCGGCAGCGCTCAAATGCCTTTGTCGCCGCTTTCTGGAAAGGGTTTGATGATTTCTTCGCGTCTGCTTCTCTCGTTCTGCCTGTTATTCAGCGCCCCGCTGGTACACGCCGACACTTTTTCCATCTCGGACATCCGCGTCAACGGCCTGCAACGCGTGTCTGCCGGCAGCGTATTCGCTGCGCTGCCGCTCAATGTCGGCGATCAGGCCGATGAACAGCGTCTGGCCGACGCGTCGCGCTCACTGTTCAAGACCGGTTTCTTTCAAGACATCAACGTTGCCCGCGACGGCAACGTGCTGGTGATCAATGTCGTCGAACGCCCGTCCATCGCGAGCATCGAGATTATCGGCAACAAGGCAATCAGCACGGAAGACCTGATGAAGGGGCTGAAGCAGTCGGGGCTCAGTGAAGGTGAAATCTTCCAGCGCGCAACCCTGGAAGGTGTGCGCAATGAACTGCAACGTCAGTACGTTGCTCAAGGCCGCTACAGTGCCGCGGTCGATACCGAAGCGTTACCTGCACCGCGTAACCGCATCGCGCTGAAAATCACCCTCGATGAAGGCACCGTGGCGTCTATCCAGCACATCAATGTGGTCGGCAATACGGTGTTTTCAGATGAGGAGCTGGCCGACCAGTTTCAGCTCAAGACCAGTAACTGGCTGTCGTTTTTCAAGAACGATGACAAGTACGCCCGCGAAAAACTTTCCGGCGACCTGGAACGACTGCGCTCCTGGTACCTGGACCGCGGCTACATCAACATGGATATCAACTCGACGCAGGTGTCGCTGACGCCTGACAAGAAAGGCGTGTTCATTACCGTCAACATCACCGAAGGCGACCGGTACACCGTGGGCAGCGTCAAGCTGGGTGGCGATCTGAAAGTGCCGCAGGACCAGCTTGAACAACTGATTCTGGTTAAACCGGGCCAGGTGTTTTCGCGCAAGGTCATGACCGATACCACCAATCTGATCACCCGCCGCCTGGGCAACGATGGCTATACCTTCGCCAACGTCAACGGTGTGCCGAAAGCCAACGATGCCGACCATACCGTAGACATCAGCTTTATGGTCGACCCCGGCAAGCGGGCCTACGCAAACCGCATCAACTTTCGCGGCAACACCAAGACCGCCGATGAGGTACTGCGTCGTGAAATGCGTCAGATGGAAGGCGGCTGGGCCTCGACCTACCTGATCGACCAGTCGAAGGTGCGCCTGGAGCGTCTCGGTTTCTTCAAGGAAGTGAACGTCGAAACGCCAGCGGTCCCCGGCACCGACGATCAGGTGGACATCAACTACGCCGTCGAAGAACAAGCCTCGGGCAACATCACCGCCAGCGTGGGCTTTTCGCAAAGCGCCGGGCTGATACTGGGTGGCTCCATCTCGCAGAACAACATCCTCGGCACCGGCAACTTCGCCAGCCTTGGCATGACTCGCTCCGAGTATCAGACCAAGTACAACTTCGCGTTCACCAACCCGTACTTCACGCCTGACGGGGTGAGCCTGGGCTACAACGTTTTTTACAACGCCACTGATTACAGCAAGTATTACGATGACAGCGACGAGGTCTCCTACTACTCGCTCAACAGCGTCGGTGCGGGGGTCAACCTCGGCTATCCGATCAGCGAAACCTCGCGCCTGACCTACGGTTTGTCGATCCAGCACGACACCCTCGACCCCGGCAGCTACAGCGCCGACGAGATCTATGACTTCATCGAGCGTGAGGGTGATGCGTTCACCAACCTCAAGGCCAGCGTCGGCTGGTCGGAATCGACCCTCAACAAAGGCGTGCTGGCCACTCGCGGTCACTCACAAAGCCTGACCCTGACCAGCACCGTGCCGGGCAGTGACCTGCAGTTCTACAAACTCGACTACAACGGCCAGACCTTCCTGCCGCTCAGCGACACCACCTCGCTGCGCCTGCATACCAAACTCGGCTACGGCAACGGTTACGGCGACACCGATGGCCTGCCCTTCTACGAAAACTATACGGCGGGCGGCCAGGCCACCGTGCGCGGCTTCAAGGACGGCACGCTGGGGCCACGCAATACCCCCGCCACCGGCACCTACGCCAGTCAGGGGCAAATCTACTATTCCGACCGCGACACCGAAGCGCTGGGCGGCAACATCCTGATCACCGGCGGTATGGAATACCTGTTCCCGATGCCTTTCGTCAAAGACCAGAAATCCCTGCGCACCTCGCTGTTCTGGGACTTCGGCACGGTCTACGCGGACAAGTGCTACCTGAGTACCACGCAGAACTGCGGCAACATCAATATCGACCAGATGGCCAGCTCGGTCGGCGTCGGCGTGACCTGGTACTCGCCGCTCGGGCCGCTCAGCTTCGACCTCGCCGTACCGCTCAAAAAGCCTGAAGACGCCGAGACCCAGGTGTTCCAATTCTCGCTGGGCCAGACTTTTTGAGGCGGACCTTTTACAGCATGAACAAGGCGGTCTTTACCCAGCATTACCTGGCCCGGACCGCACTTAACATCCAGCCATTGAATACTGCCTGGCACCACGAATCAGTTCAGGAGCTGCTACATGAGCCGCGAAGTCAGGCAGATCACCCCCGATGTGCAGGAAATCATCCAGCACGCCCTGCGCACCCTGCTGGGCAAAGGTTTCGTCATCGCACTGTTCGGCAGCGAAGACGCCACCGGGGCGATGCATTACCACTTGCGCATCGACCACGACGCAACAGGTCTGGGCATCGAGCATCACGACCACGTCGAAGACGGTTTCATCGACGACATCTTTCTGCTGGCCACGCGCATGAAGGCCATGCTCAAACAACGTGAAACTCTGAATCGCATGCACGGCGGCAGCCAGGCTACGAGTCAGGTGCGGATGCTGACCTGGATCACCGAAGACAGCAGCCATACGGTGCTGCAAACAGCCGAGGACGCCGGGCGTGAATGTATGAGCGCGTTGCGGGAGCGGCGCATGGCGGGTTGATACGGGCTGCTCCGGCTAATCATGGTGACAAAAACTGTCCCTGTCGCTGTGTACTGTCATTTCCACACTCACCGGGGGAGATGACTGATGCAGCGGATTCAATACAGCAAATACGGAGGGCCGGAGTTGATGCGGCTCGATAATTTCGAGTTGTCCGCGCCCGGAAAAGGCGAGGTGGCTGTACAGGTAAAGTTTGCGGCTATTAATCCAATCGACTGGAAACTGCGCAACGGCATGATGAAGATCGTCACGGGCAACGCGTTTCCCCGGGCGATGGGCATGGACTTCTCGGGTACCGTCATCACGGTTGGCGCGGATGTCACTCGGCTCAAGGTAGGCGACGCGGTGCTGGGGCTTGCACGTTTCAAGGAAAGCGGCGCATTTGGTCAGGCGGTCGTGACAAAAGAAACATTTTTGGCTAAAAAACCCGAGTCGCTCTCTTTCGAAGATGCAGCCTGCATCGGCACGCCGGGCATCACCGCCTGGAATGGGCTGATCGACAAAGCGAAGCTGCAGGCAGGCCAGCATGTGTTCATCAACGGCTGCTCGGGAGCGGTCGGCGAAGCAGCGGTGCAGATCGCGCGTTACTTCGGCGCTACGGTTTCAGGCAGTTGCAGTGCCGGGGATTTCGACCGGGCGAAGGCGCTGGGGGTGCAGAATGTTTACGACTATAGAACCACCCACGTATCGGCTATTCCCGCACGTTTCGACGTGGTATACGACACCGCCGCCACGCTGACGGTATCGGAAGGCGTTGAGATGCTACGACCGGGCGGAGTGTTTCTGGACCTGAATCCTGGCCCCGGCAAGTTCATACGCGCCCTCTTCGATCGCAGGCTCAAGCCCATCATAGGTTCGCCACGCGTCGAGATTCTGGATAAGCTGGCCGAAGCCGCCAGCAGGGGCACCTTCAAGATTCCGGTGGGTGAAGTGGTTCCCTTGAGCAGCGCAATCACACTGATCAACGAACTTGAGAAAGGTCGCAAGCTCGGTGGCAAAGGTGTTATCGCGATGGAGTAGGCATGGCCAGAAGTCATCGTTTGTTTGAATTGATGCAAGCGCTTCGTCGGCATCGCAGAACGGTATCAGGCGCGTCTCTTGCGCAGGAACTGGGCGTTTCACTGCGCACCATCCGCCGCGATGTTGCGACCCTGCAAGGCATGGGTGCTGATATCGACGGCGAGCCGGGCCTGGGGTACATCCTCAAGCCCGGTTTTCTATTGCCTCCATTGTCGTTCACGGAGGAAGAAGTGCAGGCGCTGATGATCGGCGCGCAGTGGGTCAGTCGCCAGACGGACGACAAGTTCGCCTTCGCCGTAAAAAATGCCCTGGCCAAAATCAGCGCCGTTTTGCCTGTAGAGATGCGCCCGACACTGGAAGACGAAACGTTCTACATCAGCAAACCGCTCAGCGTTGCAACAACCATCGACCTGAGCGAAATTCGCCGTGCGCTGCGCGACCAGTGCAAGCTGAGCATCACGCTTTCGATAGAGCACGCGCCCAAGGACCCGCAGATCATCTGGCCGATCATGCTCGGCTTCATCGAGTCCAGGCGTCATTTGGCGGTCTGGTGTGAGGGCGACAGCCGTTACCGGGTGATCGACATGGATGACATCGCGCAGGCGCACGTGCTGACTGAACGCTACACGCGCAACCGCCGCCAACTTATCAAAGAGTGGCGAGCACTGGAGATTCTGCCGTGCAACGTCCGGGGCGAGACCTGCTGATACAAGCAGCCGCCCTCGCAATCTTCGCCCCGCCAGACACAGGCCGCGACCCGGTGTTTTGATCAAGCCAGCGTAATGACGAGCTTGCCGGTCACGCGCCCGGCGGCGCTGATCGCCTGAGCATTGGCAACTTCCCCGAGCGAAAAGGTTTGCTCGATACGCAGATCTAGCGCTCCCATCTCATACAAGCGCGCCGCTTCTTTAAACGCCCGCTCGGGATGGTCGAGCGATTTCGCGGAGAAAACCACGCCATGCTGCGGGGCCGACACATCAGAAATGGACACGACCCGGCTGGCATCACCGACAATGGCAACCAGTTCAGGCACGCTGCCAGCTCCGGCCAGGTCCAGCGCGGCATTGACGCCGTTGGGTTCCAAGGCCTGGACTCTGGCGGCCAGGCCGGGTTCGTAGGTGGTCGGCACAGCGCCCAGGCTGCGAAGGTACTCATGCTTGGGAGCACTCGCCGTACCGATCACGATGGCACCGCGATGCAGTGCCATCTGGATGGCGGCAGACCCGACACCACCTGCCGCGCCCGTTATCAGGAGTGTTTCGCCGGCTTTGATATTGACGTGATCGAGGATGCGGGTCGCAGTTTCAACAACGACAGGCAAACCACCTGCCACCTCGATTGGCATGTTGCGCGGCACAGACGCCCAACTTCTCAGGACTGCCTGTTCCGCCAGAGTATTTCGTCCGTAGCCGAAAACGACGTCACCGACGGCAAATCCTGAAACACCCTCACCGACCTCATCAATGATGCCTGCCGCCTCTGAGCCGACACCGGCGGGAAAGGTCACGGGCATGAAGTCATCAACATACCCCGCGCGTATTTTCCAATCGATGGGATTGACACCGACCGCCTGCACTTTAATGCGCACCTCACCCGGCCCCGCGTGCGGAGGGTCTATGTCGACGATCTTCAATACATCGGTGCCACCGTATTCGTTGAACTGAACGGCTTTCATAAGTAGTCCTCTTACTGCGTAAATAACTACCGGGACAGGATTCCCGTCGCTAGGCTGTGCATAAATTCGCTACAGCGACTTTTTGAAACAGATGCGGGCGAAATACCGCCGATGGCGGATGGGCCTTGGTGATCTCGCGGAAGTCAGGGTGTTTGAAAGCAGTGCGCCAGGACTGCGCAGACTCGAACACTGCGTAGTTGAGATACGTTGGGCTGTCTCCCAGCGCGCGATGCAGCTGCGTCGAGATGAAGCCAGGCTGTTTTTTCATGAACGCAGCGTCAGTTGCCCACGCGATGAGAAAGGCTGCTTCGTCCTCAACTGACATCGTGCAGACGTTGATTAATACGATGGGGGCAGCATCGATTCCCATCTGTTGGCTTAATGGAAACGACGGATCAAGCGGCTCAACACTGGACATGGTGATCTCCTCAATCAGCTACTGATTCGATTGCCAAGGCAACAACAGTCTCCGCTGCGTCAAGCGCTCATCAAGGGCTTTGCCTTGTCTGTGCCATGGTAAGTGGGGAGAGGGACAGTTTCTGTCACCAGGGTGCAGTGGCGGTCAGATTTGAAGTCGCAAAAGGCTGACGACGAAAAAGGCCCTGCTGTTGCAGGGCCTTTTGAAGTATTCAGGACGGGCTGATTACTTCAGGTTTTTCTTGAAGAACTCACCCAGCTTGTCGAACGGGGTGAGATCGACCCGATCATAAAGGTCCACATGCCCCGCGCCCGGTACGATAATCAGTTGCTTGGGCTGACCGGCCAGTTTGTAGGCCTCTTCGCTGAACTCCAGAGAGTGCGCAACCGAACCGGCAATGAACAGCATCGGGCGTGGCGATATCGTCTCGATGTCGTTGAACGGATAGAAGTTCATGAACTTGACGTTGCTGGTCAGCGTCGGGTGAGTGGTCAGTTCGGGGGACTGACCTTCAGGCGTGAACTCGCCCCGTGGCGTGCGATAGAAATCATAGAACTCGCGTTCGATCGGCCCGGATTTGTCAGTCAGTTTGTATACAGTGCCGCTGGTGTAGGCCGTATCGCCACCGCTGTATTCCACGTCGCGTTGCAGTGCCGCCTGCTCAATGATCTTCTTGCGCTGAGCCAGGGTTTGCGAATGTTTCAGACCATTGCGATTGGCGGCACCCATGTCGTACATGCTGACGGTGGCGATAGCTTTCATGCGCGGGTCGATCTTCGCGGCACTGATGACAAAGCTGCCACTGCCGCAGATGCCCAGGACCCCGATGCGATTCTTGTCCACAAAGGACTGGGTGCCGAGAAAGTCCACTGCGGCGCTGAAGTCTTCGGCGTATAAATCGGGTGAAACGGCGTTACGCGGCTGGCCTTCGCTCCCGCCTCAGGACGACAAATCCAGCGACAAAGTGATAAACCCCTGCTCTGCCAGTTTCTGCGCGTACAGATTGGCGCTTTGCTCCTTCACCGCCCCCATCGGATGGCCGACGATGATTGCCGGAGCTTTAACATTCGGGTTCGAGCCTTTGGGTATAAACAGGTTGCCCGCGACTTTCATCTTGTACTGGTTGTTGAACAGCACTTTTTGCGCAACGACCTTGTCGCTTGTGTAGAAATTATCAGCACCGTGAGACATGTCTGCTCCTGTCGCAGCGTATGAGCTTATTAAAAGCCCCAACATCAAAAGAAACTTTTTCATGGCGTGTTCCCTTGTTAAGTGATTGACCCGCGTTTTTTTCAGCACTTGGTTGTGACTTTATCGATCAGTACGAGCATTGCCTCGCGCCGTTGCGGCAAGTGCGGCTGAACCCGCCAGCACCACGCCACCGAACGCGAACGGGCTCCACCAGCCAAGGTTGTCGAACAGTGCACCACCGATGCCTGCTCCCGCGGTGATCGCGAGTTGAATGGTTGCAACCATCAAGCCGCCACCTGCCTCAGCATCGTCGGGCAGCGTTTTACTCAGCCAAAGGCCCCAGGCAACAGGCGCAGGCGTGGCGATCAGCCCCCAGGCGGCAAGCACGATGGCGACGGCCTGTGGCGAATGGCCGAGACCGGTGAGCAACCCGGCCAGCACCGCCATCAGCAGCGGAATGCCGATCAGGCAGGCATACAGGCCTTTGTGCAGCAGCCTGCCGATCAGGTAGGTGCCGGCCAGCCCGCTGGCCCCCAGCGCCAAAAGCATCAGGGACAGGGAGTTGACGCTGACCCCGGTGATCTCTTCCAGAAACGGGCGCAAATAGGTGAAGACGGCGAACTGGCCCATAAACAGCAACAGGATGGCGGCCATGCCGATGGCCACTTGCGGGTTACCCAGCAGGCGAAACGGATTGCGCGCCCGCTTGCCCGGCTGGCTGTTCATTGCCGGAAGGCTCAGCCACTGCCAGGCAAACGCCAGAGCAGCGAGCGGAATAACCAGAAAAAACGCGCCACGCCAACCGATGTATTGGCCCATGAAGCTGCCCAACGGCGCTGCCACTGTGGCCGCCAGCGCATTACCGCCGTTGATCAGTGCAAGGCCCTTGGAAACAGACTCTTCGGGCACCAGCTTCATTACGGTCGCCGTCGACATCGACCAGAAACCGCCAATGGCAATCCCGAGCAACGCACGGCCCGCCATGAACAACCAGCCGTTGGACGCCAGCGTGACGATCACCCCGGACACCAGCAACAGCAGGCTGAAGCCCAGCAGCACCGGTTTGCGGTCAAGATGCCCGGTCAGCGGTGTGTTCAGCAGGCTGGTCAATACTGCAAAGAAACCCGAGATCGAGATTGCCTGCCCTGCCTGGCCTTGGCTGATGCCGAGGTCCTGCGCGATCGGCGTCAGCAGGCTGACCGGCATGAACTCTGAAGCAATCAGCACCACCACACACAGCGCCATCGAAAATACAGCGCCCCATGCAGGGGGATGCGCGGCACTGGAGGGCTGCTGCAGGGTTGAATCAAATGCTTGCATGCTTCCTGACCTGGCGACGTTGAAAATAGTCGGCACAGGTTAGGGCAAAGGGATTAGGATTATTAGACGCCGTAATTTCCACGCGCTTGTGAGAGATACTCAGCAATGAGCACACCGAAACTCAATGACCTGCAAGCCTTCCTGCTGGTGGCCCGGGATCAGAGCTTTACCAAGGCCGCGACCAAACTGGGCGTTACGCCCTCGGCCCTGAGCCACAGCATGAGAGGGCTTGAAGAGCGCATGGGCCTGCGCCTGCTGGCCAGAACCACACGCAACGTGGCACCGACCGAGGCCGGTGAAAGGCTGATGCGTTCGATCGGGCCGCTGCTGGATCAGATTGCCGCAGAAGTCGAAGTGTTGGGCGAACTGCGCGACAAGCCCGCCGGCACCATTCGCATTACCTGCTCCGATGACGCCGCCGAAGGCATTATCCGCCCAATGCTTGCAGGGTTTCTCGCACAGTACCCGGATATCCAGATCGAGATCTGCATCGACTACGGCTTCACCAATATTGTCAGCGAACGTTTCGATGCAGGCATCCGCTTGGGTGAATCCATCAGCAAGGACATGATCGCCGTGCGTCTCGGGGCTGACTGGCGCTTGTCAGTGGTCGGGTCGCCTGCCTACTTCGAGCGACACCCCGTTCCCCTTCAACCACAGGACCTGACCCAGCACACCTGCATCAACATCCGCCACTCGCCGAACGGCAGCTGCTATGCCTGGGAGTTCGAGAAGGACAGCCGCAAGCTCAACATACGGGTCAACGGGCAATTCACGTCGAACAGCATGATCCACGTCCTCAACGCTGCACTGGACGGCGTAGGCCTGGCCTACGTGCCGGACTCCATGGCCGAGCCGCACATCGCCAGCGGCCGTTTGAAAGAAGTGCTGGTCGACTGGAGCCCTTATTTCGAAGGCTTTCACTTGTACTACCCGAACCGGCGACAGGCGTCGCCGGCGTTCAGTGCGTTTGTCGAGGCGGTGAGGTATCGGGGGTAATCAGGAGGCGACATTCAGATCCACCCATTGCGTTTGCAACCGACGTCAGCGGCGCATCAGAAGATGAGGTTGGTTCACAATGCGGGTAAATCAATATAAATAAAATGCGGGTGCTTCACCACCAATTCGGACTGACTGGCACCAGCGTTATATTTAAAAGAGCCATAACAAAACAGATAGACTTTTTGGGCCAAATCAAACGTATTCAGCTGGTTCAGCAATGCGCGCCCGGCTGCTCCCACCTCAAAGACTTCTGACTTTAGCACGACAATCTTCGGAGCTTGCCCAAGGGCTTTCTCTTGTAGACCTAAATAAAAATCTCCCCCGACCTTATCTACGGAAATAACTGGAGCAGTAAATATCTTGGTGCCCACTTTCCCAAGAAATTTGGTGCTATTGAGTTCAAACGAGTAAAAAGCAGAATCGTAGGTGCCTTCAGGATTCCATGGTGCTTTCAAGGAACTCATTCTTCTGGATTGAGCATTCATTTCCAGCCACGCCCTGGCAAATCTCTTTACCATTTCTGAGCGACCTTCACTGGCACCAAAGCCGTCCTTGGAGCGCCCGCCAACTCCTGATCCTGTCCGTTGATCTTGGGTCGCAGAAGCAAGCGAGCTTCCAGACTCGTTCACTGCTGTACTTGATGGATCTATCCACACCTGCGGAAAATCTTTTTTCACTGGATTCGCTTTGAGCTGCGAGGATGCGCTGGTAGTTGCTGTAGCTGAGGTCTGGGGCTTTCTATCACACCCCGCAGGGTGGCGCCCTCTGAAGTGAGCAGAGGGTGAAGTTTTTCTGCCTGCTTTTTCCTTGTCTGGTATGACGATGCTTACCTTGACGCCACATGAGGAATTAGCACATTTCACTTTGACAGCATTATTGGCTGATACCGATGTCTTGTATAACTCTTCGATTTGGTCTATTCCGACTAACGCACCGACATTTCCAAGACTTGGATGATCTTCTGTCAACAACGCTTGTTCATGCATATTTGAAATTCCTATAGAAATTAACTATATCTTCCATGATAGCCAGCATGGAATTCAACCCTTAGCGAGATTGGAACAGGCCTCTATGCCTGTTCCCTTTTTGAATTTGAATTCTAACGTATCGGCGGAGCACGAGACAGACTGGCGGGATCAAAGAGTTCGACCGACCATCATGACAGCGATTATTGTGTGTCCTGTCATAAGGGGCTCGCTCCTTCTGATCCGTAAGTGCTTTAATCGCGCCCCCTCTTCGCTCAACGGGCCCGATGCTTTTATGGATATTCACTCGCTTTGGCTCAAGACCCAGGAACTCTGGGACATGCTCGACCAGCACCCGTGGGTACGTACCGGGCTGGCACTGGTCCTGTTGCTGACCGCCGCACTGGTGCTTGGCCGCGTGGCGCGCTTTCTGGTGCTGTACGCCGTCAGGATGCTCGGCCGTCAGCCGTCCCTGCACTGGGTCAACGACTTCCGCCACAACAAGGTCTTTCACCGACTGGCGCAGATGGTGCCGTCACTGGTCATTCAGTTCGGCCTCACGCTGGTCCCGGGCCTGAGCACTGCGGGCCGGAACGTGATCGGCAACATCGCCATGGCGTTCACCATCCTGTTCATGACATTAGCCATCGGTGCCCTGCTCAACGCCCTGCTGGACATCTACGCGCGCACCGAACACGCCCGCACGCGCTCCATCAAGGGTTACGTGCAACTGTCGAAGATGATCCTCTACGTCTTCGCCGGGATCATCATCGTCGCCACCCTGATCGACCGCTCGCCCCTGCTACTGCTGTCCGGCCTCGGCGCCATGTCGGCGGTCATCCTGTTGGTCTACAAGGACACCCTGCTCTCCTTCGTCGCCAGTGTGCAGCTGACCAGCAACGATATGCTGCGCGTCGGCGACTGGATCGAAATGCCGCAAGTGGGCGCGGACGGCGACGTGGTGGACATCACCCTGCACACCGTCAAGGTGCAGAACTTCGACAAAACCATCGTCTCCATCCCCACTTGGCGCTTGATGTCCGAGTCATTCCGCAACTGGCGCGGCATGCAGCAATCCGGCGGACGGCGCATCAAGCGCAGCCTGTTCATCGACGCCAGCGGCGTACGCTTCGTGCGCGACGATGAAGAACAACAACTGATGCAAATCCACCTGCTCACCGACTACATCGGCCGCAAACAGGCCGAATTGCTCGCCTGGAACCAGGCACAAGGCAACGTCGCACAAATGTCCGCCAACCGCCGACGCATGACCAACATCGGCACCTTCCGCGCCTACGCGCTGGCTTATCTGAAAAGCCACGTCGACATCAATCCAGGCATGACCTGCATGGTTCGTCAGCTCGAACCCACCTCACAAGGCATTCCGCTGGAAATCTACTGCTTCACGCGCACGACGGTGTGGGTTGAGTACGAGCGGATACAAGGGGATATTTTCGATTATCTGATTACGGTGATGCCGGAGTTCGGGTTGAGCTTGTATCAGCAGCCTAGTGGGGCGGATATGCGGGTGGGGTTGCGAGGGGAGACTGTGCGGGTGGGGGCTACACCGCTGGTAGAGCCGTTTCCTACAGAACATTCAGGCTGAACGACGCAGACAATGCGCAACTGAATGCTCAATATGAGTTCACACCCCGTATGAGCTGGATCATGAGTGCTCGAATTTCTGTAGTCGTGTCGGAGTTTGATCAATCCGAAACACGTGCAAAATTGGCACTGCTGATTAGTCCTTTTGAGGTGAGGTCTCGGAGCTGCTCAATCAGTTTGCCTCGCTCGGCCCTGGACGTGACCGGATCGACAATTTGGTATTGCTCCTCGCACCACAAGTCGACTCGTTTAGCCCAAAGAGTTTGTGCAGCGGGCTCTGCAGTTAACCGTGCGAGTAAGTAAGCTACTTGCTGCCATTGCGGACGCAGTCGCATAAGGGCATGGCGGCGCTTTTCGGATAGCTCATGCCAATCCTTGTCCAATTTGGCATCTAGCCCGGTTTTTAATGAAGCCCAAGAATGCGTGTCCAGTTGGGCAACTGCAGCAAGAAATACGGTGCTCGATGGATCGTCGAGCGCGTTGAGCAGCTCAACCGAATGTCCCTCGCCCAGATGGCCCATAGTGGCTTGCCGTACGGAGGGATAATTAGATCCTGCTGCTGCCGTCAACCAGCTGTGTTCGAGTTCGACATCAAGTTCTGCTGCCAGCCCCAGGATACCCAGCCAATCGCGTTTTGCTGTGGGCAAGCCCTGCGTCAGTCGTTCGGCCAGAATGGCCAGCGCATCAATATCGTATTTCGGCGCTAGCCAGAGGGCCAGGGTTCGGATGGACCGCGAGTCATCCAGTAAGGCCGTACACAACAACGGTTGTGGATTTTCCAGCAATGGCAGCAGCGCACGCATTACGCAGACTCGCACCTTGGCCCCTGGGCGAAACAGGGCTTCGCGTAGCAATGGCAGTGCTTGCGCCGTTGGCAACGCTTGGCAAGCGGCCACGGCTGCAAGGCGAACAGTTAACTCTCGGTGGGCCAGTGAATCTCGTAGAAGCGCCTGTGGATCGACACTTTTTTCCAGCAACAACGTGAACAAGTAGCGTGCCGGACCGCTTTGTCGCGCCAGGAAGTTTGCGTAGACATCATCGTGAATCTCGGCCGTCTGAAGGACCTTGCGCACGGCCATCAGCGTAGGACCATGATCTGCCCTTTGACGCGAAGCCAGCGCCATGAGCGGTTCGAGCACGAACAACAAGGCCTGAACATAAGACGGCGATAGATAATGATTTAGGCTTTCTGCTGCCAGCTCACGAATTTGTGGAACCCAATCGTTCAACCGATCGATCAATGCTGCTAATGCTTCAGGAGAAGGTTGGTCACGTAGTGCCCTTACCGCTACTTCGCGAATGAAACCGTTGTAGTGGGTGGTCAGCGCTATCCAGTCGCCACTCTCTTCTGCGTTGCCGAGCAAACGCGCAGCTTCCTCACGGCGCTGAGCCTCCCATTGCGTGACGGGCGCCTCGTGATTTTTCAGTCGAGTTAACCATCCCCTTATGGATACCATGCTTCAATCCTTTCGTAACATTTCCATCTGATCCGAAAATATACAGCAGTATTGGTCGCGGATGGCAGGGCATCAGGTGTAGCGTTTTGACAGTCGCCTTTGGCCTGTAGCTACCTGAGACGAAGGCCCGCAATCGGCCAGAAGTGGACGTTCATGGAGGCCCGCTACCTGCCAAAAGCGGACCCAAAGGTGTATAGGAATATCGAGGCGACTCATATCATCGAGTGAGGCATAGCCGGGGAAGCAGGCCATTCCTAGACGCCGTGGTTTATATCCGCTACTTTGCAGGGAATCCAGCCAAGCGCTCGACTGGTGTAAAGTCGATACCTTGCTGCAGTCCAATTCAATGGAAGAATAACTTGGATATCGTCTCAGAGTTTATTGCCCGTTACCGAAAAGAGTACGACTTCTACGAACAAGCCTGTCGTATGGTCGCACAGAGCCTAGAGGCTAATTTGCGTTCGGCGGGCGTCCGAGCCATTGTCACCTCGCGAGCGAAAAACCCGACCCGCCTAGAGGCAAAAGTCAGGCAACGCGCGCTGAAGCGTCGCTATGAGAGCGTTTCTGCAATTTTTGACGACATTGTGGATCTGGCAGGAGTTCGGGTTGCCTTGTACTTTCCCGGAGAGCGGCAAGAGGTAGGACGAATAATTGAAGGGTTATTTGATCTGACGGAGACACCAAAAGAGTTTCCAACTGCTGCAGCGCCGTCGTATAAAAAACGCTTTTCGGGATACTGGGCTACGCACTACCGTGTAGTTCTGAAAGAGGCGACACTTCATGACTCCAATCAGCGTTATGCTGAAGCGAAAGTAGAAATTCAGGTCGCCTCTGTACTCATGCATGCATGGTCGGAGGTGGAACATGACTTAGTATACAAGCCGCTTCAAGGTGAGTTGTCAGTTGAAGAATATTCAATTTTAGATGAGCTTAATGGCTTAGTGCTGTCGGGCGAAATTGCGCTGGAAAGGTTGCAGAAAGCAGGAGAGCAACGAGCGTCTACTCAAGGGCGTAAGTTCTCTAATCACTATGACCTGGCGGCGTCACTAATAGAGCTTGCTAGAGCCGCTCTAGGCGAGGCAACGGTGACAGAGGCTGCCATTGGTCGGGTCGATATACTATTTGATTTGTTGAAGTCGTTGGACTTAAACAAGCCCGAAAATCTTGCACAATACGTTCAACCCCTGCATAACGACTTTGAAAAGCGTCCATTGTCTGAGCAGGTGATAGACCAAATTCTGATAGAGGATCCGAGCCGGTACGCTATGTATGAGCATATTCGACGAGTTGAGCCTACACCTTCGGTATCTTTAGTCACGGGCGAGACTCGTCAGCAGCGGGAGGCAATCGGTGAATTCATTCAGCTTTGGGTAGAGTATGAGCAAATGCTCACTAAGCTATGGAAAGATAAACAGCCCGGTGAATCCGGCCCATGGGCGCCCATGCGCATGGTTTCGATGCTTCATCAATATTACCCTAAGACCGGGCCTTCGCTTGGCCAAGCAGCTAAGCGGATTCAAGACTTTCGTAATCGGCTCGTCCATGGGATTGATATGCCGAAGTATGAAAGAGTCAAGGTGGCTTCAGAAGAGCTACGTGAACTGACGAAGCAATTGAAATTAATATTGGGATCGACGCGTCCCCTCGATGAGGATCAGGACCAAGAGGCGGGATGAATGCTTCAATCTATCTACTTGCGGCTAGTGGCAGAGCGCGACAGATAATTTTAGATTCGAGCCAATAGCTATTTTACAAGGGTTGTCAGCAGTTACCGGTAGCGCGACAACTGCTTTGTCTGAGCAAGCTTTCACTAAGTCAGTGGAAGTCCCGCCTCAGCTTCTTTAATGTGTCTGCGCAAGGACGTAGCATTGAAATTAGAAAAAGTCGAATTCATACCAACTTTAAATGAATATGTTGAGCTACACAAAGACAGCTCAGACCCAAAAACCAAAGCACTAGTTGGCGATTTTCTTGAGTTCCCCTCCAGCGAAAATCAAAAGTGTGAGACTCGGAAAAAATTCACTCACCAATTAAGCGGGCTGCGACAAGCTGTCATTAATCGAATTGATGACGTAATTATGTGTAACAGGTATGCGGTAGCCCAATACAACCATAACGTTGAGGTGCTAGCTCCCAAGCTCGCCGAATACGATCAGCACTATGATGGCATGTTCAGCCAAATTATCGAATCCGGACATGAGGACTATCACCCTCATGCCCGGCTCGGGTTTAAGCCTTTCGATATGTATTGCGAAATAAAAAACGCCAAGACCATTGCCAATGAAGGTCTTATCATCCACTTGTGGGTGACCATTGAGCAACACGTTAAGCAGGCCATCATACTCAAAGACAAGTCGCAGACGGGACTTCCACATGAGTGGGATAAAATTCTTGGTTGTGCAAGACGGGCTGGAATAGATTTGAGGCGCCTATCTTCTTTCAAGATAATTGACGAAATTAGAGTGGTTAACAACAAGATCAAGCATCTTTACATTGTCGACCAGAAACTTTGCAAGTACAAAGGGTTCACTCAGCATAAGGGTAAGAAGATGAACGCCGTCGACTATCGAGTCCATGAATATGCTATTGGAGCGCATCATTTTATGAACAGAGTGATCAGCTCAATGGGGCCGACGGTTAGATACTAGTGCCATTCAGATCCGCTAGGCTCTGAAAATGAGCCTCTAGGACGCTTCCGCCTCTGCAAGCACCTCCAGTTCTAGATCATTTACCCTCAATATCATGCTACTAGCAAAACGATATCCGGTCCATGTAGGTCTGGTACCTTTGTTCCTTATCATTTACGACCTCACTTCAAGAGCTGACCCCGGTATCGATTCCGATCGAGATGCTCGTCGATCTCTCAGAAGATACCGTGCTTAACGTATAAATTTTGAGCTGAGGTGAATAGATATCATCACCGCACACGGCACAACCGCCCTTAGCAACCATGATCAACGATAGTTTTCAAACTCGAAGAAATGAATTTACATTGAAAAAATCACAACAATGAGCCCGCCCCCTTGGAAAAGCAAAGCAAGACCCTGCTTATATCTCAGTCAGGCGAGAGACCCCGTTAGCCATTGGCTTATCAATAGGCTAGACTTAGCTCCACTGCGAAAACTAAGCTCGAAACGGTTAAGCATATTCCGGCAAATTAAAAAAATGGTTTTATTTTTATGAAAATAGCAATATCTTCTCTCGAGTCTACAGTTGACAGCTTCATTAAGCTGGCTACCGGACTTTTTAAACTCAGCATCAGCTTGGGAAGTATCTGCGTAGTTATGTATGCGCTGAAAATCGGACACTTCCCTCAAGGCCTTGCGCTAGGGGATGGACTTTTATTTCTGGTAGCAGCTGCATGCTTTGGTTTCGTCTACGTAATGTTTGCTATATGTATGGGTTCAATTGGTATTTTTTGCTCCCCGGTAATCCGACGAATCATCCGCGGGCTAGTTTGGATAGCATGCAAAGTAGCTAAAAGCCAGCAAGATATCAAATATCAACTAGCACCGTTCCACTGGATGTCAATCCCACTTGCAGGAATAGGGGGATTGTTAATTTTCTGGATGGGTAAACGTGACCCCACGGCCTACATGAACCTAGCGTTACTCCCTATAGCTATATATTTATTCTACTCTTTTGCGCGCTCTGCCGGCGCTGACTACCGGCGAGAAGAACGTTTGGCACGCTCAGCTATCGTCACGACAGAATCAGAAAGATTGGCTCACGTAAACAGGGCCGACGGACATAAGACTACTTATTTTGTGAGTGCATCCATTCTCATCTTCCTACCATTGCTATTTGGAGGTGTTACGGGACAATTAGCGGACGGAGCAATGCGCCTTGCGCAGGTGCGTGTCGAAAAAGCGGTGGTCTATGTGAAGGCACCGTTAAGCACCCTGCTTCCAGAACAGTTGCATGCGGCTGATGTTCAGGCGCCTGAAGGCTACAAGGCGTTTCGAGATGTCACTGTGTTGTTCCAAGGATTCGGCACTACGACATCCATCGGCTTCAAGGACAATGATCGGAGCCGCCAAGTGGCTCTGCCTAACGACAGTCTCATTGTAGAGAAAGAACGAAAACAGCCCATCTAACGATGATTACATTCGTCTGAACCATCTGAATGGCTTCACCATGCTCCAAGGAACCCAGCCTCTCGACAGGCCAGATCAGCATACTTACAAGGCTCAGGGCTCCCTGGCTCCGCTCGCTGTCGGTGGATCAGCGACTATCCGACTGGCCTGTGATCTGGGCATTACAGTTGAGAAATGTCCGTACTACGTAGAGCTCAAGGTGCTCCAGGTTAATTAAGCCTGAGCTCTCCTTAGGCCCGGTGATCCACAATTTGCTGCGTGGATCACCAAGGGAGACAGCAGACGAGCTAGAGGTTGGAGAAGTACCTACAAACCTCAGATTTTTTTGTTTGCAGGTACCAACGAGTGAAATAGATAACGAGAGGGTGTGTTCTCGGAACGCTTAAGAATTCATGATAACCGAGCTACCTGCGGGCTATGCCTGAAACCTTTTGATCTGTACAAGTCATTGCTATCAGAGCATCAAAAGCCATCGATAAAAAAAGAAAAATTGGGGGTAAAGATGAATCGCCTATTTCATGCTGCAGCGTTTGCAAGCTCCATGATGATCGTTGCAGCACCTGCCCAAGCCCGTATCACACAACTGGAGATCCTGCGGACCGAGCCCGCTTTCGGAGGCGAAAGCTTCGGTAATACAGGCACTTACGAACGCGTCTTTGCGCGCGCTCATGGTGAGTTAGACCCAGAAGCTTCTGGAAACAAGATTATTCAAGACATCGAACTTGCCCCCCGTAACGGTCGTGGGATGGTTGAATACACGACTGATGTTGCAATCCTGCGTCCCGCTGACGTGGCCAAATCGAATGACATTCTTCTATTTGATGTGCCAAATCGAGGCTCTAAGCGCGCGATGTTATTGTTCAATGCTGATATGCGGGGTAGTCCAGCAGCGTTCAACAACTTCGAAGTCGCTGGGGACGGTTTTCTACAGCGCCAGGGTACGACGCTGATCGCGTTTGCCTGGCAGGGTGACGTTGCGCCGGGTGAAAACCGCATGATGGTGCAACTGCCGACGGCCATAAATGCTGATGGGGCGCCGGTAACAGGTGTGGTGCGCAGTGAGTTGACCACGCTCTCAGCGACCGCCAGCCTTAACCTGTCCGCAGGTTGGTTCACCTCCACGCCGCCTCATACGACCTACAAATCGGTTGAAACCGACAACACCAAAGTGCTCGCGGATGGCTTTCGTCCGACGTTGACGGTGCGTTCGCGGGCAAATGCGCCCCGACAGGAAATTCCAGTGAATGACTGGAAGTTTGGCGATTGCAATACGCCGAACGAAACCCAAATATGCCTACCCGCTGGTTTTCAGCCCGGCAAGCTTTACGAGCTGATTTACCGGGCCAAGGAGCCGGCGGTAATGGGTATTGGTTTTGCTATCGCACGGGATGTTGGTGCGTTCTTTCAGCAGGCTGAGCATGACGATAAAGGCGTGCCCACCCCTGTAGTGCATGGGCCTAAGGTCAAGTCGATTATCACTGGCTCATCACAATCCGGCCGATTCATTCGCAGCATGATCGCGCTGGGGTTCAACCGTAGCGAGGAAGGTCATCGGGTCTATGATGGTGCGATGCCGCATATCGGTGGCGGCCTGATGCCGCTCAACATCCGATTTGCTCAGCCTGGCCGGGCGTGGGGCCAGCAGGTCGATCATGACTACCCTGCTTACGATTTTCCGTTTACCTATGGCCGGGAAACCGATCCGATTACCGGACGCTCGCAGGGTTTGCTGGATCGCTGCAACGATAACAATACTTGCCCTCTGATTTTCCACATGGCAACGGCCCTTGAACTTTGGGAGGGACGCCAGTCGCTTGGCCTTACCGATCCACTCGGCTTGCGCGATGCACCTGAACCGGAAAACGTCCGCACTTTTATTATGGCAAGTACGCAGCATGCACCGCCGTCTTTGCCACTCCCGGCTAATCCACCCTTTGGGCTTTGTCAGGTTCAATCAAATCCAAATCCACACACCTGGACAATGCGCGCAGCGTTCATCAACCTCGTTGGCTGGGTTCGTGATGAGACAACACCGCCCGCTTCGATAAAGCCCTCTGTGGCGGACGGCACACTGGTGCCGGCGGACAGGGTCAGTTTCCCGCTTATCTCCGCGACCAATTATGGCGGCGTCACGCGCCCCGCGCTCCGCTACACCGGTGCCGTCAATAGCCTGCAAGTGCTTGATTTTGGACCTGGCTTTCGTCCCGAAGACAGCTCTGGCATTCTCACAAACGAGCCGCCGAAATCGGGGGTTGGCAGTTACGGCCTCCTGGTGCCTCAAGTGGATGCAGACGGAATTGATGTGGGTGGCGTTCGGGATGTGTATCTGGGTGCTCCCATCGGGACTTACACGGGTTGGAACACTTTCAGGCCCGAGTTTTTTGATGGCGGCTTTTGTAACTTCCAAGGCAGCTTCCTCCCGTTTGCCGCGACGAAGAAAGAACGAATCGTGGCCGGAGACCCTCGCCCTTCCCTGGAGGAACGCTACCCCACGAAGGAGGCTTATGTGTCTGCAGTGAGTAAAGCTGCAGACTCGCTGGTTGAAGCGCGGATGCTACTTCCTGAAGACCGTGAGCGGCTGGTAAAGGAGGCGCAGGAGAAAGGTGTGCGTGTAGGGCCTTGAGCAGGGGTGATCTGTTGTAGTGGTTTAGTGATTCCGGACACGACGTTAAGTCTTTTTACTTACGGAGCGGATGTTCGCGATCAGAGCCCAAGCCATAGGAGCGATGGTGTCCGATCAATTTAATCGGACATTATCGCGCTATCGTAGAGCATCATCATTGATGCCAACAAACAGGCTCGATGTTCGCTTTTGGCTAGAATTGCATGAGATTGCCGGCTGCAATTGGCAAATAGCACACGTGCGCAGTCTAGGTCGTTATGCTAAATAAAAGACTTGTCGTAAAAGCTGAATCATCATGAAAAGGTTCGCCATGGAAAGCGATGTAACGCTACAGACTTCAGCCACGCCGAAATCAATCGCTAACGCCTTTCCGCCCTACATGAAATTGGAGGCAGCTCATCTGAGCTTGGCCATGGGCGATACCCGATTTGCTGATCATCGAGGCATAGAGGTCACAACAGACAAGAATCGTGTGGTCATTCCATACCGAATCCACCACGAGGGCAGCGAGCAGGATGATAGGTCTCTAAGCCGGACTCAAAGCATTATGTACTCTTGCCTATTGACCAGACACCACAATGGATACGTGCGCCAGCGCCAACTTGAGCGCATCCTTCCGGTCTCCGAACCCTGGGTTGTTCCATTCGTTGTTCAGCTCACTGGCGAGTATGTGATCGAGATACTCGACAAGTGCGAATCCCACTTTTCCCTGCTTGACCCTGTGCTTTACGGCTCCTTCATCAGAGACAACCCGAAGTATTTTCAGGCCACACGAGACCGAATGATCAGCTACTGGGATTGCTATTATCGGTCGCTATACAAGCGTAAACCTGACTATGTCGGGTTCAGACTGTTCGACCAACTCCAGAAGCTTGCATCTCACCTGTGAATACCGAGCCGCCCCCGGGCTTTCTTAAACACCGCTGAGCGTCAGCTATGGGTCGAAAGCTGTCCGTCGTGGAGTCAGCGCTGCGACTCTTCGGCAAATGGTGGTACAAACTGAGCATATGACGACATGGATAGAGGTGAAATGAATCAGCTGAGTCCCGATCTGCGTGAAGACCTCCTCGAAGTGCTGGATGAGGTCTCTACACTGATGTCCGCTGAATATGCGCAGCTTGGCCCCTTGCCTGATGATCATCCACTGGCACAGTCAGGTCTTGAGAATGGGGCAGAAATCGTTCTGGACTACATCGCGCACGGCGAAGCGGGTGTCGCACTCGATCATCTGTTCTACATGATCAAAGAGCCTCCTCTCGCTATCTCTGCCAGATCTGCCGAGAAGCTGGCTCGGCTTGCCAAAGTGTTCGAAATGCCCTTGAGCTGGAGGGCATGAGGTCTGATCGGAGAGTAGAACAGGACGCGCCATTGTCGGAGCGGACGACCGCTATCGGCCAGGAGCAGGCATCGGCTAGAAGCCATCATTTCGCTGATGCACGATAACTCTGTATCGGCCCTAAGCTGATGACCGGCCACGTTCAGACACTAGGAATAAGACATGGAATATCGGATTCAGATTGCTTCGGACGTGATCCGTGATGGCCTAGGATTAGAGCTTATCAACACTACCAATCAAGTATGCGCTGAGGTCTTCAGGTGTGATGCTGATAACACATTGAAAATTTCGCTATTCGCTGAGGATCTGCCATTCGTACAGGTTGAAAATTTAGTGCTGATCGCCCGAAAAGAGTTGTCTCGCTATGAAGATGGCACACCCTTGCCCCCTGCTATCCCACTCCAAAGCTCATAGACCAAAGCCTCAGACAGTCACTTCCCGACCATCCCTCTAGCCATTGATGGCCTTCAGGTGCGGAAAGTGATCCTGGGAAAATACGTGGTTAGCACCGGCCGCTATCGGCCCAGAGTGTGTAAAAACGCTTCGCCAAAATTGAAGTGTGCGCGTCTACGTTAAATCTGAAACGTATCGGCACGTCAGCAGATGTAGGTTTCGCGTAGAAGCGCGATTTGCAGTCCCGTGGTGAGTACCTGACGTGCTCGAAAACGTTTTTACTCAGCCTCGGCCAGAAGCGGACGGACCGTGAATGTCAGAAAGCGACCGGTCCTTGACCGACCCGAAGAATCAGCGCCTAGTCCCCGGGCGCACTGATCAGGGTGTTGTCAGTTACCGAAAATGCGTGAGTCTGGAGGGAATCGCATAGCTCTGACAGAAGCCCTTGAACGACGCTGAAGGATGAGTCGGACCGACAAGCGCCGAACTTAAGTGATAAATGGATGGACGTCACCGGCTTTCCTGAAAGGCTGCCCTCAATTGTGAAGGATTCGTCCTTCACAAACACCCCTTGAATGCATCCCGGGAGCACCAGCGCTAAGGACCTGAGGACCTGAGGACCAATGCTTCATCCCCGATATCCAGGATTTCACCAACGTCTGCTAAATTATCAGTGCGGGAGCCCACCGGCTTTAAGATGATGATGTCATAGCTCATACGTTTCCTGTGGCCCATCCCGCACGCATGATTCATCTCCCCCGTTAGAGGGGATAAGCAAGTGA
This sequence comes from Pseudomonas sp. ICMP 3272, assembly GCF_001466905.1. NCBI lineage: Bacteria > Pseudomonadati > Pseudomonadota > Gammaproteobacteria > Pseudomonadales > Pseudomonadaceae > Pseudomonas > Pseudomonas sp. ICMP 3272. Next base: position 45,632 of record NZ_LKEK01000050.1, read on the forward strand.
CCGAAAAATGCAGGCTGGTCGCTGCTAATCCCAGTCCATTTTAATGTTCTCTTGTTTTCGGAACGCGTCCAGCACGCTCTGGAACTGGGAGCGTTCAAAAGTCAGGCTCGGGATTGAGTCGTACCAATCAACAGCAGGGGTTTGCAGGGTGATCAAATCCCTCAGCAAGCCAAATCGATGCCACCGGACATGGCACTCACCGGCATGCTGCTCGGCGACAATGACGGTACAGGTCAGATCCAAATCATCAGGGCATACCAGCAGGGGAACCAAGGTCCGCCACCCCGGCGCCGTGGAATAAATCCGGTCCCATATCAAACAGGTGTCGTCATCGCTGTGCAAGCCTGAATGAGCGGCTACGAGGTGTAGCTCAGCTTCTCGATTATACCCGGGCAGCCAAACCTCCAGAGGTACTCCGTCAACGGCAAAGGTCGGGTAGAAGCCGAGGCTGTGTTTAGATTTATGGCTTGCAATGGATAGCAGATTATTCATTCCGATCCTCGAATCCCTGAAGTTTACAGAGATTACTTTTCCTAGATGCGGATGTCTTCTACTTGCCTTTAGCTGACTTCCATGAACGACTGCTTTGGGTCGTTAGCGGCCGACCGCTATCGACCCAAAGCGGTCATTAAAAGCATTCCTGCCCAAAGGAGAGTTCGAAGGACAGACCCTCCTAACCCAGTCGCTACTACCACCCATCAGAATCGATCTCCTCCCATGGCCCTGAATATCGTAAGAAAAGTCCTAGAATACCGGGTACGCCGGATGGCCTCTGGTTAGCCAAAATGAAGTTATGGCGCTGGCTTGGTCGAGGCGCACATACGTGAATGGCGCCTCAAGAATGATCAGGATTTCTGAGCGCTTCGGCGTTAGATCTAATCGACCATAACCGCCATCCCGCCAGCCAAAGAATTCGGTTCCCGTCTGCGGATACCGCAAAGGCATCATTATTGCGTACGCCAGCGGGGAGTGGCTTTCACGAACCAAGCCTTGGTGAAGCCACCGGCTCGGTCTTTCGAGGCGTCATCCCGCGCGCTGCCCTTGCCATGCCTATGTGGACAGGGCTTCAGGAGTAATCAGCCAACCCACTATCCCCACACGAACCAACGCCATTTCCTACAAACAATTAAGGCCGGAAGGCGCAGACAATAGACAGACTAACGCCTACGATAAACCCATCCACACTGGATACGATCAAGTTACTAATGAAGCATGCACCTCGCTTAATAACGAGATAACAAGCAACACATTTCTTGCTACACACTAGATAGCCATATGCAACCAACTAGCGGACTTGGGAAACAAGCTCGCTCGGCCTAACGGCGTAAAAATCCTACACACACGCTTATATACACATCAAGAATTAAATCTTTAATTAAAGGAACATCATGAAAAAGGTATTAATCAGCGCTGCAATCGCGACTTCCCTGCTGGGCATGTCCCTGACCTCTCAAGCGGCAGAAAACTGCCCTGCCGTGGAGAAGATCGAGCAGGTCTCACCCGGTGTATACCGGGCGAGCGGCAATGACGGCGAGTGGACCGGCGTGCTGCAAGGCGTTGTAACAAAGAAAATGCCTGTGCAGTCCTTTGAACTGGCCATCACTATTCAAGAGGGCGCAGACGCGCCTCAGATGCTGCAATACTGTACCTACAACATCGGTGGGCGCGAGATGCTGGACATGCGCTTCACCGCTAAAAACAATAAGGATTTCACTGTAAAAACTGCAGGCAGTACCTGGAAAAAAGAAAATGGTTTTTTGGGTCTCGTCTATAACGTATGTGAAAAAACATCACCTGAAAACTGCAAGTTCACCGTTGTTAAGTAAAACAAGGTGAGCATGTCGCTCTTCAGCGGGCCTGCAATGGCCGGCTGAAGAGTCACTCACGTCAGATCATGCAAATCCTTGCCCAACCTCGAAATGAGAGAACACCACCTCCAGCGCAGCCCGTCGCTGGAGTGCTGAATACGCAGCACATGCAATGAGTGGTGAAACCATTCGCCAACGAGATACCTGGCACACGCTTCACGTGCACCACGGTATGGGTCTGATTACGGTGGAGCCAGAGTTGGGCGTTGAGTATGTATCATCAACCCAGCGGAGTGTTTCAGTATAGGCCTGTTAAAGCCCACACTCCTTCCTTACAGGCTCGACCATGAGCGAAGCTGGCGGCTTCCCTGTCTGCCGATCTATCACCGCTAACGAACATTCGCCTTCGAAAGCTGACGGAGTCACCTTATAGGTCGCTCCCTCCTTAGGAATGAAGCTGCTGACGTTCAAACAGCTTATCTGCACCCAAGTCCGGTTGCGATCCTCTAGTCGTTTGCCCCCTACAATGAGTGAATTCAGATAAATGCGTTTCTCGGGCTTAATCAGAAAGCGATTCTTTTCAGGGTCGGTTTGAGAGACACCACCCAGAGCGCCGGTCTCATCTGTGTCTTGGCAACGACTATCGTAGTAAGCCCAGTACCCTTGAAACCCTTCGTGGAGAAAGTCAGTTTTACCCCACGCGGCCTCTATCGTGGCGTGGGGCTCCGTCAACTTAGCTTGCTGATAGTGGCCCACACATCCGGTAAGAAAAGCCAAGCAAAAAATCAGGACAGGTCTATTCAAGGTCACATCCAAGCAAAGAAGAAAAGCACCTGAAGGTATCGACTGCCTATAGCTAAACTACAGCTACTTTCTGTAGAAAGTTAAGGCGGAGGAATTAGAACTATGCGCAACTGAAGTCCGAAGGTAGACCCATGCACAGCCAGCAGTGGCCGGTAAGAGCCTACCGGTGAGTCACTCACGTCAGATCATGCAAATCCTTGCCCAGTGCAGGCATGACCTCGAAATGAGAGAACACCACCTCCAGCCCTCCCCGTTCCGGACTGCAACACATCGGCCCTACGGCATAAGACTCACTCACGGGAAATGGTGCCAGGCGCAGCAGCGGCCAGCGTAGCCCGTCACTGGAGTGCTGGATACGCATCACGCCCTTGGCAACGGTGACTCGCAGCCAGAGGCCGGATGATGATTCATCAAACGCACCCGTCGCCCAATCCGATTGCCCGCAGGTTAGAACGCTGCCCAGCATCAGGGCTCCGTCGCTGACTTCAACGCCGGTTTTGCCCCAGTTGCGCTCGTCAATGCGGACCATCAAGCCCGCCTGATCGTAAAGCGTCTTGAAATCCCCCTGCACATGCACTTGCGCAGTGAAATCGCCCGTCACCGAAACACCCAGAAAATGACCGGTGTCGCGGCAGAAGCCGTAGTGCGTCTGTTGCCAGAAATCGGTTTGCGGATCTGTGGTGACTGTCAGGCGCTCTTCCGCCACGTTCCAGTGTCGGGGTTGGTTCAGCCAGATGCCTTTGTCGAACATGTTGCCTCCAGTGTAGGGTTGTCGAGGGTGATGGAGGCGTTACCTCATCTAACCCATGCAGATGGGCGCGCTTCAATAATAAACATCAACCGACAACACACTATCTGAACACAACCTAAAACCTAACGCATCGCAGCCGCCCCAAAAAATGCCGTTTCCTACGCTTCAGCCCCACACCCTCGTCCTCCGTCACAGCCATATGCTGCGTCAGTGGCTGACGCATGAGGTGCTGACGGTGTTGCATGATCAGCAGAACGTGACGCTGGATAACCCCAGAATGAGCCAGTTGCAGTGGCCGGGCACCTCGCTGAGCGTGCTGCACTGGCGCAGTGAAACCTGGATTCGCTTGCGGGACATGCCGACTGTGGTGACCGAAGCAAAACCCCGGCCGAAGCGGGCGCTGTGGCGCAGGGTCTTGAAGCGGATTAGCCACAAGAGTTCTGCGGCCTGACACCGGACAAACAGCGTTGACACCCCGCCCGCCAAAAAACATGATGCATCCACCCTCAAAAACCGGAACGCACTCATGAGCGACAAGAAAAAGCTGTTGCTGACTGGCGCAAGCCGGGGGATTGGTCATGCCACGGTCAAGCATTTCAATGCCGCGGGCTGGGAAGTGTTCACGGCGTCCAGGCAGAACTGGGTGGATGACTGTCCGTGGGCTGAAGGCCTGCTCAATCATATCCATCTGGACCTGGAAGACATCGACAGCGTCAGCGCGAGCATGGCGGCGATCAAGGACAAGCTCGGCGGGCGTCTGGATGCGCTGGTGAACAATGCGGGGGTTTCGCCGAAGACGGCGGAAGGCGGTCGCATGGGCGTTCTGGAGTCTGATTACAGCACCTGGATCAAGGTGTTCAACGTCAACCTGTTCTCCACGGCGCTACTGGCTCGCGGTCTGTTTGACGAGTTGAAAGCGGCCAAGGGCAGCATCATCAATGTCACCTCGATTGCCGGCTCGAAGGTTCACCCGTTTGCCGGGGTCGCCTATGCCACGTCCAAGGCGGCACTGTCGGCGCTGACCCGGGAAATGGCTTTCGATTTTGGCCCGCACGGGATACGGGTCAATGCCATCGCACCGGGCGAGATCGATACGTCGATCCTGTCACCCGGCACTGCGGAAATTGTCGAGCGGCTGGTGCCGATGCACCGGCTGGGCAAGCCCGAGGAAGTCGCTTCGCTGATCTATTTCCTGTGTACGGCTGGCGCGTCCTACGTGAACGGTGCGGAGATTCACGTCAACGGCGGTCAGCACGTCTGACTCAACGGGTGCCGGAAACGCTCTCCGGCACACGCCGCACGCCCAGGCGACTGATCCACACAGACGCCACAATCACCCCGCCGCCGATCAGCAGGCGGGTGAAGTCCTCATGCTGGTTCCAGATCAGCAGATTGATCAACAGCCCCAGCGGCACATGCAGGTTATTCATGACTGCCAGTGTGCCGCCATTGACCATGCACGCGCCTTTATTCCACCAATACATGCCCAGCGCGGTCGAACACAGGCCGAGGAATAGCAGCACGATCCATTGGGTCGGTGCTTCGGGCAGGTGTTGCGGATTGCCGAACATCAGGAACGCGGGCAATACCACCGCCAGTGCACCCAGGTAGAAATAGCCGAAACGTCGGTAATGCGGCAGATCGCTGGGGTGGCGCGCCACCAGATGTTTGTACAGCACCTGCCCGGCGGCGTAGGTGAAGTTGGCCAGTTGCAGTAGCAGGAAACCGCCGAGGAAGTCGCCGTCCAGGCCATCGTAACGAATCACGCCAGCGCCCAGCACCGCGACCACCGCCGCGAGCAAGGCCCAAGGGTTGAAGCGCCGGTTCAGCGCGTCTTCGATCAGCGTCACGTGCAGTGGCGTGAGGATGGTAAACAGCAACACTTCCGGCACGGTCAACACCCTGAAACTCAGGTACAGGCAGACATACGTGACGCCAAATTGCAGCGCGCCGATCAGCAGCATGCCCCGCATGAATCGCGGTTCAACCTGACGCCAGCGGGTCAGCGGGATGAATACCAGACCGGCGAGCACCACGCGGATCAGCACCGCGAAATAACTGTCGACGTGCCCGGCCAGATAGACACCGATCAGGCTGAACGAAAACGCCTGAATCAGTGTGACGATAAGTAGATAACCCATGCCTGCCCCCATTTTTGAAGGGCGCGACCATAGCGGCTGCGTCACTCACTGTCCACTCGACGACCGCCGCTTTTTGACGCCAACCCGTCGCCGCGCCCCGCGTTACCCGTCACAAATATGACAGCCGCATTATTGACGCACATGTCGTCGGTTTCGACGAAAATATAGCCCATATCAAGCAACTTTTCCTGAACAAAAGGTCTTATCATCCGGACGCTGCAATATTGACTAAATTCATCCACATTCGTCGCCGCCTGGAGTAACACCATGATATTCAACACAAAAGACTTCGGAGCAGTGGGCGACGGCGTCACTGACGATACGGCCGCCATTCAGGCAACTATTGATGCGGCTGCAGCGGCGGGTGGTGGGGAAGTTGTGCTGGCAGCCGGGACCTACATTGTCTCCGGTGGCGAGGAGCCTTCCGACGGCTGCCTGATGCTCAAAAGCAACGTGACCCTGTCGGGCGCGGGCATGGGCGAGACAGTCATCAAGCTTGCGGATGGCTCGGACACAAAGGTCACCGGCATCGTGCGTTCCGCCTACGGCGAAGAGACCCACGACTTCGGCATGAAAAATCTGACACTGGACGGTAACCGTGACGCCACCACCGGCAAGGTGGACGGCTGGTTCAACGGTTACATTCCAGGCTCTGACGGCAAGGATTCGAACGTTACGCTCGACAGCGTCGAGATCAAGGACTGCTCGGGCTACGGCTTCGACCCGCACGAGCAGACCGTCAACATGGTCATCAAAAACAGCGTGTCGCATGGCAACGGCCTGGACGGCTTCGTGGCCGATTACCTGAGCGACAGCGTGTTTGAAAACAACGTTGCGTATAACAACGATCGTCACGGCTTCAACGTGGTGACCAGCACTCACGATTTCACCCTGAGCAACAACGTTGCCTACGGCAATGGCAGCACCGGCATCGTGGTGCAGCGCGGCAGTGAAAACATCCCCTCGCCTGCCAATATCACCATCACTGGCGGCGCGGTCTATGGCAACGGTGCCGAAGGCGTGCTGATCAAGCTGTCCAGTCAGGTATCTGTCAGTGGCCTGGACATTCACGACAACGGCAATGCCGGTGTACGCATCTACGGCAGTTCCGGGGTGGATGTTTTTGATAACACCCTGAGCAACAACTCCCTCGGCGCCCCGGTGCCGGAGATTATCATCCAGTCTTACGACGACACCTCGGGCGTTTCCGGCAAGTATTTCAACGGCAGCGACAACCTGATCCGCGGCAACACGATCACCGGCAGCGACAACTCCACCTACGGCGTTGCCGAGCGCAATGAAGATGGCACCGATCGCAACAGCATCGTCGGCAACACCATCAGCCATACCAGCAAAGGGCTGACCCTGGTGTATGGCGATGGCAGCTTTGCGGGCGATGCGTTCCCGCTGGTGACCGTCAATGGCACCGAGGCCAACGACGTCATCAACGGTGGCGCGGCCCACGAAATGATCTTCGGCCTGGCGGGCAAGGACACCTTGAACGGCGGTGCGGGTGACGACATCCTGATTGGCGGTGCGGGAGCCGACAAGCTCACCGGCGGCGCGGGTGCCGATACCTTTCGCTTCGATCAACTGACCGACAGCTATCGCACGGCGACCACCAGCGCCACCGATCTGGTCACTGACTTCGACGTCAGCCAGGACCGCATCGACCTGTCAAACCTGGGCTTCAGCGGGCTGGGCAGCGGCAAGGGCGGCACGCTTAACATCAGCTACAACGCCACACTCGACCGCACTTACGTCAAATCACTCGACGCCGATGCCAGCGGCAACCGATTCGAGCTGGGCCTGAGCGGCAACCTGAAAGACACGCTCAATGCCAGCCATTTCATCTTCCAGCGGGTCGTGGAAGGCACTGCGGGCGGCGATACGCTGACCGGCACTGACGGCAATGACGTGATCAACGGTAACGCCGGCACGGACCGTATCGATGGCGGCGCGGGCGCAGACACGATCACCGGTGGAGCCGATGCCGACACCCTGACCGGTGGAGCGGGCGCGGACCTGTTCATCTACAACTCGCGTCTGGACAGCTATCGCAATTACACCGCCAGCGGCACCAAGCAGAGCGACACGATCACCGACTTCAACCCGGCCGAAGACCGCATCGATCTGTCCAGCATCGGCCTGCGCGGCCTGGGCGATGGCAGCGCCAACACCATTTACCTGTCCGTCAATGCCGACGGCAGCAAGACCTACATCAAGACCGATGCGGTCGACAGCACAGGCAATCGCTTCGAGATCGCCTTGCAAGGCAACCTGGCCGACAAACTGAGTGCGTCCAACTTCATCTTCTCTACAGCCTCAGCCGCCAATCAGGCACCAGTGCTCAATACGCCGCTGATGGACCAGAACGTCACCGAGCTGAAAGCATTCTCCTACGCAGTACAGCCGGGCAGCTTCAGCGACCCGGACAGCAACACGCTGACCTACAGCGCGACCCTGGCCGATAACAGCGCCCTGCCCGAATGGTTGAAGTTCGACAGCAAGACCCTGACCTTCAGCGGCACACCGGGCGGCACGGCATCGGGGCTTTATTCGGTATTGCTGACCGCGAGCGACGCCACCGGCGCTTCGGTGGCCGACAGTTTTGCCATCAATGTGGGCAACGTGACGCCGGGGACCCTCACCGGCACCGAGAACGCCGAGGCACTGTATGGCACCGAAGGCAACGACACGATTCTGGGCCTGGGCGGTGACGACACGCTGCGCGGCGATACCGGCGCCGACATCATCAACGGTGGCGCAGGACGCGACGCCCTTTACGGAGGAGCCGATGCCGACACGTTCGTCTACAGCGCCCTGACCGACAGCTACCGCGATTACGACGCTGGCGGGCTGACCGCCACCGACACGATCTATGACTTCACCCCCGGCCAGGACAAGATAGACGTCTCCGCCTTGGGCTTTCTGGGGCTGGGCAACGGCGAAGATCACACGCTGTACATGACCCTCAACGAAACGGGCGACAAGACTTACATCAAGTCCGCCACGGCGGATGCCGACGGCAATCGCTTCGAAATCGCCCTGAGCGGCAACCTGATTAACACCCTGACCGATGCGGACTTTGTGTTCGGCCAGCGCGAGGCGCAGGAGATTCTCTATCTGCCGACGCTGGGCCAGTCCAACGCGCGCCTGCTGCGCATGACCGAAGACGACAACCAGTCCGGCACCTCGGAAATGGTCAAGGACCTGACCCGCTACACCGATTATGACGTGCGTAGCCAGTTCACCGACGCCAACGGTGATGGCATCGACCTGGCCGTAGGCGGCAGCACCGTGGTCGGCTACTCGACCGGCACGCAGGAAGAACAGCGTGTTTCGTGGTGGCTGGTGGATACCGATCAGCCAGGCCCTGCGCTGCTGCGTGCGACCGAACTGCTCAAATCGCAACTGGCGTCGCTGACGGCTATCGATAAAGTGACCACCGGGATTATCTGGGGTCAGGGTGAAGAAGCCGCGCAGGAAATAGCCCGCGCCACGGACAAGCAGGCTGCAGCCGACCTGTACAAAGCCTCGACCCTGAAGGTGTTCGATTACCTGCACGCGCAGATCGGCGACTTCACCGTGTACATGGCCGAAACCGGCCACTATCAGACCGAAGCGGCCAAGGCGCGCGGCTACACCGAAGAAAAGATCAACGCTATTGTCGAGGGTGCCGGATACGTCAGAAACGCTCAGGAAGCCATCGCCAATGAGCGTGCCGACGTCAAGCTGGCAGTTGACTACACCGACCTGCCCTTGCGTTACGAGGTCAACCCGCTGGTCTACCCCGATGACGTCTGGCACTTGCACGAAGAGTCCGCCGAAATCGTCGGTCAGCGCCTGGCCGACTTCATTGCCGATGACTTGGGCTTTCGTGGCGATGCCAGCGACAACAACGACCCGGCCGCCATTTTCGAGGGTGGCCAGAACGAAGGCGGCAACATCTTCGGCACCAGTGACGACGACACCCTGGTGGGCAGCGCCGGCAATGACGTGCTGGATGGCGATCAGGGCGCAGATGACATGAGCGGCGGCGATGGCAACGATATCTACGTGGTCGACAACGCTTTCGACACCGTCACCGAAAGCAACGACTCGCCCTCGCAGGTCGACACCGTGGTGTCGTCTGTCAGCTGGACGCTGGGCGCAAACCTGGAAAATCTGGTGCTTACCGGCGTGTCTGCCATCAACGGCACCGGCAACGCCGTGAAGAACGTCATCATCGGCAATGCCAGCAACAACATTCTTGACGGTGCTGCAGGTGCTGACATGATGACCGGCGGCGATGGATCGGACAGTTATTACGTCGACGATGCCGCCGACCGGGTGGTCGAGACCAACGCAGATCAGCAGGTGGGCGGCATCGACACGGTGTTCAGTTCGCTGGCCAGCTACACGCTGGGGGCTAACCTGGAAAACATCGTCATCACCGGCACAGGGGCGGCGAACGCAACCGGTAACGCCCTTGATAACCTGATCTACGCAGGCGCTGGCGACAACGTCATGGACGGTCGTGATGGCAATGACACGGTGTCTTATCTGTTTGCCACGGCAGGCGTTACGGTTGCGCTGAACACCAGCGCTCAACAGGCCACCGGCGGCTCCGGGCTGGACACGCTCAAGGGTACAGAGAACCTGACCGGCAGCCTGTTTGCCGACACGTTGACCGGCAACAAAAACGCCAACGTCCTGAACGGCGGCAGTGGCAACGACACCTTGTCCGGTGGCGCGGGTGATGACGTGCTGATCGGCGGGTCAGGCGCTGATACGCTGATTGGCGGAACCGGTGCTGACCGTTACGTGTTCAACAACAGCAACGAGACAGGTCTGGGTGGCCTGCGCGATATCATCAACGGCTTTAAGGCAGCCGAAGGCGACAAGCTGGACTTCACAGGCTTCGATGCCCGACCGCTGACCGATACCCACGATGCGTTCGTGTTCATCGGCAACGCGGCGTTCAGCGCCAACAACACCGGCGAGCTTCGCTTTGCCGATGGGGTGCTGTACGGCAATCTCGATGACAACATCGGCGCGGACTTTGAAATCCAGCTGACCGGCGTGCAGAGTCTGCAAGCGGCCGATATCATCGTCTGATTACGCTGAGCGTATTGCACAAGTCCTGAGAGCTCGGAATGCCGAGTTTTCAGGCTTCTGCGCGAAGGGCGTGGGAGCGAAGCGGCGACGCTTCGCCTGTTCGCGAAGACGGTGTTTCAGCCGATGCATTTTCGGCGATCATACCAGCCCTTTCGCGAACAAGTTCGCTCCCACGGTCTCCGGCCAGAATTGCGTATAACGCAACGGGAACGCCGTTATAAAATCGATTTATCGATTAAAGACTTCAACACCCTCGCTCAACCCATCCATAAATTTGTTTTATCCATAAGAGCGCTCTACTCTCAGGCTGGCTGGCAGGTGAGCCTGATTCGCAACTTGATGATGCTGCGATTGAACGTGGATGAAGCGTCGACACTCTGACCTGCGCCAACCTGCACACGCCGGGTCCGCGGTGCCTCTGGCCCGTTGACGAACACCACCGAACATTTGGCGTCTACATCCCCGTAGTTGCTGACGGTGATTGACCCGATGTTGTGATAGACGTCGTGCGTCACATAATCAATCTTCACGCCCTGATACTGCTTTTCCACCTCGATGGGGTACGCGAAAGCTGTCACAGGCAACATGACCAGCAGTACACAGCACAGTCGATTCATTCGGCGATCTCCAAAGCGGGATTGTCAGAGTAGAACAAATAGCCAGCACATTAAGAGGAATTACAGCATGAAAGCGCCCCGCGTGACTCTCGACCAGTGGCGCACATTGCAAGCCGTAGTCGACCACGGTGGCTTTGCTCAGGCCGCCGAGGCGCTGCACCGGTCGCAATCATCAGTGAGTTACACCGTGGCACGCATGCAGGAACAACTCGGCGTGCCATTGTTACGCATCGACGGACGCAAGGCTGTGCTGACCGAGGCCGGTGGTGTACTGCTGCGCCGCTCACGGCAACTGGTCAAACAGGCCAGCCAACTGGAAGACCTCGCCCACCATATGGAACAGGGCTGGGAGGCAGAAGTGCGGCTGGTGATTGATGCGGCCTATCCTTCGGCACGCCTGGTCAGGGCGTTGACCGCATTCATGCCGCAAAGCCGCGGCTGCCGGGTGCGGTTGCGTGAAGAAGTGCTTTCGGGTGTCGAGGAAGTGTTGCTTGAAGGCGTCGCGGACCTGGCCATCAGCGGCTACAGCATTGCCGGGCATCTGGGCACCGAGATGAGCTCGGTCGAGTTCGTCGCCGTCGCGCATCCGGACCACGCCCTGCACCAGGCCAATCGCGAACTGACCTTTCAGGACCTGGAAAGCCAGTTGCAGGTGGTGATTCGCGATTCAGGCAGACAGCAACCGCGGGATTTCGGCTGGCTGGGCGCAGAGCAGCGCTGGACGGTCGGCAGCCTCGGTACAGCCGCCACCTTCGTCAGCAACGGCCTGGGTTTCGCCTGGCTGCCTCGCCACATGATCGAACGTGAACTGCGCGAGGGGCTGCTCAAGCCGCTGCGCCTGGACAAGGGCGGCAGCCGCAACCCGACCTTCTATCTTTACTCCAGCAAGGACAGGTCGCTGGGCCCGGCCACGCAGATTCTGATCGACCTGATCCGCACGTTCGACACCGCACCACTGACCACGGCACTCACTGCTCCCCAACACGCCTGACAGGAGTAGGCACATGGCTTTTTTCGAACACGACGACTGCTCGCTGCACTACGAAGAGTATGGCCGGGGCGAACCCGTCCTGTTGCTGCATGGCCTGGGTTCGAGCTGTCAGGACTGGGAATATCAGATCCCGGCACTGGCCAGGCAATACCGCGTCATCGTCATGGACATGCGTGGCCATGGTCGCTCGGACAAACCCTACGGGCGCTACAGCATTCAGGCCATGAGCAATGACGTGGAGGCGTTGATCGAACACCTTCATCTGGGTCCGGTACACCTGATCGGCCTGTCGATGGGCGGGATGATCGGCTTTCAGTTGGCGGTCGATCAACCGCACCTGCTCAAGAGCCTGTGCATCGTCAACAGCGCGCCACAGGTCAAGGTCAGAAGCGCAGGCGACCTTTGGCAATTAGCCAGACGCTGGACCCTGTCACGCATCGTCAGCATGCAGACCCTGGGCGAGGCGCTGGGCAAGCTGTTGTTTCCAAAGCCGGAACAGGCCGACCTGCGGCGCAAGATGGCCGAGCGTTGGGGCAAGAATGACAAGCGCGCCTATCTGGCCAGTTTCGATGCCATTGTCGGCTGGGGCGTGGAAAACAAACTGGGGCGCATTACCTGCCCGACGCTGGTCATCGCGGCCGAACACGATTACACACCGGTCTCGCTCAAGGAGGCTTACGTCAAACGCCTGCCCAATGCGCGGCTGGTAGTCATCAACGACTCCCGGCATGCCACTCCACTGGACCAGCCCGAGCAATTCAATCGCACGCTGCTGGAATTCATGGCCAGCATCGGAGTCTGAAAACCTTGTGCAGCCCGTAGGTGCGCTGGCTGATTGCATGAAGCCGCGCAAACCCTCTAACACGCTGGGCAAAGAACGCCAAACGTGGTTACCTTGCCGGTCACAGTCGATATCTCTTACCGAAGGACCTGTTGCCACATGCTGAAAAAAATCGCCCTCACCGCCTGCTCCGTATTGTTCGCTGCCAACCTGATGGCTGCCCCGGATAAAGCCACGCACGTGGTACTCGATACCAGCTTCGGCCAGATTGAAATCGAGCTTGCGGACGCCAAGGCACCGGTCAGCACCCAGAACTTTCTGGGTTACGTCGACAGCGGCTTCTACAGCAACACCATTTTTCACCGTGTGATTCCGGGCTTCATGGTGCAAGGTGGCGGTTTCACCCAGCAGTTGGTTCAGAAGCCGACCAAGGACCCGATCAAGAACGAAGCACAGAATGGTCTGCACAACGTGCGTGGCACCATTGCCATGGCCCGTACTTCGGACGTTAACTCGGCCACCAGTCAATTCTTCATCAACACCAACGACAATGCCATGCTCGACAACGGCACACGTGACTTCGGTTACGCGGTGTTCGGTAAAGTCGTCAAGGGTATGGACGTGGTCGACAACATCGTCAACGCCCGCACCACTACTCAGAAAGGCATGGAAAACGTGCCAATCGACCCGATCCTGATCAAGTCCGCCAAACGCGTCAACTGATCGGGAAACCTGCACCGCATGGAGCCTTCGGGCTTCGTGCGGTCCGGACGGGAGAGCCTCCACTTATCAAGGAGAACCCACGTCGCGTGGGTGTGATAGCCAATGCTTTATCGTCGTTTCGAAAAACTGATCGATATCTTCAAAGACGCTCCTACACCTGCCCCGCCCAACACCGTCTTCGCGTTTTACATGTATTACCTGCGTCAGGTATGGCCGACGTTTCTCGCGCTTCTGGTCGTGGGACTGATCGGTGCGCTTATCGAGGTGTCGCTGTTCAACTACCTGAGCCGCATTATCGACCTGGCGCAAACCACGCCGCCCAAGGATTTTTTCAGCGTGCATGGCCCGGAACTGATCTGGATGGTGGTGGTAGCCCTGCTGCTGCGCCCGATCTTCGTCGGCCTGCACGACCTGCTGGTGCACCAGACTATCAGCCCCGGCATGACCAACCTTATCCGTTGGCAAAATCACAGCTACGTGCTCAAACAGAGCGTCAACTTCTTCCAGAACGATTTCGCCGGGCGTATCGCCCAGCGCATCATGCAGACCGGCAACTCGCTGCGCGACTCGGCGGTACAATCGGTGGATGCGCTGTGGCATGTACTGATCTACGCGATCAGCGCCATGGTGCTGTTCGCCGAGGCCGACTGGCGCCTGATGATCCCGCTGGGCACCTGGATCGTGGCGTTCATACTCTCGCTGATGTACTTCGTCCCCAGGGTCAAACAGCGCTCGGTGGAGTCGTCCGATGCGCGCTCCAGACTCATGGGCCGGATAGTCGACGGCTACACCAACATCACCACATTGAAACTGTTCGCGCACACCAATCATGAGCAGCAATATGCGCGTGAAGCGATGCGTGACCAGACCGAGAAAAGCCAGTTGGCTGGCCGTGTCGTCACGTCGATGGACACCACCATCACCACCATGAACGGCGTGCTGATTGTCACCACCACCGGGCTCGCCCTGTGGTTGTGGACCCAGTCGATGATCTCGGTGGGTGCCATCGCGCTGGCCACAGGCCTGGTGATTCGTATCGTCAATATGTCCGGCTGGATCATGTGGGTGGTCAATGGCATTTTCGAGAACATCGGCACCGTGCAGGACGGCCTGGAGAGCATCTCGCAGCCTGTCACAGTGAATGACCAGCCCGGCGCCCTGCCGCTGAAGATCGAAAACGGCGGCGTCCGGTTCGATGGCGTTGATTTCCATTACGGCAATGGCAACGGGATCATTCATAACCTCAATCTGGACATAAAACCGGGCGAGAAAATCGGTTTGATCGGGCCTTCAGGCGCAGGTAAGTCGACGCTGGTGAACCTGCTGCTGCGCATGTATGACGTTCAAGGCGGCAGGATCCTGATCGATGGTCAGGATATTTCTGAAATCACCCAGGAAAGCCTGCGTGCGCAGATCGGCATGATCACCCAGGACACGTCGCTGCTGCACCGTTCCATTCGCGAAAACCTGCTGTATGGCAATCCTGACGCCACTGACGAACAGCTCTGGGAATCGATCCGCAAGGCCCGTGCCGAAGAGTTCATCCCGCAGTTGTCGGACTCCGAAGGCCGTACCGGTTTTGATGCCCATGTGGGAGAGCGCGGCGTCAAGCTGTCTGGCGGCCAGCGCCAGCGTATCGCGATCACCCGTGTATTGCTCAAGGACGCGCCGATCCTGATCATGGATGAAGCCACCTCGGCACTTGACTCGGAAGTTGAGGCAGCCATTCAGGAAAGCCTGGAAACCTTGATGCAAGGCAAGACCGTCATCGCCATCGCGCACCGCCTGTCGACCATCGCCCGTATGGATCGTCTGGTGGTACTGGAAAAAGGCCAGATCGCCGAAACCGGCACCCACGCCGAACTGCTGGCCCGCGGCGGGCTGTATGCGCGGTTGTGGCAGCATCAGACGGGTGGGTTTGTAGGGGTGGATTGAAGATGGGCCTCTTCGCGAGCAAGCTCGCTCCCACAGGATCTTCAGAGGCCAGTGATCTACCCGCCGCCATTTATACCCATGACTATCGTGCCAATGCTCCGCGTTGGCATGCATTTCGTGACGCTCCGCGTCACAAGTCTGCGCCGCTCCGCACAATCAAGAGCGGACGCAGAGCGTCCAGAACTGCACTCCCACGCGGAGCGTGAGGAACGAGATTCAAGTCTCGCGCCGATGCTCCACGCGCGAAGGCCTATCCTCCGCTAGTCCGCCTGCCGGTACGGCAACGCACTCCTCGCCTCATCAGCATACGCCAGTACGCCGACGCGTTCCTGCTCGAGAAACTCGCTGACCGCGTCTTTCAACCCTGGGTGCATCAGGTAATGCCACGACCGGGTGATCTGCGGTTCGAAGCCGCGAATCAATTTATGCTCACCCTGAGCGCCTGCATCGAATCGTTGCAGGCCGTGGGCGATGGCGTAGTCCATGCCCTGATAGAAACAGGTCTCGAAATGCAGTCGGTCAAACTCAGCCAGACAGCCCCAGTAGCGCCCATAGAAACTGTCGTCGCCGATCAGGCTGAACGCCATCGCCACAGGCCTTGAGCCCTGCAAGGCGATGACCACGCGAATCGATTCGGGCATGCGCTCGGCCAGCAGGCTGAAGAATTCGCGTGTCAGGTATGGCGCCTGCCCGCGAATTTCGTAGGTGTTGGAATAGCAGGCATAGACGAAGTCCCACAGCACTTCGCTCATCTGCGCGCCTTCTAGCCATTCAAACTCGATGCCCTGCCCCGCTACCTGTTCACGCTCCTTGCGCATCTGCTTGCGCTTGCGCGAACTCAATGTGTCCAGAAAGTCCTGAAAGTCGCGGTAGCCCCGGTTATGCCAATGAAACTGACAACCAAAGCGCTGCAGCCAGCCCGGTTGCGACTCAAGCAAGACATCGGCAGCCGGGTCGGTGAAGTTCACATGGGCGCTCGACAGCCCCTCACTCTGCAGATAGGCCGGCAGCTCGCTGAGTAGCTCGATGCCGCCTTGAGGCGTTGCACTCAGAATGCGTGAGCCGCCGACCGGGCTGAACGGCACCGCTACCAACAGTTTGGGGTAATAGGCGATTCCAGCGCGGCGGCAAGCATCTGCCCAGGCGTGATCGAACACGTATTCGCCGTACGAGTGCCACTTCCGGTAGGCCGGCAATGCCGCAACCAGTTGATCGTTTTCGTAGTGCAGCACATGTTCGGCACGCCAACCGGAGCGTGGCCCGAGGCTGCCGCTGTCTTCCAGCGCGCTGAGAAAGGCATGCCGCAGGAACGGCTGATTGCCCGGCACCAGTGCGTCCCATTGAGCAGGCGCAACGGTGCTTAGGTTGTCGATAACGTGAACGGGCATGCAGATTCCCCGGATTGTCAGGCGTTATGGAGAGTATCCCTTATTGAGGCCCTGCGCTCACAGCGTCCGAAAGCTGTATGGAAAGTTTGATCGCACACGCCTTGATCGCACGCATGCGTTCCTTGGTGATCTGTTTTACCCGGTCAAGGTATTGTTGATCGGATTGCATGTCCGGCGACAGCTCATCCAGAACGGCGAGACGCTCAGCAAAAGGGCGCTTTACCGGCTCAAACTCGTGGGCGTAGCGGATTTCCAAATAATCCATCCAGAACTCCCTGGCAATCAGTGATTCGAAAAACGCAGGAGTACTTTCACGCGCAATTATCTCGCGGTAGGCGGAATCCAGATCGGCGTCACTCACCCCCGCCAGAGTCCTGAACAGCATGGATCTGGACCGGCTGGCCAATCCAAGCCGTACCTGCAAACCCGTTCGATAGGCCAGTCGTACTTCGGCTTCATCTACCGTTTTATTGCTTGTCATCCTAAGAGCAATATCGCAACGGGCAATTTTTTCCACCTCATCGAGACGGTCGAGACTGCGGGTCATCTTGAACAGCTCCAGTGGCCGTGCGGCTTCCGGCGTGGATGACGTAATCGCGAACACCCCAACGCGAACTTCCATGTCCCCGAATACTAACGCCAGACCATCGCCACAGGTTTGAGGATGGGCGGCAAGATCAAACAATTGCCGACGCAGCTCCCCATTTTCAGCAGCCGCTTCCATCATCGTCCAGACCCGTGTCGTGAGCGCTTTACGATCATTGAAAAAGTCTGCTGAAGTGGTCAGGTCGCTCAGCACCTGAAAAAAATCCGTAGAACCGGAACAGTCCTGCACGTTATGCCAAAGCTCTGTCCGTGCAGCCAGTTGCTCACCACTCGCACCGCCAAGCCAGGTCTTAAGGGCAGGCGTTTCCTGATGCAACAAGCGATTATGGCTGATACCCAAACGGGACTGATACCTTTGCTCACGCAGCACTCTGATCCGTTCATGCGTCTGCACACTCAGCGGATTACCATTCAAATGTATATTCAGACGATTATCGCTGAGGGAGCGATCAATAAGGGCGAGCGCCTGGGTAGTTATGTCCGAGATATGGTTGTCACGAAGGTCGAGAAGCATCAGATCAGAACTGCGCCAGTTCCACTCTGGCACCCTTTCAATACCTGTAGATCGTAAAAAAAGCATGCGCAGTGCGTTGAGCGGACTCAGCCGCGTGCTCCGCCCAAGCGAGCAAAAACTGAGGTCCAGAACTTCCAGTCGGCTCAGATTGCGCAAACCGGCGTTGCACTGGTCGGTCCAGACCAGCGGGTTGTGTCTGAGTGACAACTCTCTGAGTTGAGTCATCCGCCCTATCGACTCTGGCAGGGATTGCAGCGCATTGAAATCCAGGCTCAATGAATGCAGGTTGCTGAAATGCTTAAGTAATACATCAGCCTGTGAATGGGTAAGCCGCATGTTTCGAGCGTTTAAAACCGCCACATGACTGAAGTCAGCCAATACCTGCGGCATGTTTCCTATCCGTAGACCCTCCAGATCAAGCGAATACCCCAAAAACTCACCCTGATAGTTTCTGCAGTGAGCGCTCAGGCGCCTCCAGCAATTGCGAATTCGCAACGCCGCGATTGCCCTCGGTCTAAGCATTGACGAGGGCTCAGCTTGCAGTACCCAACTGTCCAGGCCGGTTTGCAAAGTGCTCAGTTCCTGAGCGAGGCCTTGCAGCCTTTGTCGAACAAAGTTCGTCAATTGCGAGGCAGAACCTGTGTGCTCTGCACGCAGAGCCTGAAGAAACGTCGTAACCTGCTCTTCGGAAAAATCCGGATACAGGCTTTTTACCGCAAGCTCCGGCGAGTGGCTGGGCGCACCAATGCCGAGCCTGCGGAAGAGGCCACGCAAACGTCCACTCAGGGGATACCCCACACGACCATCGTGCAGTCGTTGCGGCCATTTGATGCCCGGCTTGATCGGCTGCAACTGCAGGATTTCCGCTATCCGCTCGCGTCTGTCAGAGGCGATACGACACAAAAGACTGCGCAGGTGCTGCTCATCCGCATTCACTGGCAACTCGATGTTGACACGCACCTCATCAGGAAGCGCGTTGAGCAGAGCGCTGAAAAAGCTCTGACCGGCCTCACCTATAGACTCACCCAACTGATTGAAGGGCTGAAATACCTCTTCGGTTCGGATCAGAACCCGATGCACGACAGTCGTCTGGTCACTTTCAAGGCTCGCGATCTCATCGCCCTCCAGCGTGTCTTTGAGCAGATCGATTGAAACGTCTCTACGCCAGCCCGGCGTGTACGGCAACATGCCAAGCCCAGCCGCACAGGTGTCCGGATTGCCCGACGAGCGTCGGTAGAAGCCTTCGATGGCCCTGTTTATCCGCAGTTGCTGCTGATACTCGCGAGCATGCTCGGCAAGCCCAAGAGGGATGCGTTTTTCCGAGGTCATCCGTGCGGTGTCTGCATCGCTCGCCATCTCGATGAGTTCCAAAGCGATGCTGTCCGGCACACTGCTGAAATCGCGTTGTATCAGCTTGACCAGCGGCTCACTGCTGCGGTTGTGCAGGGCATAAACCTCGTCAAGCAACGAACCCATGTGAAGTTGCGCACAGTCGGCCAGATAACGTTTGAAACCTTGAACCTGCGAAGTTTTATCTGCACCGCCGGTTCCCGTCAGATGACCGACTTCATCGGGTGTCAGCCCTCCCAGCAATTGGCCGAGCGCCTGTGTGAGGTCTCCTGTCGCACCCACGACACTGGAAGAAAATGTCATATGCGCCCCCACGTTCCAGGCATCCAGCATGGTTCCGTCTGCGTCTAACACTAACAATCCGCGGCTCTTGTGCCAGCGCGGCGACGACACCAGCAGCTTCATCCATGGCTCGATATGAGTGACAGGCACTGGCGAAGACTCTTCTGCCTTGAGGGCTTCTATGCAGGCTTGCAAGCCCCGCTCGATTTCCATGCGCTGGATGGCATCTCTCAGCAGAGCCGGAAGCGGGTGACTTTCGACATGTATCTGACGCAACAAAGCCTCGTTGCTGCCCGTAATGCTCAAGACCCGCGAGATCTCTTCTTCGGTGAACGCATTACACGTCACATTAAGCCGCCTGAATGCCGTGACTTCATCCCAGCCCATGGGGGTTTCCCACTCGTGACGCCAGGCACCGGCCCCGTTGTGTTCAAGCTTAGGCGAGTAGGCGTGCTGATCCTGCGGGTGCCTGATACGCCAGTTTTTTCCGGTTGCGTCTGCTTCAACGCGGTACAGCTTGCCGCTCATTGGCAGCCACGTCTTGCTGTCGAATTCGTAAAGCCCCAGCGGATTGGCACGCAAACCGTCAGGCAACGTAATCGTATCCGCATAACCGTCAACAGTTGGCTTTCCAAGACGAACCGATCCATCCACCCTCTTCTGCACCAGGCTTTCGATAAACATCGACGGTTCCAGCCGATTGAGCGCGCCAATGGCGCTGCCCACTACCACTGTCTGAGCGACGTTTTCCGCGATGTTGTAAACATGTTGCATGGCCTCTTCCACTTCCCCGTGCGTCCAGTCTTCGTAGGCAACGAACGCTTCGCGGACAAGCTGATAGAGAGCAACCACGGCCATGACTTCACCCAGCACAGGCACAAAGAGCCCGGCCGCATTGAGTATGTCCATCCCACTGTTTTTCAGGTTGTCGAGCAGCGCATCCCTGGCTAGCTGATCAGCCTGCGCAGACGGCACCGCTATGGTCCGTGAATCAGCGTAGGTTTTGGCCAGCAGGTGGTCGTAAAGCAACTCGAACGGGGGCTTCGAAAATGGCTGCGCCTGCAACACCAGGTCGGCATTGACGTCCAGCGTGTGCTCCTGGACCGGGTAGAGCCGCGATTTCAGCTTCGCAAAGAATTCCGGACTTTGGTCAAGCCTGACGAAGCGGCTGAAATAGCGCCTGTAACTGTCACTGTCGAGCGCTGCCACGAGGCTGTCGTTGAACGCCCGGAGTGAGGCGAACTGTTTGAGCGGGTGTGACGGCTCTGAAGGCATATAGACAAGACAAGGCCCACTGTCAGGGTCAGCAATATCCTGCTGAATCAGCAAAGCCCCGTGTAACAGGCAGCCCGAAAAAGCGTAGGTATCGAGCATATGCAACTGACAATAGCGCAACCCCCTGCCCCCCCATTGCGCATGGACGTCGGGCTTCACTACGCTCAACAGCATCTGGTAAGCGGCTTCGCTGATATCGCCCTTCATCATGGCAATGTGCGCAAGCACCTCGACAGAATCGCGCTCACCGTCGATAAAAACAGTGGCAACCGCTTTCGCGGCACCTGGCGTGGAAGGTTTGAATACACTGTCCAGATGCGCCTGATACTGACCACCAAGATCCAGTTCATGACAAAAATCAGCGAATTGCTCAAGGTCGATATCAAGACGGTCCTTGTATTCCACCTTGTATCTGCGCTGAGCACTGTCGATAAGCCAGTAACGCAGGCCTCCAGTACGAAGTATTGCCGAGTACGGATCGAAGCGGCTTCGGTTACTGGAGGCGAAGTTCTGCAAGGCGGCCTGCAACAGCGTCTGTTCAAGGGGATTCGGCTTCCAGGAACCGTCATAACGCCAGGTCATCAGTTGAAAGGCTTCGACATCCAAGGGACGTTCGAAGCGTTCGAAAAACGCTTGCGTCAGCAGAGGCGCTGCGAATGCTTGTGCTGATAAAAGACGATTGCGAACGGGCCCAAGCGCATGGGTGGAACGCAGGGTTTTCTGATGACTGGCGTGCAGTGCCTGGCGCAAGGTCGCCGGGGCGTTCAAATACCAGTCAGGCAGGTTGCCTCTGATGAATCCGGCATTTGGATGCTCCACGTCGAATGGCGCAGAGTCGAGTTGTCGTGAGGCAGACAAGGAACCAGACGATACTGGCGTTTCAGGCGTGGTGTAGGCGTTGAACATGATCGATACCCGTGATGGCTTCGGAAAAAGCCAACACGATAAAGATCCGCCGGGGTGCAGGTGACATAACGGGATATGACAGGCAGCGTCTGATATCCAGACGCTGCCCATAAAGCGCTATCAGCGCTTGCGCAGAATCACGCTGCCAATCGAGTAACCGGCACCGAACGAGCTGAGCACGGCGAGCGCGCCCTTGGCCAAGTCATCCTGATAGGTATGAAACGCAATGACCGAGCCTGCCGAGCTGGTATTGCCATAAGTGTCGAGAATCACCGGCGCTTCCTCGACCGTGGCATCGCGACCCAGCAGTTTCTTGACGATCAACTGGTTCATGCTCAGGTTGGCCTGATGCAGCCAGAAGCGTTTGACGTCAGTGATGTTGATGTCGTTGTCCTGCAAATGCGCAGCGACCAGCTCGGCGACCATCGGGCAGACCTCGCGGAACACCTTGCGGCCTTCCTGCACGAACAGCTTGTCCGGCGCATTCTGGCCCTCGTCCGAGGTACGGTTGAGGAAACCGAAATTGTTGCGGATGTTGTTGGAGAATTTGGTCAGCAAACGGGTGCTGACGATATCGAACTGGTAAGGCGAGGTGGCGAGGTCTGCACGCTCGACCACAACGGCTGTGGCCCCGTCGCCGAAGATGAAATGGCTGTCACGGTCACGGAAATTAAGGTGCGCGGTGCAGATTTCCGGGCTGATCACCAGCAAGGCGCGGGCCTGCCCCAATTGCACACTGTTGCAGGCTGCCTGAATGCCGAAGGTCGCCGAAGAGCAGGCCACATTCATGTCGAAACCATAGCCCGCGACACCCAGCGCTTCCTGAATCTCGATGGAAATCGCCGGATAGGCGCGCTGCAGGTTGGAGCAGGCAACGATTACACCGTCGATGTCGGCAGCGGTTTTGCCTGCACGTTGCAAAGCCTGTTCGGCCGCAGCAACCCCCATCTGGCAGAGGATCGACCATTCATCATTGCCGCGCTCCGGCAGGTTGGGCTTCATGCGCTGCGGGTCGAGAATGCCTTGCTTGTCCATGACAAAGCGGCTTTTGATGCCCGATGCTTTTTCGATGAACGCGGCGCTGGATTCACTGAGTGCTTCCACTTCACCACGTTCGATAGCCGCTGCGTTGTCGCTGTTGAACTGTGCGACATAGGCATTGAAAGACTGCACCAGCTCTTCGTTGGAGATGCTGTTGGCCGGGGTAAACAAGCCTGTGCCGCTGATGACGACGTTGTGCACGGTCGTTCCTCTCTTATTGAGTTGCAGGTAAACACCTGCTCAGGCACGGTTTCCGGAGGCCCACTGTTTTTGGGACCAACGTACCAGTGCGACTGTAAAAGCTGCCCGCAACAGAGAGCAGCATTTCATGACACGGTGAAGACAGGCGCGGAGTGTGCCACAGAGCCCGGTTTTGGCGCTATCGGGCCAATGAATATAGGCCCGATAGCGGCAATTGACTGTACTGAGGGCCGACGCAGGATCAGCCCTCCACCTGACTCCACTGCTTGCTCAACCGTTTGTCCGACACCGGCATTTTGGTGCCTAACTGCTGAGCGAACAGCGACACGCGGTATTCCTCCATCCACCAGCGATACAACGCCAGTTCCGGGTCACGCTTGCCTTCCTGAGCGTGCTTGTCGGCACGTGCCTGGTATTGCGTCCACAGGCCTGCCAGCTCGATGCTCCATACCCGGTCTTTCTGCACCTGACCTGGCAGTTTTTCCAGACGCATCTCGATAGCCTTCAGGTAACGCGGCATTTCCTTAAGCCACACCGCCGGGGTTTCACGCACGAAACCGGGGTACACCAGCTTGCTCAGTTGTGCCTTGATATCGTTGAGGGCAACCGCCTGCGACAGGTCAATCTTGCCTTTGAAGCGCTTTTGCAGACCGTGCCACAGCTTGAGGATTTCCAGTGTCAGCTTCGCCAACCGCTCGGCATGCTCGGTCCAGTCGGCGCGCTTGCGCTCAGCCAGTGACAACAGACCGGCACCGTCGCGCGGCAGCTCGGCCTCGCCTTCCAGTACGCAACTGTCGAGGCTAGCCAGCAGGATGTCCTCGATCAGCGCATCGATGCGGCCCAGCTCGCGGTGCAACAAGGCCAGCTCGGTCTGCCCCGGCAGTTTGTTACGCAGAAACTTCGCCGGTTCAGCCAGCTGTTGCAGCAGCAAACGCTGCAACGCACGGCGATGCTGATATTCAGCTTCGGCCTGCGTGGAGAACCGGCCTTCCTTGACCGCTCCGCCCTCTTCGACCAACGCGGGATAAACCGTCATCGACAACCCGGCGATGTTCTGCTGAGTCTTTTGCGCCACCGCAGCAAAGGCCTTGGCCTGCACCGGCTGCTGGCTTTTCGCGGTTTGAGGTACGGCCAGTGCGGCCTGGCTCGCCTCGGCAAAGCGCGCCGTCAGCTCGGCCAGATCACGCCCCTCACCGAGAAACTTGCCACTGCCATCGACGATTTCCAGGTTCATCTTCAGGTGGCCTTCAAGCTGCTGCGCGGCTTCGGCCCAGCCCTCGTCGCTGACCCGCACGCCGGTCATGCGCAGAAGCTCACGCCCCAGCGCCTGGGGCAATGAGCCCTCGCCGAAGGTAATACGTTGCAAAGCGGCCTTGATGAAATCCGGGACCGGCACGAAGTTCTTGCGCACCGCCTTGGGCAGGTTGCGCACCAGCGCAATGCTCTTGGACTCGAGCAAGCCAGGCACCAGCCACTCCAGGCGCTCGGCAGGCAGCGACAGCAACAGGGGCGCAGGGACGCGCAAGGTCACGCCGTCACGTGGGTGGTTGGGCTCGAAGTGGTAACTCAGCGACAGACTGAGGTCGCCCAGGTGCAAGGTATCCGGATACTGCGCGGCGGTAACTTCACTGGCCTCGCGGGCCAGCACATCCTCTTCGCGCATGATCAGCAGTTGCGGGTTCTTCTGGCTTTCGGTCTTGTACCAACTGTCGAACGTGGCCGTCTGATGAATCTCGGCCGGGATTCGCGCCTCATAGAAGCTGAACAAGGTGTCTTCGTCAGCCAGAATATCGCGACGTCGAGCTTTGGCCTCCAGCTCATCGAGTTGTTCCAGCAGGCGGGTATTGGCACTCAGGCATTTGGCCCGCGACAGGATGTCACCGCGCACCAGGCCTTCGCGAATGAACAGCTCGCGCGACACCACCGGGTCAATCGGCCCGTAATGCACCGGACGGCGACCAACCACGATCAGGCCGAACAGGGTGATCTGCTCGAACGCTACGACCTGCCCGCGCTTCTTCTCCCAGTGCGGCTCGAAATGATTTTTCTTGATCAGGTGGCCAGCCAGCGGCTCGATCCAGTCCGAATCGATCTTGGCCACCATGCGCGCGTA
Source organism: Pseudomonas sp. ICMP 3272 (assembly GCF_001466905.1). Taxonomy (NCBI): domain Bacteria; kingdom Pseudomonadati; phylum Pseudomonadota; class Gammaproteobacteria; order Pseudomonadales; family Pseudomonadaceae; genus Pseudomonas; species Pseudomonas sp. ICMP 3272. Next base: position 70,959 of record NZ_LKEK01000050.1, read on the forward strand.
CAGCTTGGTGGTTTCCACCAGCTCGGCGGTCATCAACCACTGCGGGCGCTTCTTGCCCAGCCCGGAAGACGGGTGAATCCAGAAGCGCCGCTGCCGTGCACCAAGGTAGTCACCCTCTTCGGCCTTTTGCCCGATCTGGCTCAGCAGGCCGGAGAGAATGGCCTTGTGAAATTTCGGGTAATCGGCCGGTTCCTTGTTGACCGTCAGTTGCAGATCGCGACAGATCAGGCTCAACTGCCGATGAGAATCACGCCACTCGCGCAGGCGCAGGTAATTCAGAAAATTGCGCCGGCACCAGTTACGCAGCGGGCTGGCCGTCAGGGTCTGGCGCTGCTCTTCAAAACCGCGCCACAGATTGACCAGCCCGGCGAAGTCCGAGTCGGCGTCTTTCCATTGCGCATGGGCCTGATCAGCCGCCTGCTGACGCTCAGGTGGACGCTCACGCACATCCTGCACGGACATGGCACTGGCCACGATCAACACTTCCTGCAGGCTGCCCTGCTTCGCAGCTTCCAGAAGCATGCGGCCCATGCGCGGGTCTACAGGCAGGCGCGCCAGCTGACGGCCCAGCGGGGTCAGCTGATTTTCGCGATTGACTGCCGACAGCTCCTGCAACAGGTTGAAGCCGTCGCTGATCGCCTTGCCATCCGGCGGCTCGATGAACGGGAAATCGGTGATCTCGCCCAGACGCAGGTGCAGCATCTGCAGGATAACCGCTGCCAGGTTGGTGCGCAGTATCTCGGGGTCGGTGAATTCAGGTCGACCGTTGAAATCTTCTTCGCTGTACAGACGCACGCATAAACCGGGCTCGACACGCCCGCACCGGCCTTTGCGCTGGTTGGCGCTGGCCTGCGACACGGCTTCGATCGGCAGGCGCTGGACCTTCGCGCGATAGCTATAGCGGCTGATACGTGCAGTACCGGTATCGATCACGTAGCGGATGCCCGGCACGGTCAGCGAGGTTTCCGCAACGTTGGTGGCCAGCACCACACGACGACCTGGATGGGACTGAAAGATACGCTGCTGTTCGGCAGGCGAAAGGCGTGCGTACAGCGGCAGAATTTCGGTGTGCCTGAGCTGCGCCTTGCGCAGTACCTCGGCGGCATCGCGAATCTCGCGTTCGCCGGGCAGAAACACCAGCACGTCACCCGGGCTCTTGCGCTCGCTACGCTCAAAGGCCGCCAGCTCATCCAGCGTGGCCAGAATGGCCTGATCGACTGTCAGGTCTTCTTCGACGCTGTTGCCTTCCTCGTCCTGCTCGCTGGTCAGCGGGCGGTACCAGAGGTCGACAGGGAAGGTACGACCGGACACTTCGATCACCGGCGCATCGTTGAAGTGCTCGGAAAAGCGCTGCAGGTCGATGGTCGCGGAGGTGATGATGACCTTCAGGTCCGGGCGACGTGGCAGCAGGGTTTTCAGGTAACCGAGCAGGAAGTCGATGTTCAGACTGCGTTCATGAGCTTCGTCGACGATGATCGTGTCGTAGCGTTCAAGGAAGCGGTCATGCTGGGTTTCGGCCAGCAGAATACCGTCGGTCATGAGTTTGATCAGTGTGTTGCTGTCGCTCTGATCTTCAAAGCGCACCTGATAACCGACCAGAGCGCCCAGCGGCGTGCCCAGCTCATCGGCCACCCGGCTGGCCACGCTGCGTGCGGCAATCCGGCGCGGCTGGGTATGGCCGATCAGACCGTGCTGACCACGACCGATTTCCAGGCAGATTTTCGGCAATTGGGTGGTCTTGCCGGAGCCGGTCTCACCGGCAATGATCAGCACCTGGTGCTTGAGCAAGGCCTCCTTGATCTCGTCGCGCTTGGCGGCGATGGGCAGGTTGTCGTCATAACGGATCGTCGGCACGCTCTCACGCCGCGCCGTCACCTGCGCACAGGAGGCCTGAACCCGCGCTACCCACTGCGCCAGCTTCGCCTCGTCAGGCTTTTTGCGCAGGTCATGCAACTGACGGCGCAGGCGATGACGTTCGCTGATCATCGCCTGGTCGAGGTTTTTCAGAAGTTGGTCGATAGAGGGCGATTCGTCGGTCATCAGGCGTGCAGGGTCTTTTTTCAAATGGCAGGTGCGGATTGTCGCAGATTGTGGCGGGTCGTGACGAATGGCCTGAGTGTCAGGCTATCCATTGCGGTCATGACGCATCAATTCTGCTCTTGCGCTGACAACCACAAAAAGACCAAAATAATACCCTAAATGGAGTACTAAATTATGCAAAGCATACTTGCGGACGTAGCGGTCAGCGTTTCTGAACTCAAGAAAAATCCTTCGGCCGTCCTGAGTGGCGCTCATGGTTTGCCCGTAGCGGTGCTCAATCACAATAAAGTCATGGGGTACATGGTGCCTGCCGAGGTATTTGAAGCAATGATGGAGAGGCTTGATGACCTTGATCTGGCCGACCTGATCAAGTCTCGCCAACATGAAAAGCCGGTATCGGTAGATATCGATGACCTTTAAGCTCGAGTTCCTGCCTTCAGCATTGAAAGAGTGGAAAAAACTGGGTCATACCGTTCGTGCTCAGCTCAAGAAAAAGCTGCTGGAACGACTCGGACTACCCAGAATTGCAGGAGATGCGCTTCATGGCATGCCAGACCACTACAAAATCAAGCTGCGCAGCGCGGGATACAGACTCGTCTATCGAGTTGAAGAGGATCGGGTAGTAGTGACCGTAGTCGCAGTAGGCAAGCGCGAGCGCGGGGATATCTACGACGCGGCCAAGGACAGGCTGTCTCCTTGAGTCGCTCCTTGCATTACAAGCTGCATGCCAATGCGGGGCATTGGCATGAGAGTCAGCAAGACTTACGGTAACGATAGGCGCGCGCTAAATAAAACCCTACTTCTTCACGCCCAGCTTCTTCAATTCCTCATCACGCAGCTCGCGACGCAGGATCTTGCCGACGTTGGTGGTGGGCAGGACCTCCCGGAATTCCACGCTGCGCGGCACCTTGTAGCCGGTCAGGTTGGCGCGCATGTGCTCCATGACCTGTTCCTTGGTGAGGGTAACGCCCGGCTTGGCCACGACGAAAACCTTGATGGTCTCGCCCGATTTCTCGTCCGGTACGCCGATGGCCGCGCATTGAAGCACGCCGGGAAGTGTCGCCAGCACGTCTTCCAGTTCGTTGGGGTATACGTTGAAACCGGAGATCAGAATCATGTCTTTCTTGCGATCGACAATCCGGATGTAGCCATCGGGCTGGATGATCGCGATGTCACCGGTCTTGAGCCAGCCATCACTGTCGAGCATTTCATCGGTAGCTTCCTGGCGCTGCCAGTAGCCTTTCATGACCTGAGGGCCCTTGATGCACAGCTCGCCGGTTTCACCGAACGCCAGCTCGTTGCCAGCATCGTCGATAACCTTGCACAGCGTCGACGGCACAGGAATACCGATGGTGCCCATCTGCACGTCTTTAGCGGGGTTGACCGTAGCCACCGGGCTGGTCTCGGTCATGCCATAGCCTTCGCAGACCTGGCAGCCAGTGACCTGCTTCCAGCGTTCGGCAGCGGACTGCTGCAAGGCCATGCCGCCGGACAGGGTAACTTTCAACGCCGAAAAGTCGAGATTGCGGAAACCCTCGTTATTGCACAAGGCCACAAACAGCGTGTTAAGGCCGACAAAGCCGCTGAACTTCCATTTCGAAAGCTCCTTGACCATCGCCGGCAGATCACGCGGGTTGCTGATGAGGATGTTGTGATTGCCGAGCAGCATCATCGCCATGCAATGAAAGGTGAAGGCGTAGATGTGATACAGCGGCAGCGGCGTGATGATGATTTCACACCCTTCGCCAAGGTTTGAAGCCATCAGCGCCCGACACTGCAGCATGTTGGCGATCAGGTTGCGATGAGTCAGCATTGCGCCCTTGGCCACGCCGGTGGTGCCGCCGGTGTATTGCAGCACAGCAACATCGACGCTGCCGGGCGACACGTCGGTCACTGGCTGGCCACGCCCCTTGCCGAGCACATCGTTGAATTTGACGGCTTTGGGCAAGTGATAGGCCGGGACCATTTTCTTCACGTATTTGATGACGCTGTTGATCAGCAACCGCTTGAGCGGCGACAGCATGTCGGCCACTTCAGTAACGATGACATGCTTGATCTGCGTTTTGGGCACGACCTTTTCGGCCAGGTGCGCCATGTTTGCCAGACACACCAGCGCCTTGGCGCCGGAGTCGTTGAACTGGTGTTCCATTTCCCGCGCGGTGTACAGCGGGTTGGTGTTGACCACGATCAGCCCGGCGCGAATGGCACCAAAGACGGCAATCGGGTACTGCAACAGGTTGGGTAACTGCACGGCGATGCGATCACCCGGCTGCAGGTCGGTATGTTGCTGGATCCAGGCAGCGAACGCGCCGGACAGCTCATACAGTTCGCCGTAGGTGATGGTCTTGCCCAGATTGCTGAACGCCGGTTTGTCGGCGAAGCGTTGGCAGGACAGCTTCAGGACAGCCTGGACATTGGGATATTCGTCAGGGTTGATATCGGCGGGGATACCAGACGGATATTTGTCCTTCCAGAAGTTTTCAATCATTCAGTCGGCTCCGTAGCGATAGCGAATTCTTCACATCGCCTGAAGCGATGATTTTCTTGTGCTTGGAATTATGCAGTAGACGCTTTTTTCGCTTTATGACTGATCAAAAAGCGCGCCGAGAGTAGCAGCTTTGCCAAACGTCGACCAGAGGCATAAGAAGGCCGAACAGTCACCAAACAGACCATAAACAAAAAATAAGTCATTTTTAAAACTTTAAAAGGATATTTATTATTACCTTGAAAGCACCAGAACAGAGCGGTCGCCCCCCATAATTAAGGGTTTTTCAAAAAACAAGACCCCGCATGCAGCAGTCTGCAAGCGGGGTCATGTACACAAATAGAGACGATTAGGTGACTCAGGCGATGTCACGAAGCTCCCGGCGCAGAATCTTGCCTACCGGCGTCATCGGTAACGATTCCCGCAGGACAATATACCTGGGCACCTTGTAAGCCGTGAAATTCTCCTTGCAGAAGGCCTTGAGCTCTTCAATGCTCAACCCCGGCTCGCGCGCCACCACAAACAGCTTTACAGCCTCCCCCGAACGCTCGTCCGGCACACCGATACAGGCGCAGTTGGCGACTTTCGGGTGGGCCATGACCACGTCTTCGATTTCGTTGGGGTATACGTTGAAGCCGGACACGATGATCAGGTCTTTCTTGCGGTCGACAATACTGACGAATCCGTCGGCACCAATCACCGCAATGTCACCAGTCTTGAACCAGCCTTGCGCATCCAGTGACTCGGCGGTGGCAGCCGGCTGGTTCCAGTAGCCCTTCATGACCTGCGGCCCTTGGATACACAGCTCGCCTCGCTCGCCGAAGGGCAATTCGGCACCGTCGTCGTCAATAACCTTCATCGCAGTGCCCGGCACCGGAATACCGACCGTACCCAGACGAGCCAGAGCACCGTAAGGATTGGCACTGGCGACAGGCGAAGTCTCGGTCAGGCCATAACCTTCAACGATTGTGCAACCAGTGATCTGCGCCCAGCGCTCGGCCGTGGCCTTGACCAGCGCAGTACCGCCGGAATTGGTGCTTTTCAGCGCCGAGAAATCCAGACTCCTGAACTGCGGATGGTTCATGAGCGCCACGAACAGTGTGTTAAGGCCGATCATGGCGGTGAACTTCCACTTGCCCAGCTCCTTGATGAAGCCGCCAATATCGCGAGGGTTGGTAATCAGGATGTTGTGATTGCCGCTGATCATCATGCACATGCAGTTCGCCGTGAATGCATAGATGTGATAAAGCGGCAACGGCGCGATCATTACCTCTGTGCCCTCCTCAAACAGCGAGCCGCCTTCGGGACGCTGCTGGCGCATGCAGGCATAGACTTGTTGCATGTTGGCGACCAGATTACCGTGAGTGAGCATCGCGCCCTTGGCCAGCCCCGTGGTGCCGCCGGTGTATTGCAGCACGGCAACGTCGTCCAGACCTCGCGGCACGACCTGCATCCGGCTATCACGCCCCAGGCGAAGCGCACGCTTGAAGCCGACGGCCTGGGGCAAATGGAATGGCGGGACCAGCTTTTTGACCTTGTCGACGATGGTATTGACCAGCCACCCCTTGGCAGGTGACTGCATGTCGCCCATCTTCACTTCGATCAGGTGTTCAATTGCAGTGTCGGGGAGCACTTCCTGCACCAGCTTGCCGAACAGGTTGAGGTACACCAGCGCCTTGGCACCAGAGTCCTTGAATTGATGGCGCATCTCGCGTGCGGTGTACAACGGATTGGTGTTGACCACGATCAGGCCGGCGCGCATCGCACCAAATACGGCAATCGGGTATTGCAGGATGTTGGGCATCTGTACGGCAATACGGTCACCCGGCACCAGTTGTGTGTGCTGCTGCAGATAACCTGCGAAGGCGGCAGAGTGACGCTCAAGTTCGGCGTAGGTCAGGGTCACGCCCATATTGCTGAATGCGGGTCGGTCGGCAAACTTTCTGCAGCAGCGCTCAAATACCTCAATGACCGACTGATAGGTCTGTAAGTCCACCTCGGAGTCGACACCTGCCGGACGCTTGTCATCCCAGAAATCACTTTGCATTATTTTTATCCTCTTCCCTGCGTAGGCCTGGCCCGACGTTAGCAGTTAAAACGTCTCAGGCAAATAATCGGCCGAGCGTCATTAGCAGCATGAATCTTGCCTCCGTTCAGACTGAAATCTGCCGACGACGATACACTGCCAATTGCAGGCGGCCCGCTAATCAACAGGCTCTCGATACCGCAACAGCAGTATTCTCATGACATTCGCTTATTATTTGCCTTGAATGTGATCCGGGCAGCCCCGGCAAGCGTCTGAATGATCTTGTCCGCGCAATGGCGGCGGCAGGTCATCAAGTGTTACAAATCAAGGCTAAGTCGGATTGCACGAACCGGCCCGCTTCAATCCATTTTTATTGTCAGGACAGCCACATGACTCAAGTCACCAACACGCCTTACGAAGCCCTTGAAGTCGGTCAGACCGCCAGCTATAGCAAGACTGTGGAAGAGCGTGACATTCAACTGTTCGCCGCCATGTCCGGCGACCACAACCCGGTTCACCTGGACGCCGAATACGCCGCCAAGACCATGTTCAAGGAGCGCATCGCTCACGGCATGTTCAGTGGCGCGTTGATCAGTGCGGCCGTTGCGTGCGAGCTGCCTGGGCCGGGCACCATTTACATCGGTCAGCAGATGACCTTCCAGAAACCGGTAAAACTGGGCGACACCCTGACTGTGCGCCTGGAAATCCTGGAAAAACTGCCAAAGTTCCGAGTGCGCATCGCAACCCGCGTTTTCAATCAGAACGATGAGCTGGTTGTGGACGGCGAAGCCGAGATCCTCGCCCCACGCAAGCAGCAGACCGTCGACCTGACCGTATTGCCCGAGATCACCTTCGGCTGATACCGCGCATGGGCGTGCGCCACACTATGCGCACGCAGACTCGCCAGTGGCTTGAACAAAAAATTCATGATGCATCCGGAACTGCTTTCCTGCGCTTTCCACTCAGGAAACCAGCGGCACTCTCTATCCGGATCACGAATTGTTCATCCCACAGGCGGGGAAATCAGCCATGAATATGATCAACAGAAACTATTACCCCGTCTCCGGGATTCCTGCGCAGGATGCCACTGCACAGACTGATCAAGCGCAGTCGCAAGGCCAGGGCATCAAGCCGGGCCACAATAGCAACCTGATCGACTTCGGCCTGATACAACAGGCCAACGGCCCGCACTCCTCGTTGAACACACTAAGCTCCAGAGTCCAGCCGACTGATACAAGCGCGTCTTCAAACATGCTGGGCGGTAACGGTGAGCAGGTACTGAACAAACTGGTGGCAGCCATTCGTAGCTTCCTCAAGGAACTGTTCTCTCTTTTACGCGGCAATCAGCAACAGGACGCTACACCGCCTGCACAGACTCAACGCGAACAGACACCGACGCTCGCTCAATCGCCCTCTTCCTCATCGTCGCCTTCGACGCCTCAGGGCAACGCAGAAAAACCCTTTGTGGTGCAGAACGATCACCCATCAGAAAAACCTGTATCACTGCAAAAAAATACAGAGCCGACGCCCACTGCACCTTCACAAATAGCACCTTCACAAACACCACCGTCACACGCAGCCCCTCGCACCGCCGAGCGAAGCAGTGTCCCTCCAGACAAGACACCGACCAGGCCCGATGCGGTAAAACCAGCAGTGGTCCATGACCCTGCGTTGCCGAAAACCTCGACGACCACCACCGCCACACCGGATAACACAGTCAAAGCAGCAAAACCCGCCACACCGGCCGCACACGGCCCGGGCGCGGACATGTCAGGTATTGTGGGTTTCGCCAAAGGCGCAGGCACGACCGGCGGTAACGGCGGCCAAGTGGTCACTGTGAATACCGTGGCGGAACTCAAGGAAAATATGGAAGACGACACCGCCCGTACGGTGCGTCTGGGAGCTAACCTGTCTGCCGACAGCAAAGTGACCATCAATTTCGGAGCCAACAAAACCCTGCTGGGCACCGACAAGGGCAACACTCTGCACAACATCTATCTGGCCAGTGGCAAAACCGCGAGCAACGATATTTTCCAGAACCTCAACTTCAACCACGACAGCCGTTACCGTGAAAACGGTGACATGCAGATGTTCATCAGCAACGGCAAGAAGTACTGGATCGATCAGAACACCTACACCGGCACCAAGGATCAGAACCCCAAAGGGCTGGATAAGCTGCTCTACGTGGGCGGGACGGCGGATAAAGTCAGCCTGACCAATTCAAAGTTTCAGAACAACGAATATGGGGTGATTCTGGGCCAGCCCGATGATTCTCCGGCTGCCAAAGCCGCCTACAAGGGCTATCCGCAGATGACCATTGCCAACAACGTCTTCAGCAACCTGGATGTCCGGGCCCCAGGCCTGATGCGTCACGGACAATTTCATGTGTACAACAACTCCATCGACAAATTCCACCTCGGCTTCACTGCGACGGGGGATGCAACGATTCTGTCGCAGTCCAACTATTTCGCAAAAGGCGTAGATGTTTCCAACAAGGCAAGTAACTCCGGCGTGCTGGATGACTACGGCGACGCCCACTTCAAAGACATCGGCAGTAACGTCAGTTTCACCCAGAAATCACCGCTGACCGCCTGGTCGCCGAGCTATAACCGGGACGTGAAAACAGCCGAAGAAGCCCAAGCCTACAACCTGACTCATGCCGGCGCAAAAACAGTGGCCTAAAGGCCTGGACTGAAATACGGACGAAAAAAAGGGCGACCTGGGTCGCCCGAAATGCCTTGCGTGCTCACTGACAGAATGACTGGCCTTGGCCAGTCGTTCTTTTTTGTGCCGCCGATACTGCGCTGGCGACGACTGGCTGGTCGTCGTGTTGCGCCGTATTCGATGGCATCAGGTTAAACGTGGTTGCACGGAGGCACCTTGATCCAGATCAATGATGCAGAAAGGGAGTATCAGCGTTTTTTAGGCTTTTTCTTTGGCTTTTTGCTGCTTAAAGGCATTGCCTGTTCGAAGGCATTGCGCACTTCGTTGAGGCGTTTGTCGTTCAAATCGTGAACGCGCCTGGCGCGCTCTGCGCCCAGGTCGATCAATTTTTCATCGTCGCTCATGGCTTGCCGCTCTCGAACACTGGAAATCAGTGCCAATAATGCTTAATCGCAGCGGCCATGACCAGCGAAGAACCGGGCTTTCCCGCTTATCAGATCTGAATATCCACCCAGAGGCCCTGGCGCGGCTCGTCGTCGATGAGCGGTACCACAGGGACAGTGTTGTCAGCGTTCAGAGAATCCCCTGGAACGACCAGCCCCTGATATTCCTCGGCCTCTTCAGAGGTTCGACCCTGCTGCTGTTGCTGACGCTGCTGTTCTTCACGCAACAACAAGGCGCTGCGTTCGGTATCTTCGTTGCGCAGGTCGATGGAGGTCTCGTTGGAGCTTTGCTGCACCGGTGCGACAGGCGGGATGTCCGGCATGCGTTTGGCCGGGTCCATCTGTGATGTCACAGGCACCACACTTAGCGGAAGCATAGGTTGCAGCATGGTTTTATCTCCTCTTACCGGGGTGTCGGCCGTGCACGAGGCAACTTGAACCGGGCTAAAATAGTCAGCAAATGTTTATAAGATCTTTTTCGACCGCTGACAGTGAAATTAGTGTCATGGAACTAAAAATTCGATGGGTTATCAGCGCTGACGATGAGTTTTTTCACGCTGCCTTTGGCCTTCGGTGCGCGTTCCGTTAACATACTCAGCTTTTTCAAGCGGGAGACAGGCAGCATGGCGCAGCAGTATCAACCGGGGCAACGCTGGATTAGTGACAGCGAAGCCGAGCTGGGTTTAGGCACCGTTCTGGCACAGGACGGCCGCTTGTTGACCGTGCTCTATCCGGCCACTGGCGAAACACGTCAGTACGCACTGCGTAATGCGCCGTTGACCCGCGTGCGCTTCTCCCCAGGCGATGTGATCACACATTTCGAAAACTGGAAGATGACCGTACGCGAAGTCGACGATGTCGATGGCCTGCTGGTCTACCACGGCCTGAACGCGCAGAACGAAGTGGTGACACTGCCGGAAACCCAGCTGTCGAACTTCATCCAGTTCCGCCTGGCTACCGACCGTCTGTTCGCTGGCCAAATCGACCAGTTGTCCTGGTTTTCGTTGCGCTACAACACGCTGGAGCACACCAGCCGCCAATTGCAGTCCTCTCTGTGGGGCCTGGGTGGCGTGCGGGCACAGCCTATCGCCCACCAGTTGCACATCGCTCGCGAAGTCGCGGACCGTATCGCGCCGCGCGTTCTGCTGGCCGACGAAGTGGGTCTGGGCAAAACCATCGAAGCCGGTCTGGTGATCCATCGCCAACTGCTGTCGGGCCGCGCCAGCCGCGTGCTGATTCTGGTCCCGGAAAACCTCCAGCACCAGTGGCTGGTGGAAATGCGTCGCCGCTTCAACCTGCAGGTCGCACTGTTCGACGCCGAGCGCTTCATGGAAAGCGATGCAGGCAACCCGTTCGAAGACACCCAGCTTGCACTGGTTGCCCTGGAATGGCTGGTCGAAGACGAAAAAGCCCAGGACGCCCTGTTTGCGGCAGGCTGGGACCTGATGGTAGTCGACGAAGCGCACCATCTGGTCTGGCACGAAGACAAGGCCAGCCGCGAATACTCGCTGGTCGAGCAACTGGCCGAAGTCATTGCCGGCGTACTGCTGCTGACCGCGACCCCTGAACAGCTGGGCCAGGACAGCCACTTCGCCCGCCTGCGCCTGCTGGACCCGAACCGCTTCCACGACCTCAAGGCCTTCCGCGCCGAAAGCGAGAACTACCGTCCGGTGGCTCAGGCCGTTCAGGAGCTGCTTGATAAGGGCAAGCTGTCCGCTGCGGCTCAGAAAACCATTCATGGCTTCCTGGGTGCCGAAGGCGATTCCCTGCTGGCAGCTGTGAATACCGGCGACGACGAAGCCAAGGCGCGCCTGATTCGCGAACTGCTGGACCGTCACGGCACCGGCCGCGTGCTGTTCCGCAACACCCGTGCCGCCGTGCAGGGCTTCCCGGAGCGCAAGCTGCATCAATACCCGCTGCCCTGCCCTGTGGAATACCTTGAGTTGCCGGTTGGCGAACACGCCGATCTTTACCCGGAAGTCAGCTTCCAGTTGCAGTCGGAAGTCAGCGAAGAAGAGCGCTGGTGGCGCTTCGACCCACGCGTCGACTGGCTGATAGACACGCTAAAAATGCTCAAGCGCGTCAAGGTGCTGGTCATCTGTGCCCACGCCGAAACCGCCATGGACCTGGAAGACGCGCTGCGCGTACGTTCCGGCATTCCAGCCACGGTCTTCCACGAGGGTATGAACATCCTTGAGCGCGACCGCGCGGCGGCCTATTTTGCAGACGAAGAATTCGGCGCTCAGGTCTTGATCTGCTCGGAAATCGGCAGTGAAGGCCGCAACTTCCAGTTCTCTCACCATCTGGTGCTGTTCGATCTGCCATCGCACCCGGACCTGCTGGAGCAGCGTATCGGGCGTCTGGACCGGATCGGCCAGAAACACACCATTGAGCTGCACGTACCTTTCCTGGAAACCAGCCCACAGGAACGCCTGTTCCAGTGGTATCACGAGGCGCTCAATGCATTCCTCAATACCTGCCCGACCGGCAACGCCCTGCAGCATCAGTTCGGCCCGCGCCTGCTGCCGCTGCTGGAAAGCGGTGACGACGACGAGTGGCAAAGTCTGATCGACGAAGCCCGCACCGAGCGCGAACGCCTGGAAAGCGAACTGCACACCGGTCGCGACCGCTTGCTGGAACTCAATTCCGGCGGTGCCGGCGAAGGCGAAGCGCTGGTTGAAGCCATTCTGGAACAGGACGACCAGTTCAGCCTGCCGATCTACATGGAAACCCTGTTCGACGCCTTTGGCATCGACAGCGAGGACCATTCGGAAAACGCCCTGATCCTCAAGCCAAGCGAGAAGATGCTCGACGCCAGCTTCCCGCTGGGCGACGACGAAGGCGTGACCATCACCTACGACCGTAATCAGGCGCTGTCCCGCGAGGACATGCAGTTCATCACCTGGGAGCACCCGATGGTTCAGGGCGGCATGGACCTCGTGCTGTCAGGCTCGATGGGCAACACTGCGGTGGCACTGATCAAGAACAAGGCGCTCAAGCCGGGCACTGTTCTGCTGGAACTGATCTACGTCAGCGAAGTGGTTGCTCCTCGCTCGTTGCAGCTGGGGCGCTACCTGCCTCCCGCCGCGCTGCGTTGCCTGCTCGACGCCAATGGCAACGATCTGTCGAGCCGTGTGTCGTTCAACACCCTCAATGATCAGCTCGAAAGCGTGCCTCGTGCCAGCGCCAACAAGTTCATCCAGGCGCAACGTGACCAGTTGACCCCGAGAATCAATGCGGGCGAAGAGAAAATCACCCCAAGACACGCAGAACGTGTGGCCGAAGCACAGCGTCGTCTGGCAGCCGACACTGAAGAGGAACTGGCTCGCCTGACGGCATTGCAAGCGGTCAACCCGACCGTACGCGACAGTGAACTGGTCGCCCTGCGCACCCAGCGCGAACAAGGCCTGGCCATGCTTGAAAAAGCAGCCCTGCGCCTGGAAGCGATCCGGGTACTGGTAGCGGGCTGAAGCCTTGATACGCTCCGCGTTATCCATAAGCCTTTAGATGACTATCGTGCCGACGCTCTGAGTCGGTACGCCGTTCTGGACGCTCCGCGTCCAATCTTGCATTTGCGGCGCGGCACACATCTGTGACGCAGAGCGTCACGCACGGCATTCCCACGCGGAGCGTGCGGAACGGCAATACAACTATCGTGCGACGCTCCGCGTCGCATGCCTTTCTGGACGCTCCGCGTCCGATCTTGCGTTTGCGGCGCGGCGCAGATTTGTGACGCAGAGCGTCACGCACGGCATTCCCACGCGGGAGCGTGCGGAACGATAACCTCAACTATCGTGCGTCGCTCTGCGTCGCATGCCGTTCTGGACGTTCTGCGTCCGATCTTGCGTTTGCGGCGTGGCGCAGATTTGTGACGCAGAGCGTCACGCACGGCATTCCCACGCTGGAGCGTGCGGAACGAT
>NZ_LKEK01000051.1:0-81885 GCF_001466905.1 Pseudomonas sp. ICMP 3272
CTTTTTGGTCGGCATACATGCACCTCTAGCTACATGTTATGCCCGAACACAAAATTTCTGACAGTCTCACTAAACCCGATCACTGAGTTGTCAGCGATCGAGCCATCTTGGAAACGCTGACTCAAGCGCTCAAGCCAGCGGATTCTGACCCAACTGTAGGCAACGGAGCAAGGCACCGAGGCTTCTGTAGGACGTGTACTCGTTCCGCAACACGATCCGGTTTTTTACTTCATCCGGCTTGGTATTGCCCGACATCACCCCATAACTATCCCTGTCTCCATGAACCGCAAGGACAGACTATGACCAACTCAACCGAAACCGCCATCCTTGCCGGCGGCTGCTTCTGGGGCATGCAAGATTTGTTGCGACGCTACCCCGGCGTGCTGCATACGCGAGTCGGCTACACCGGTGGCGACGTACCGAACGCCACCTACCGCAACCATGGCAACCATGCCGAAGCGATTGAGATCGTGTTTGACCCGGCGGTAATCAGCTACCGGCAGATTCTTGAGTTCTTTTTCCAGATCCATGACCCGAGCACGCCTAACCGGCAGGGCAATGATCTTGGGCCGAGCTATCGTTCGGCGATTTACTACCTGAGCGAACAGCAACGGGATATTGCCGAAGATACCGCGGCTGACGTGGACGCCTCCAAGCTGTGGCCGGGGCGTGTGGTTACGCAAATCGAGCCCGCCAGCGAGTTCTGGGAGGCGGAGCCGGAGCATCAGGATTATCTGGAACGGATACCGAACGGGTATACCTGCCACTTCATCCGGCCAAACTGGAAGCTGCCCAAGCGGGCTTGAACCTGAATCTCACCGGGAAAGGCCGGGGTAGGGGAGAGCGCAAAGGCTGACCTGTATCTGAGAGATACCACCCAACAAACACAAAAGCCGCGCAATGCGCGGCTTTCAAAGGTGGTGGGCCCACACGGACTCGAACCGTGGGCCAAAGGATTATGAGTTGACTCGCGATTCTGCAAGCCAAGCAAAATCTGGCGTACGTTAGCACAGATACTACGAGCTGAACCTCCCGTATTTACTGATGTTCAGTGTATTTTACGGAAAACTGCGATAGCTGGGAGGTGTACCCTCGGTGTACCGAATGAGGGTTGCAAGACACGCAGCACTACGCACGAAAATCTTCAAGCGAGATTCTTAGCCAAGCGCACCGTGTGGATTGCGTAGACAGCTGGATTAGCTCGGCGGTAGCATCACTTTGCTACCTAGGCGATGTGTGGTGTCGGGTAGCTGCTTCTCGACCAGCGTGGTGGGTGTTTTTGGCTAGAGTGAATGGATTTCCAGATGAAGGATCTACTTGCATCAACCGTTATATCGACATGTATCGCTTTAATTGTGGTGCTGGCCGTACTTCATTTTGCGCCAGTGTCAGATATTTTAATCAGCCACTCTCAATTCGTACACGCTCGAGAAATAAAAGAGCTTGATACTTATGAGCAGTTGGTTGTAGAGCGAATGATTAGAGAAAAGACTCTGATCTCAGTGGATACGCTCTGGTCTCTGCAAGTATCTTTTTATCAGACAATGGTCAGTGTTTTGATTGCTTTGAACGCTGCCATTGTTGGTGGCGCGTTTGTTATTATCAGGAGCTCCTCTAGGGCAGAAGTTGTTAAAGAGTCAAAGGCTCACTTTGATGAATTTTCTAATACTGGCGGGCTTGCAAAAATAGTGGAGCGAAAGGCGAAGAAGGAACTTAATAAACTGAATGCTATTTATGGCGATTTATTCGACGGGTTGTCTGAACAAGATGCTATAGTTTCCGATCATGAAGCTAGGATCAAGGTGTCCGAAGATGCTATAATCCAAGTTAGCAGTCGGCTGGCAGAGCTAGACAAAGCTGAAACTTGTGCCAGTCGCGACGGTAAGATAACAGAGTAGGTAGGTAAATGGCTTTCATCCGAAAGAGTGGTAAACCCAAGTCGGCCGATGCTTCGCATCAAGGTGAAGTGTCTTCGGCTGATGAGAGGTTTACAGTTGATCAGTTGCTCGCTCTTGCGAAGCAATATGAAGTCGACGTATCTCCTTTGGATGTAAAAGCGCTATTGTCCGCTTTGGGTATTAGGCTCTTAAGCGTACCTATGAGTGACGACGTTTCAGGAATGCTGAGTCTCGCTGATAATGGTAAGGATTGGGTGGTGAAAGTAAATGCGCTGCATCACCCCAATAGACAAAGATTTACTATTGCACATGAAATTGCACATTTTTCTCGGCACAGATTCCAGCAGGTTGAGTTCAAAGACCTAAATTTTTTCAGGAATGGCGAAAGCAACCCAATGGAGGTTGAGGCCAATCGATTCGCTAGCGAGCTTTTGATGCCAGAATCGGCTTTTAGAGATAAGGTTAAAGTACTCTCCGGGAGTATTGAAGAAATCGCACTATACTTTAAGGTTTCAACCTTGGCAGTGCGCGTCCGAGCGAAAAATTTAGGAATGAAGGGACATGGATTGGAATAGTTTTATATATTTTCCCGTGCTTAAGACCAAAGATGCTGAGTTGAGAGCTATATCGGCCATAGACGTGTCTTATAGAAAGGACATGCTGCCTACTTACGAGATAACTAAGTCTAGGATTACAAAGAAAAACTCTATTGGCGATATTGTAAGGCGGCTTGAACAGATTAAAAATATTCAGGGCAAACTTCCTTATATTTTAGATGTGACAACCGACCCCAAGCAAAAAAATTCCCAGATAGAAAGTATATTGTCGCCAATCAATGGCTACGAATCCTGGAAGAGTTGGTTGGAGCTGAATTGTGGAGAACAGATAGTTCCCATGATTCACGTTAACTTTGAGTTGGATGAAGATTTGAGTGAGGCCAAGGCCTTTGTCGCTTCTGTGACGGCGAAATATGAAAGGATGGCTTTGCGTCTTCCTGCTGATCTGGAAGATGATGAATACGAAGATATAATAATTGATATCGTTTCAGCGCTGAGTGGTACTCGACTCTATATTCTCTTGGACGAAGGCTGTATCAGAGATCGAGCTAAGTCTAGCTTGGCACCAGTCACAAGCAACTATCAGCGAGCTTTCAATAAGATTTCTTCGTTGCCAGCTGCTGTTGAATGGCTGGAGAAAGTTGTCTGTGTTGCTGGCTCGTTCCCCTATCAAGTGTCTGCTGAGGGTAAAGACGATGAAGGGAACTTTGAAATCTATGAGCATTCTCTCTATCTGTCTCTAAAGCATAATCGACCAATGCTTCAGTTTGGAGATTATGCTTCAATAAATGTGAAGCAAATTGAAATGCGAGGCGGCACTTTTGTTCCGCGAATAGATTTTTGCACTTCGACAAGATTTTATTATTATCGAAAGCGACGGGATGTTGGTTCGTATATTTGGTGTGCGAAGCAAGTTGTGAAGAGTCCAGACTATGTTTCAAATGGTAGCTGGGGCGACAGTGAAATATCAAGTGCCGCAGCTGGAAGTCCCTCAGGGATTAGTCCGTCTTTCTGGATATCGGTCCGAGCATGCAACTATATGATTCGTAGAGTTAAAGAACTACGAATCTAACTTGTTTGGAGCTAAGCCCAAAGAAAAAACATCATCCAGAGTAAGTAGTCCGCCAGTCTCGTTTTTTATGTGATTGGTCTGGCTCCTATATTTTTGGATGATGTGTCGTCTGAATATATTTTTAATATCATCTTTTTTGTTAAGGCGAGAAATTTCTTCGCAAGTTTCAAGCTTTGACTTTTTTATAATTTTAAATTCTTTGCGCAATGTTTCAATAGGCATCGCGTCTAGCGTCACAATGGTGTTTGAGTTTTTTATTTGCTTGGGTTTTCGTATGCGCTTGACTCCGGAAGTTGAGCATAAATATATTCCGATCTTTTCAGGGGTAATCCTTCTTATCGAGGAAAGGTTTTTTGCATCGCATACTACATATACGTAGTCAAATAGCTGCTCATATGATTTAAGTTGCTCTGCCAATCTGTCTATTCGATCATAGGCGGATTTTATTTCATACCCTATGATCATTCCATCTTTCGCGGAAATAATGTCTGCACGTCGACGTCCAAAATGAAATGGATATTCAAAAAAAACAACGTCCGCACCTTCTTGTTTCAAAAGGTGATATCCAACAAGACGTTTTATTTCGGCTTCTTTCATATCATTCGATTTTTTAGGCTCTGTGTGTTTCAGAGCGCTGTAATTACAAGGCTTGTAGATTCTACACCACTTAACAGGTTTGGTCAGTAATTACTTTTCTGAACCGGATGTTGGCTTTTTATGGTTTGTAACTATGTTGGTTATGCCTGCGTCAGTTAAGATGTTCATGAGAATTGCCATTTCGTGTTCGGTACCTTTTGTTAATATGTCTTTGTATAGCTCAAGTGCGTATTCGTTATCTCTAGTGAGTACTTTTATTAAGTATTCTTGATGAGAAATATCTAGGGGGTGTTTCATGGTTAAGGGCTCGTGGTTATAGTCTGCATAATATTTAATGCGGCGGGTGGCAAGGTTTGATTTTGCCCATGTGGATGATCACCAGGACGCCGACACCCCTAGCTAGCTCAGCAGCGGACTTATGACCACAGTGGGACATCGTTGTTTCCTGACCGGCGCATACGTGCATATGTCCGCTCGTATGACGTGTTTGGGGAGATTCCTTTCCTCAAGTGTCGTGTGATCTAGCTAGGCATTTGCTGTTGATTCCGCTTCAAGAGGCGGCGGCGGCTTCGGGCCTCGCAGAGCAAGATGCCGTCGAACCGCAGGTGAGTAAGGGGCGGTGGTGGGGGGCGTAGCTGCGAAGCAGCGTAGGCCCACAACACACATCTTGCCGTCTCGTTGTAAGCGATTAAAGGAAATTTAAAACGCAAAATCTACCGTCTGCATTAATTTTCACTTAATTGCTTAAAGTTGCCTTAAGTTTCTTAAAGTTTCCTTGAGTTGCATATAGTTGCGTAGTCACCCCAAGAACGGCAACGCCGTGCCGGGTGCGATTCCTAAACAGATCGACAGGCCGGACAGACGGCCCAGCGCTCACCATTTCTAATGGAGAGGTGACTATGGATCTGTTTAAGTGTCCGGCTCGTATGGGCAAGCAGCCGCTTCGTATTGCTGCCGCATTTTCATCGTTGATGTGTGCGCAGCAGTGCTTTGCACAAATTCCTGTAACCGTTACCAGCCAGGTAACCGAATCCCCGATGACTATCGCTGAGTTTGCTTCTAACTCCACCCGTTGGAGCCAGCGGGTTCAACAGATGGCTTCTCAGATTGACCAGATGAAGCAGCAGTACGGGGCGATCACTGGCTCGCGAGGGCTCGGAAGAGTGTTCGATGATCCTCAGCTCCGAGAGTATCTGCCTCAAGAATGGCAAGCGGTGTATGACTCAGTGAAACGTGGCGGTTATACAGGCCTAGATGGCCGTGCGGAGACGATCTATGCAGATAACAAGGTGTTCGATGCATGCCAAAGTTTCGCTCAGGATGAACAACGTACTGCCTGCCAGGCGCAAGCCGTAAAACCATCACAGGACAAGGCTTTCGCATTGGATGCTTATGATCAAGCCAAAGGTAGGCTGCGTCAGCTCGATCAGCTCATGGGGAAAATTGATAAAACCCAAGACCCCAAAGGCATCGCCGAGCTACAGGGGCGCATTGCTGCAGAGCAAGCAATGATTCAAAACGAGCAGACCAAGTTGCAGATGTTCCAAATGGTGGCTCAGGCAGAGGACAAGGTACAGGAGCAGAGGCAGCGTGAATTGAATGCCCAGATTCTTGATAAGCGAGGATTCAAAACTCGCACCATGCTGAACCTGGGGGGAAATTGAAATGGTTTCGTACGCTCACATCCTCCCGATCATCGTTTGCTTCTTCATTCTCACGTCATTACGTAGATTCTGGTTGTCTATCGGCAGGTTCGGCGCTGTGAAAGAGGTGTCGCGGCGTGCCCCAGAACTGATTCAGAGTGATCTGCTCGCCGCCGCTGCGGCAGTGATGCCATTCCTCTTGGCGCTTGCTGATTGGCTCCAGATTGTCCCGCTTCGAGCAACAGGCCCGATTTCATCAACGCTTGCAGTTTTGATTTCATTTGCCTGCGCGCTTGCCTCGGCTCTTTTGGTTTCGAAGGCCGAAGCTCGCATTGCTGGTAGTTGAGCTGGTACAAGAGAAAGTGCCCTGCGCACGCTTGCCGCTTTGTAGATTATCGATACTGCCGAACTCGCTTACTCCCCTAAATACGCAGAACAGTTTCGAGCTAAGGCGCGTTGCGCATCGCCCCGGAACCTGAGCGTTGTCGAGCGGGAGGATCAGGAATGATTACCTCTCGTTGGTTGGTTTTGTTTCCCGTACTGCCAACAGGGTGCGGAGCGGATGAACCTGTCCGCTCTGTCGATTGGTACAAGGCTCATAACGCGGAAAGGGCGATCCATATTTCGGAATGTGAGCGTGATCCGGGAAGGCTTGCGTTGACGCAGAATTGCGTCAATGCCAAACAGGCCGAGAATGTGCTGCGGCTTGCCGAGCCAGGGTTCCGTAAGCGCGAGACTTTAGATTTGAAGGAGCAGTGACTATGCGCATCGCGCTTGATGCGGAAGGTTTTGGTTACTGTTGCCAGCCGGTTTTGCGGATCAAAGCCTTCCAAGTGCCGGAAGGAGTTTTGACTAATGTTGCCATCTGAAAGGACTCCAAAGGTGTACTGGCGCACCAGCACTGTACCGATTTTGTACCCTTGGACCATAGGACTGTATCAGTGGAGAACCACCCAGAAACGCGAAAGCCGCGCAATGCGCGGCTTTGGATGTGGTGGGCCCACACGGACTCGAACCGTGGACCAAAGGATTATGAGTCCTCTGCTCTAACCAACTGAGCTATGGGCCCTCAGTAGGCCGCGGATTATAACGGCGGTTTCGCGGCTGTGCTATCCGAAACGTCCGAAAGATTCATAAGAAGAAATCTCGCGCTGAATTCTTCGGGTTGAAGGGGCAGGCTGATGATGTAGCCCTGGATCTGTTCGCAGCCCTCGCGGGTCAGGAATTGCTGCTGTTCGCTGTTCTCTACGCCTTCTGCTATCACGGTCAGTTGCATGCTGCGCCCAAGGGCGATGATGGCGCGGACGATGGCGGCGTCGTGGGTGTCTTCGGGTAGGCCGCGAACGAAGGACTGGTCGATTTTGAGGATGTCCAGCGGCAGGCGTTTCAGGTAGCTCAGGGAGGAGTAGCCGGTACCGAAGTCGTCGATGGCCAGTTGCACACCGAGTTTCTTCAGTTTGTGCAGCACTGCCAGCGCTTCCTGGGTCTGGCTCATGATGAAGTTTTCGGTGATTTCCAGTTGCAGGCAGCCTGGCTCCAGGCCGTTGTCGGCCAGTAGTTGTTCGATGTGTTCGACAAGGTTCGTCTGGCGCAGTTGAGCGCCTGCAAGGTTGACTGACACTGGGCCGAACGGCTGGCAGGTTTTGCGCCATTTGCCCATCTGTTGGCAGGCCTGCTCCAGCACCCATTCGCCGATTTGCAGGATCATGCCGTTTTCTTCGGCCAGCGGTATGAAATGTTCGGGTGGCACGTCGCCGAAGGTCGGGTGGTTCCAGCGGATCAGCGCTTCTGCGCCTATCAGCGTGTGGGTCAGAAGGCTGATTTTGGGCTGGTAGGCCAGGGACAGCTGATTGCGGTCCAGCGCTCTTCTCAATTCCTGTTCAAGGGCAATACGTTCGCTGGCCTGTGTGGTCAGGTCGCAGGTGTAGCTTTCGACCCGATTGCGGCCCTTGGCCTTGGAGCGGTACATGGCGGCGTCGGCGTTTTTGACCAGTGTTGCTACGTCGGTGCCGTCAGTCGGGAAAACACAGCTGCCAATGCTCGGGCTGATGTAGAGCTCATGTTCGCCAGCTTCAAAAGGCGTGTTGAAGCAGGCCAGCAGTTTGTTGGCGATGGCTTGTGCGTCGCTGGGCTGCAGCAGGCCAGGTAACAGAACGATGAACTCGTCACCACCAAGGCGCGCGACCGTGTCTACATCGCGCAGGGTCTCCTTGAGCCGGTGTGCGATGCCCTTGAGCAGCAGATCGCCGACCGGATGGCCCAGGCTGTCGTTGATGTGTTTGAAGCGGTCCAGATCGAGGAACAGCACTGCGCCAAGGCTGCCGGATTCTTCGCTGTGCAGTAATGCCGATTGAAGGCGACTCTCGAACAGGGTTCGGTTGGGCAGACCGGTGAGCGGGTCGTGGTGGGCCTGGTAGTCGAGGCGCGCCTGGGCGTGTTTGAGGCTGGAGATGTCAGCGAAGACGGCGACGAAATGGGTGGTGAGGTTGGCTTTGTTGCGCACTGCATTGATCGTCAGCCAGCTTGGGTAGAGCTCGCCGTTCTTGCGTCGGTTGCTGATCTCGCCCTGCCAGTGGCCATCGGCTGCAAGTTGATGCCACATTGAGGCATAGAACGCGCTGTCATGCTGGCCTGAGGCGAGCAGGCGAGGCGTCTGGCCGATGGCTTCGCTCTCGCTGTAGCCGGTAATCTCAGTGAAGGCACGGTTTACTGCATTGATGCGCTGGTTGGTGTCGGTAATGAGCACGCCCTCGGCTGTGCTCTCGAACACCGTTGCAGCCAAGTGCAGTTTTTCCTGCATTTGTCTGCTTTCGGTTATATCCCGTGCAATCGTCAGCAGGCAGTCGTCGCCTGCGATGACGATCGGGTGCGAGGACAGTTCGCACAGTTTGATACTGCCATCAACATTACGAAGCCGGGCCCTGAAGTCCCGGACGGAGCCGTGCCGCTTCAGTTGCTCAATGAGCCTGGAGCGGTCGCCCAGATCCACCCAGACACCCAGGTCGAATGTCGAGTGCTCAAGGCAGTACGCTTCGCTATACCCCGTGATGCGGCAGAAACCTTCATTCACCTCCAAAAGCATCCCGTCCTGCTGGCGGGTGATAGCCAGCCCGTCAGGCGAGGCATGAAAAGCCTTGGCGAATTTTTCTTCGGAAAGTTGAAGTTGCTGCTGGGCCTGCTTGCGCTGGGTGATATCACGCACTATCACCAGTACGGCTGGCGTCGAGCTCTGGTCGAAAGGCTGGGCGGACATGAGCCCGGAAAAGGTTTCGCCGTTCTTGCGCCGAAAGGGTATCTCCAGGTTATGAATGTTGCCTGTCTGCAGTTGCTGCAAAACTTTTGGGCCTATACCTGGCACTGCCCACAAATCCAGTTGGGTGGGCGTTTTCCCAATCACTTCGTCAAGGGCGAGGCCGGTCCGTTCAACGAATGCCGCGTTGGCATCCATGATATGCCCGTCGGCAAGGCTTGCGATAATCATGGCATCCGGGCACTGAGCAAAGACCGAGGCGAATTTTCCCTCGGACAGGCACGACGCTTCCCGGTCATTGGTATCGATTATTACTTCACGCATATGCGGCTTACGTCCGTGTTTGACTATCGCTGATATTGTTGTGGCGTGAATTTGTAACAATCACTGGTCAAGGCTGGACTGAGAAGCGCTTGTGTCCTGTGTGATACATAGTTGTAGGTCAATTCGTTAGGGCCTGCAATTAGACCGACGTCTGACATCTGTTTGATTTGATCAATTGACGACTGGACCTGCAAATCCGGATTTCTTTTCCCGGAAACGCAAAACCCCCGGCAGGCCGGGGGTTTTGTTGACTCGCTGGTGCGATTACTCGTCGAGGAACGAGCGCAGGTGCTCGCTTCTTGTAGGGTGACGCAGCTTGCGCAGTGCCTTGGCTTCTATCTGACGAATCCGCTCGCGGGTAACGTCAAACTGCTTACCGACCTCTTCAAGCGTGTGATCGGTATTCATGTCGATGCCGAAACGCATACGCAGAACCTTGGCTTCACGGGCGGTAAGGCCCGACAGCACTTCGCGTGTCGCTTCTTTCAGGCTTTCAACAGTGGCGACATCGATTGGCGACTGCATGGTCGAGTCTTCGATGAAGTCACCCAGATGCGAATCTTCGTCGTCGCCGATCGGGGTTTCCATGGAGATCGGCTCTTTTGCGATCTTCAATACCTTGCGGATTTTGTCCTCAGGCATTTCCATGCGTTCGCCCAGCTCTTCCGGGGTCGGTTCGCGACCCATTTCCTGCAGCATCTGCCGGGAAATACGGTTGAGCTTGTTGATCGTCTCGATCATGTGCACCGGAATACGAATGGTGCGGGCCTGGTCGGCAATCGAGCGAGTGATCGCCTGACGGATCCACCAGGTGGCATAGGTCGAGAACTTGTAACCACGACGGTATTCGAACTTGTCCACAGCCTTCATCAAGCCGATGTTGCCTTCCTGGATCAGATCGAGGAATTGCAGGCCACGGTTGGTGTACTTCTTGGCGATGGAGATCACCAGACGCAAGTTCGCTTCAACCATCTCTTTCTTCGCGCGGCGGGCCTTGGCCTCACCGATTGACATGCGACGGTTGATGTCCTTGATCTCGGCTATTTTCAGGCCGGTTTCTTCTTCCAATGCCGACAGCTTCTGCTGGCAACGCTGGATGTCAGGCTGCAGACGACCAATGGCTTCGGCGTATTTGCTCTTGCCCTTGGCCAGTGCGTCAGTCCAGCTTTCGTCAACTTCGTTGCCCGGGAACTGGCGAAGGAAGTCGGCGCGCGGCATACGTGCATCACGTACACACAGCTGCATGATGGCGCGTTCCTGAGCACGAAGACGCTCAAGAGCACCCCGCACACGCTCTACCAGACCTTCAAACTGCTTTGGAACCAGTTTGATCGGCATGAACAGTTCGGCAAGTGCAACCATTTCGGCAATGGCGTGCTTGTCGTCGCGACCGAATTTCTTCAGCGCCTTGCGGGTGATTTCCATTTGATCGGAAACCGCACCGAAGCGCTGCTGGGCGATGACCGGATCGGGACCGCTTTCGACTTCGTCTTCGTCGTCGCTGGCGTCTGCCGATTCTTCCTCGTCGTCATCGGTGCCTTCGGCCTTGACGGCTTTGGGGTCGACAGGCGGAGGTACTTCGGCAGGCGGCGCAATGCCGTCGTCCGGGTCGATATAGCCGCTCAGAACATCGGAGAGGCGACCGCCTTCACTGGTGACACGTGTGTATTCGGAAAGAATATGGTCAACCGTGCCAGGGAAGTGCGCAATTGCGCCCATCACTTCACGGATGCCTTCTTCGATACGTTTGGCGATTTCGATTTCGCCTTCACGGGTCAGAAGTTCAACGGTGCCCATTTCACGCATGTACATACGAACGGGATCGGTGGTACGCCCGATGTCGGTCTCTACCGCTGCCAACGCTGCAGCCGCTTCTTCTGCGGCTGCCTCGTCGGTATCGGCGTCGGCCAGCATCAAGGCGTCCGCATCCGGAGCACTCTCGTGTACCGGGATCCCCATGTCGTTGATCATGCGGATGATGTCTTCCACCTGCTCGGGATCTGAAATATCCTCGGGCAAGTGGTCGTTGACCTCTGCGTAAGTCAGATACTTCTGCTCACGACCCAGGGTGATCAACTCTTTGATACGAGATTGCTGTTGCGCTTTTCCGGACATAACACCCTATCCACTGAAGGTCTTGGCGGGCAAAAAACAAGCCGAGGATTATACCCGAGCTATGACCTCACGCGCCAGTTGAGGTCGGGGTTTGTGCGGGAACATTGCGATTTAGCAGTTCCCTAAGCTGAATTTTCTCTTCTGCGCTCAACTCGGTTTGACGAGCCTTGCTGATCAGATGTTCCAGACTGCGCTCGCGTTGGCGAGCGGATAAGCTAGTTATAGTGTCGAAAAACTGTTGTTCAAGGTTGTCGGCCTCAATCAGCCATTCCTTTTCTGCCAGAGCGCGCAACAAACGGCCCTGTTCAGTCCCGTGCCACCTCGCTATCAACTGTAACGACCGCAGGTTGGGATTCTTTTGCCTGGCTTCGATAAGGGCGACCAGCAGTTGCGCGTTAGATTGGTCTTCTGCAGCGAAATGGCTGGCATTTTCGACCTTTTCGGCCAGTTCAGGGTGATGCAGCAATGTTCTCAGTGCGGCCTGCATGGGTGGCTCGACAGCGGTCGGTACACGCGGCGTTCGAGGTTCGAAGTCCTGGCGCTTGCCTTTTTTGCCCCAGGATTTGTTGTCCCATTTTTTTTGATTCTGACCGCCGGTTTTCTTTGGCGTCCATTCCTGCTGTGGCTCATAACCGCCTTGAGACTGGTAATCGGCAAAGTCAGGCATGGCGTCGTAATCGACATAGGGGTCGTAGCTCGGTGGCGCATCCACCGGCGCGCTCTGTACCAACTGACTGACGGCCTCGCCGGTAAGCCCGGTAATTTCGGTCAGGCGTTTGCGCATCAGAATGCGCAGGTTCGCCCCAGGCACTTTATCGATGAGTGGTGCCGCGAGGGTGGCCATGTGCGCCTTGCCTTCCAGCGAGCGCGGGTCAGACTCTTTGGTCAGTTGCTCGAAAAAATAATCGGCCAGTGGCTGGGCGTGCTGATTGATGCGCGCCTTGAACGCGTCGGTGCCTTCGGAGCGCACCAGCGTGTCCGGGTCTTCGCCCTCGGGAAGAAACAAAAAGCGCGCCCGACGCCCGTCCTGCAGGTTCGACAGGGTGGCTTCCAGTGCCCGCCACGCGGCATTGCGCCCGGCCTGATCGCCGTCGAAGCAGAACAGCACGTTGGGCACGACCCGGAACAGGCGTTTCAAATGCTCCTCGCTGGTCGCGGTACCCAGCGTGGCCACGGCATTGCGTAAACCTTGCTGCGCCAGGGCGATGACGTCCATGTAGCCTTCAACGACGATGATTTCATCGAGGTTGCGATTGAATTTGCGGGCTTCGAACAGCCCGTACAGCTCCTGGCCCTTGTGGAAAACCGGTGTTTCCGGCGAGTTCAGGTACTTGGGCTTGTCATCACCCAGTACGCGACCGCCAAAGGCGATGACGCGTCCGCGCGAGTCGCGTATCGGAAACATCACCCGGTCACGGAAGCGATCATAGCGTTTGCCGGTTTCGGCGTTCTCGATCAGCAGACCGGCATCGATCATGACCTTTTGCTGCAGTGAGTCGCTGCTCAGGTGCTTGTACAGGTTGTCCCAGCCTGGCGGAGCAAAGCCCAGACCAAAGTCTCTGGCGATTTCACCGGACAGCCCGCGGCCTTTGAGGTAATCCACCGCTGCCTTGCGCGATGGATGGCTTTTCAAGGCCTGGCGATAGAACTCGGCGGCGGCAGTCAGCAGCGGGTAGAGCGGGGAGTCGGTTGGCTGGCGGGGCTTCTGGCCTTTTACGCCCTGTTCGCGAGGCACTTCCATGCCTGCTGCTTTGGCGAGGTCTTCGACAGCCTGGGGGAAATCCAGATTGTCGTGATCCATGATGAAGCCGAGCGCGTTGCCGCCAGCGCCGCAACCGAAGCAGTAATAGAACTGTTTGTCCGGGCTGACGCTGAAAGAGGGTGTTTTCTCTTTGTGGAACGGGCAGCAGGCGGTGTAGTTCTTCCCGGCTTTCTTGAGCTGCACGCGCGAACTGACTATATCGACAATGTCGGTGCGGTTCAGAAGGTCGTCGATAAAGCTCTGGGGAATCAGCCCGGCCATGGCGTTCTCATCATTCAAGCGTGGTGCAAAAGTATCGGGAGACTCTACGAGCGTTCCGTCAGCCTGTCAGCCGTCTTTTTGAAGACGTGGGCAATCAACGGGCACGTCTTTGCATCCGATGGGCGGTGTGGGCCTGAAAGGGGAATAAACTTGAGCCTGCGGGCAGGTCATAAGGCTTCACGCTGGGTGTCCACCTGAGGGTGACAAAACCCGGTTACATAAGCCTGGGTGCCACGGAAGACGCTGCCTTGGCTGAGCTTCTTGCGAAGTCATCAAGGCATACTCGTCTTGTCATCGGCCGTCTGCTGCCCGAGTGGGCATGGCCAATGTAGCCTGTGAACAGGCTGGACGTGCTTGATTGAATGTCTGAGTCGCATCGGCGGCCTGGACGGGGTCAATCAATCTAGCTAACGCGCAATCCAGTTAACGCAAAAAAGCGAAGCTGGAACTGCCGACAGCCCGGCTGGTTGGCCGGGCAAGGCAGAAGCTTGCGACGAAGGTCTGTAAATTAATACAGACGAACGGCGCGGCGCTGTTCGCGCTGGACTTTCTTGGCGTGGCGTTTGACAGCAGCTGCTGCCTTGCGCTTACGCTCCGAAGTCGGCTTCTCGTAAAATTCGCGGCTACGAACTTCAGCCAGAACACCGGCTTTTTCGCAGGAGCGCTTGAAACGACGCAGAGCTACGTCGAAGGGTTCGTTCTCTTTAACTTTGACGGCTGGCATCCAGAGCTACCTTCATTCATTACCGGGGTCAACGCTTAGTGCAAACACTGCACAAAAGTACGTCGGTTTTTAAGGGTTGCGGATGTTAACCCCTCATTGAGAGGAATGCAAAGCCTCTGATCGAAAACCGCTGGTCGGCACCTCGGTCGACGACTATTATGCGCGCCTTCAAATCTGCCCCCTACAAGGCGCAACCCCATGCTAGTACTGGGATTAGAAACCTCCTGCGACGAAACCGGTGTCGCGTTGTACGACAGCGAACGCGGTTTGCTCGCGGACGCATTATTCAGCCAGATCGACCTGCATCGGGCCTACGGCGGTGTGGTGCCGGAACTGGCTTCGCGCGATCACGTCAAGCGCATGCTGCCGCTGATTCGCCAGACACTGGCCGAGGCGGACTGCGTGGCCACTGACATCGACGCCATTGCCTACACGGCCGGACCGGGTCTGGTAGGTGCATTGCTGGTCGGCACCTCGTGCGCTCAGGCGCTGGCATTCGCCTGGGATATCCCGGCGTTGGGCGTTCACCACATGGAAGGCCATTTGCTGGCCCCGATGCTGGAAGAAAACCCGCCACAGTTCCCGTTCGTCGCGTTGCTGGTGTCCGGTGGACACACGCAACTGGTCCGCGTCGATGGCATCGGTCAGTACGAACTGCTGGGCGAGACGCTGGATGATGCAGCAGGCGAGGCGTTCGACAAGACCGCCAAGATGATGGGCATGCAGTATCCAGGCGGCCCGGAGATTTCCAAGGCGGCGATGCAGGGCGTGGCGGGGCGTTTTGTCTTTCCCCGACCAATGACCGATCGCCCCGGGCTGGAATTCAGTTTCAGCGGCTTGAAAACTTCTGCGCTCAATACCTGGCAGCAATGTCAGGGCGCTGGAGACGACAGCGAGCAAACCCGCTGCGACATCGCTCTGGCGTTCCAGCAGGCGGTAGTGGAGACTTTGACCATCAAGTGCAAGCGTGCGCTCAAACAGACCGGCCTCAAGAGCCTGGTTATTGCGGGCGGCGTCAGCGCCAACAAGGCATTGCGGGCTTCGCTGGAAAGCATGCTCGGCGACCTGCGCGGCAATGTTTACTACGCACGACCCGAGTTCTGTACTGATAACGGCGCAATGATCGCCTTTGCCGGCTGTCAGCGTTTGCAGGCAGGGCAGAAGGAAGATTTGAGCATCAGCGTGCAGGCGCGTTGGCCCATGGAGCAGTTGCCGGGGCTGTGAGGGCAGGCGAGGGTGAAATGATTTCAGGTTGCCCCTCAGAAATGTCGTTCGCGCCCGGCGAGCAGGTCGCGTAGATTGCCGCGATGGCGCCAGACGATGAGCAGCGTCAGCACGCTCATCGGTAACAGCGCATGAGGTTCTTGCCATGCCAGTAATGGCAGGGTCAGCGGTGTGGCAATCAGGGCGGCAAGCGAGCTGGTGCGGGTCAGGTAGAGCGTCAGCAGCCAGGCGACTATCGCCAGGGCAGCGGCGGGCGGGTACAGGCCCAGCAGCACACCGGCGGCGGTCGCTACGCCTTTGCCGCCGCGAAAGCGGAAGTACAACGGGAACAGATGGCCCAGCACTGCACAGACGCCGATCCAGCCTTGTTGCGCGATGTTCAGGTTCCAGGCGCTGGCGATCAGGATCGGCAGCAGGCCTTTGCAAAGGTCGCCAAGCAGGGTCAGGATGGCCAGTTTTTTTCCGGCCAGACGCAGCATGTTGGTAGCACCGGCATTGCCCGAGCCACTGGCGCGCGGGTCTGGCCTGCCGCTCAGGCGGCTGAGCAGAATGGCGAAGGACAGCGAGCCAAGCAGGTAGGCGAAGGTGGCCAGTAACCAAAACATGCTAACCATTCCGGGCGAGGATGCCCTGATTCTAACGGCGCATCGCGCCCTTGTCGTGCAGTGGAGAGTAGTGCTTGGACAGAGTTTTCATCGAGGGCCTTGAGGTTGATACGGTCATCGGCGCCTATGACTGGGAGCGCGGCATTCGTCAGTGCCTGCGTCTGGACCTCAGCTTCGCCTGGGACAATCGCCCTGCAGCGGCAGGCGACGACCTGAGCAAGGCCCTTGACTACGCCAGTGTTTCGACACGTATTCAGGCTTTCGCCGAGCAGGCTCAGTTTCAGTTGGTAGAGACCTTCGCTGAGCGGCTGGCTGAAGTGCTGATGAGCGAATTCAATATTCCCTGGCTGCGTCTGAAACTGACCAAGCCGGGTGCCGTAGCCGCCGCTGCCGGTGTGGGCGTGGAGATCGAGCGCGGATGTCGCTGACGCGGATTTTCCTCGGCCTGGGGAGCAATATCGAGCGCGAACGTCATCTGCATGCCGGGCTGGATGCACTGGATGGCTTTCTGACTGACCTCCATTGCTCGCCGGTTTTTGAAAGCCATGCGGTGGGCATCAAGAGCGGTCCATTCTTCAATCTGGTGGTGTCGGCGCTGACCGACCTGCCGTTGATGGAGCTGGATCGCCGCCTGAAATTCATCGAAGCGGACAATGGCCGCTATGCCCCGGATCGCAAAGGGCTGCCGCTGGATATCGATGTGCTGTTGTATGGCGAGCAGGTCGGCAATTTCGACGGGCTGATTTTGCCCAGAGCGGAGATTCTGAAGAATGCCTTCGTGCTGTGCCCATTGGCATTGATTGCCCCTGAACGCCTGCATCCGGGTGTCGGTATTGCCTTCAGCAAGCTTTGGGCTGACGCGCAGATCGATCAGCAGCTCTGGCCGGTAGCGTTTGAGTGGCGCGGAGTGGGTCTTACGCCTGAGAGTCTGCTGCGTAGCTGAGTCGGTGTGTGGCTCTCGGGTGCTGAAGACCGGACGCAGAGCGTCCAGGGCTGCGCTACCACGCGGAGCGTGGAAGCGATAATAGTCATTTAGAGTCAGGCGACGTGCTCTGCCTTGTAGATTTTCAGCGCCTTGAGCCGTTCGTTCTTTAGCGCGTCGCCCAGTTCCTTGCCCTTGAGGCCTTTTTCCAGCAGCGGCTGTACTGACACCGTTCGAGCTGCCTGTGCTGCACCGCGCAGGTAATCAGCCTGTGGATAACTGCGTTGTTCGAAGCCGTGACGTCCTCGCGCGTCCATCTCGCACGCCGCAATGAACTCTTCAAAACGCTGCGGGCGGCGGTAGACGTCGAAACTTTGCAGCAGCTCCAGCAAAGTCGAGGGTTTCAGTTCCAGCGCCCGATGGCCGTGGGTGTGGTACTGGCCGACCAGTAGCGCCAGTTCCTGGCATTCCCTGGGTACCCGAAAACGCTCGTTGACCGCTTTAATCAGGCGCAGGCCGGTATGTTCATGGGCGATGTGCCTGGGCCATTCGGCTTCTGGCGTCAGCCCTTTGCCCAGATCGTGCAGCAGGCAGGCCCAGCGTACGGTCAGCGGGTGTTTGTGAATCGCAGATTGCTCTAGGACGCTGAGGACGTGTACGCCGGTGTCAATTTCCGGATGATGCGCAGCGGGCTGCGGCACGCCAAACAGCGCTTCAACCTCGGGCATCAGTTCCTTGAGCGCGCCGCAGTCGTGCAGTACCTGGATGAACACCTGAGGCTGCTCTTCCATGAGTGCGCGTGAGATTTCCTTCCAGCTTCGCTCGGCGGTCAGCGCCTTGAGTTCGCCGGATTCACTGAGCTGGCGCATCAGCCCCAAGGTCTCGGGTGCGATGGTGAAACCGTAACGTGCGTAGCGCGCTGCGAACCGGGCCACGCGCAAGACCCTAAGCGGATCTTCGGCGAATGCGGGGGAAACGTGGCGCAATATTCGCGCTTCAAGGTCTTTCTGACCGTTGTACGGGTCGGTCAGGTTTCCGTCCTTGTCTTCGGCCATGGCATTGATCGTCAGGTCGCGCCGAATCAGGTCCTGCTCAAGCGTTACCTCGGGGCTTGCATGAAAAACAAAGCCTCCATAGCCCACGCCGCTTTTGCGCTCGGTGCGCGCCAGCGCGTATTCCTCATTGGTCAGCGGGTGCAGAAACACCGGGAAGTCTGTGCCGACCGGGCGATAGCCCTTGACCAGCATGTCCTCAGTGCTCGCGCCGACCACGACCCAATCGATATCAGTGACAGGTTGACCCAGGAGGCGGTCGCGTACAGCACCGCCCACTTTATAAATCTGCATAAAAAGCCTCCGTAAGCGCGACAGGATAAACCTTGTGCCGTGCTTGCGGAGGCTAAAGCTGCATGAGCAGCCGTTTAAACAGCTTTTCCCTAACGCCTAAAGATGGACGACCGCCATATCAAGCCGGGGATACTCACTGTCGGCATGCTCGCCTTTTGGAGGTACGTGATGAGTCTTGACCACTTGATCGCCCTGCAGGGTTTCCAGATGGATATCAAAGCCCCATAGCCGGTGCAGGTGCTTGAGCACCTCGTCAGTCGAATCGCCCAGCGGTTTTCGATTGTGCTGTTGGTGGCGCAGGGTCAGCGAGCGATCGCCTCGGCGGTCGATGCTGTAGATCTGCACGTTGGGCTCCCGATTGCCCAGGTTGTATTGCGCAGCGAGAATCTCGCGAATGGTCCGATAACCGTTTTCATCATGAATGGCAGGCACCAGCAGGTCTTCCTGCTGGTCGTCGTCCATGATGCTGAACAGCTTGAGGTCGCGAATCACCTTGGGCGACAAGTATTGGAGAATGAAGCTCTCGTCCTTGAAGCTGGTCATCGCAAACTTGATCGCCGTCAGCCAGTCGGTGCCGGCAATTTCCGGAAACCACTGCCGGTCCTCATCGGTAGGGTTTTCGCACATCCGGCGTATGTCCTGATACATGGCAAAGCCCAGCGCGTAGGGATTGATGCCGCTGTAGTAGGGGCTGTCAAAACCGGGCTGGAAAATCACGCTGGTGTGCGACTGCAGAAACTCCATCATGAAGCCGTCGGTGACCAGGCCTTCGTCGTACAGGTCGTTCATCAGCGTGTAATGCCAGAACGTTGCCCAGCCTTCGTTCATCACCTGGGTCTGGCGCTGTGGATAAAAATACTGCGCGATCTTGCGCACGATACGCACCA
The DNA here is from genome assembly GCF_001466905.1 of Pseudomonas sp. ICMP 3272. Lineage (NCBI taxonomy): Bacteria > Pseudomonadati > Pseudomonadota > Gammaproteobacteria > Pseudomonadales > Pseudomonadaceae > Pseudomonas > Pseudomonas sp. ICMP 3272. The sequence continues at coordinate 19,188 of NZ_LKEK01000051.1, forward strand.
CTTCGCGCTGCCAGGGCTCTAACAGCGGCGCGTGTTTCTCGATGAAATAGAGAATGTTTTCCTGCGGCTCGGCAGGAAAGCGTGCGTTGTCCTCTTTGCTGCCTTTTTCAGCGTTCTTCGGAATCGTGCGCCAAAGATCGTTGATCTGGCGCTGAAGATGTTCTTCCCGATCCTTCTGACGCCGCCGTTCCTCTTCAGCGGAAATCGGATACGGACGCTTGTAGCGGTCCACGCCGTAGTTCATCAACGCGTGGCACGAGTCGAGTAAATCTTCCACGGCGTCGATGCCATGCCGCTCCTCGCATTGCATGATGTACTGCTTGGCGAACACCAGGTAATCAATGATTGAGCTGGCGTCGGTCCAGGTGCGGAACAGGTAATTGCCCTTGAAGAAGCTGTTGTGGCCATAGCAGGCGTGCGCAACGACCAGTGCCTGCATGCAGATGGTGTTTTCTTCCATCAGGTAGGCAATGCACGGGTCCGAGTTGATCACAATCTCGTACGCCAGCCCCATCTGGCCACGCGAATAGGATTTTTCAGTGCTGAGGAAGTGCTTGCCGTAGGACCAGTGATGGTAGCCCAAGGGCATGCCCACCGAGGCGTAGGCATCCATCATCTGTTCGGCAGTAATCACCTCAATCTGGTTGGGATAGGTGTCCAGAGCATACCGCTCGGCAATTCTGCCGATCTCACGGTCGTAGGCCCGGATCAGTTCAAATGTCCACTCTGACCCCGTGGAAAGGGGTTGGCGCTTCTGCTCTCTGGCGGTCATGACACTAACCTTCGCTGGAAGAGTTCGCGGAATACCGGATAGATATCACCGGCAGAGACCAGCTGCTGCTGGGCGAACGTGTCGGCGTAGTCTTCACCGATGCGCTCGTATTCGTACCACAAGGCCTGGTGCTCACGCGGCGTGATTTCCACGTACGTGTAGTACTGCACGAAGGGCATGATCTGTTTGGTCAGGATTTCCCGGCAAATGGGCGAATCGTCGTTCCAGTTGTCTCCGTCCGAGGCCTGTGCCGCGTAAATATTCCAGTCGCTGCTCGGGTAGCGTGCGGCCATGATTTCCTGCATCAGTTTCAAGGCGCTGGAAACGATGGTGCCGCCGGTTTCCCGGGAATAGAAAAACTCTTCCTCGTCCACTTCGCGGGCGCTGGTGTGGTGGCGAATGAACACAACGTCGATCTTGTCGTAATTACGCTTGAGAAACAGGTACAGCAGGATGAAGAAGCGCTTGGCGATGTCTTTGGTCGCCTGGGTCATGGATCCGGAGACGTCCATCAGGCAAAACATGACTGCTTTGGAGCTGGGGTTGGGTTGTTTGACCAGCAGGTTGTACTTGAGGTCGAACGTGTCGAGGTACGGTACGCGACGAATACGTGCTTTCAGTCGATCGATTTCTACTTCCAGTTCCTGAATATCGCCGAAGTTGTCGGGTTCTTCGCGCTTCATACGCTCAAGCTCGACAGTGGCCTCTTTGAGTTTTGCCCGGCTGCTGCCGGACAGCGCAATGCGTCGCGCATGCGCCGAGCGCAGGGTACGGATGATGTTGATGCGTGAAGGGTTGCCCTCGTTGCTGATACCCGCGCGCACGGTCTTGAAGGTGTCGGTACCGGTCAGGTTGCGCTTGACCAGGTTCGGCAGCTCCAGGTCTTCGAACATGAACTCGAGAAACTCTTCCTGAGTAATCTGAAACGAGAACTCATCCATACCTTCGCCGGAGTTGCCTGCCTTGCCAGGCCCTTTGCCGCCACCGCCGCCTTGAGGGCGAGCGATGTGCTCGCCGGTGGTGAACTCCTTGTTGCCTGGATGAACAACGGTCTGTTTGCCGCCACGACCGTGATGCAACACCGGTTCGTCAATGTCGCGTCCGGGAATACTGATCTGCTCGCCGTGTTCCATGTCAGTAATGGAGCGCCGGCTGACCGCTTCCTCCACTGCCTTTTTAATGTGGTCACGGTAACGCCGCAGAAACCGCTGCCGGTTTACCGTGCTCTTGTTCTTGCCGTTGAGACGTCGGTCGATCACATAGCTCATAGGCTCCTCCGGGGAGCTTCAAGTTGTAAGCTTCAAGCTGCAAGCGAGCGCGCCATCGATCCCGGAGCCGGGCCTCGATCGCTTTTCGCCTGCAGCTGATAGCTTGAAGCTTGCAGCTGCTTTATTGCGATTTCCGCACGCGCAGATACCATTCGGAAAGCAGACGTACCTGCTTGTCCGTGTAGCCCCTCTCGACCATTCGTGTGACGAAGTCGTTGTGCTTCTGCTGATCCTCCTTGCTGGCCTTGGCATTGAAGCTGATGACGGGCAGTAGGTCCTCGGTGTTGGAGAACATTTTCTTCTCGATCACCACGCGCAGCTTCTCGTAGCTGAGCCAGGTCGGGTTCTTGCCGTTGTTGTTGGCGCGGGCACGCAGCACGAAGTTGACGATTTCGTTGCGGAAATCTTTCGGGTTGCTGATGCCGGCCGGTTTTTCGATCTTTTCCAGTTCCTCGTTCAAGGCCACGCGGTTGAGAATCTCGCCGGTTTCCGGGTCGCGGTATTCCTGATCCTGAATCCAGAAATCTGCATACAGCACGTAGCGGTCGAAAATGTTCTGACCGTACTCGCTGTAGGATTCCAGGTACGCCGTCTGGATTTCCTTGCCGATGAACTCGATGTAGCGGGGTGCCAGGTATTCCTTGATGAAGCGCAGGTAGCGTTCACGCGTCTCTGCCGGGAATTGCTCCTGTTCGATTTGCTGTTCCAGTACGTACAGCAGGTGCACCGGGTTGGCAGCAATTTCGTGTGGATCGAAGTTGAAGACCTTGGACAGAATCTTGAACGCGAAGCGGGTAGAGAGACCGTTCATGCCTTCGTCGACGCCCGCACTGTCGCGGTATTCCTGGATCGACTTGGCTTTGGGGTCGGTATCTTTCAGGTTCTCGCCGTCATACACGCGCATCTTGGAGTAGATGTTGGAGTTGTCCGGCTCTTTGAGGCGCGACAGCGTGGTGAATTGTGCGAGCATCTTCAAGGTGTCAGGTGCGCAATGCGCTTTGGACAGCGAGCTGTTGAAAAGCAGTTTGTCGTAAATCTTGATCTCGTCGCTGACACGCAGGCAGTACGGCACCTTCACGATGTAGATACGGTCGATGAAGGCTTCGTTGTTCTTGTTGTTGCGGAAGCTGTGCCATTCCGATTCGTTGGAGTGCGCCAGCAGAATACCGGTGAACGGGATGGCACCCAGTCCCTCGGTACTGTTGTAGTTACCTTCCTGGGTCGCGGTCAGCAACGGGTGAAGGACCTTGATCGGTGCCTTGAACATCTCGACGAATTCCATCAGGCCCTGATTGGCCCGGCACAGTGCGCCCGAGTAGCTGTACGCGTCGGCGTCGTTCTGTGGGAATTCTTCCAGTTTGCGAATATCGACCTTGCCGACCAGCGCGGAAATATCCTGGTTGTTTTCGTCGCCGGGCTCGGTTTTCGCTACGGCGATCTGGTTGAGAATCGAAGGGTAGAGCTTCACAACCTTGAACTGGCTGATGTCGCCACCGAACTCGGCCAGGCGCTTGGTCGCCCAAGGCGACATGATAGTGCTCAGGTAGCGTCGCGGAATTCCGAAGTCTTCTTCCAGAATCGCGCCGTCCTCAGTGGCGTTGAACAGGCCCAGAGGCGACTCGAAGACTGGCGAGCCCTTGATGGCGTAGAACGGGACTCTTTCGATCAGTTGCTTGAGCTTTTCAGCCAGGGACGACTTACCGCCGCCAACCGGGCCGAGCAGGTAAAGGATTTGCTTCTTCTCTTCCAGGCCTTGGGCGGCATGGCGGAAATACGAAACAATCTGGTCGATGCATTCTTCCATCCCGTGGAAGTCGGCAAAGGCTGGATAGCGGCGTATCACCTTGTTGGAGAATATTCGCGAGAGCCTGGAGTTGGTAGAGGTATCCACCAGTTCGGGCTCGCCAATGGCCAGCAGAAGACGTTCTGCGGCAGAGGCATAGGCGCTGCGGTCCTGTTTGCAGAGCTCCAGATACTCCTGTAGCGAGAGCTCTTCTTGCCGTGTGCTTTCGAAGCGTTGTTGGAAGTGGCTGAATATACTCATGACGTCACCTCGCTCGATACGTGGAGCCGGCGGCGGATCGTCAGTCGATGCTGGCAGCGACCGCAATGCGGCCGCTGTTTCCCCCCAGAACACCTTAAAAGTAACTACCGATGACCCACGCGCCGGTGTACCGGCTCTCCCCTGAATACGGATGGCCTAGGCTAAGGATAGTTCGGATTCGGAAAGATAAAGAAGGGATGCGCGAGAAGACTGGCTGACCGTTCGTCAGATGGCTCGCGAGCCCGCGTAGAACGCGGGATCAGCTGTCATAAAAATATTTTTTATCAGCCTTGCACGGTTTCGTCAGGGTAAGTGGCGCGCCACAGCTCAAAGCCGCCGTCCACGCTGTATACGTCGGAGAAACCCTGGCCCACCAGGTAAGCGGCAGCGCTCTGGCTGGAGTTGCCGTGGTAGCAGACAACGACCAGCGGCTTGTCCAGATCGGCCTTGGCAATGAAGTCGGCAATCGAGTGATTGTCCAGATGCACGGAGTCAGGAATGTGATTGCTTTGAAAAGTCTGCGCATCACGAACATCGACCAGCACTGCACCTTGCTCGCGCAGTGCCTGTGCCTGTTCAGGTGGAATACGTTTGAATTCGGTCATTGCCTGGGCTCCTGAGCCTGGGGGTTAGTGGCGGTGCCGGCCTGTGCGCTTGTAACAAGCCCGTTGGCGGCCTGGCCGACAGCATCGCAATTGCATTGGTGACGTTCAAGGGTATCAACGTTGAGCAGCGTCATCGAGCCGCCCCAGACACATCCGCTGTCGAGGGCAAAGACGCCGGGCTCGTTGCAGCGACCCTCAAGCGCCGCCCAGTGGCCAAAAATGATTTTCAGCTCACGGGTCTTGCGTTTCGGGTGGCTGAACCAGGGCGCATAGCCAGGTATGGCGGTTTCAACGCCTTCCTTGCTCTTCAGGTCGAGCTTGCCGTCGCTGGTGCAGAAGCGCATACGGGTGAAGTAGTTGGTAATGACCCGCAAACGCGTGACGCCTTGCAGGTCGTTGTCCCACTTGGCCGGCTCATTGCCGTACATGCCGTCGAGAAAAGCGCCATACAGCTGGTCGTCCTGAAGTGCATGCTCGACTTCGGCTGCGTGCTTCAAGGCCTTTTTCAGCGACCACTGCGGCGCGATACCGGCATGCACCATGGCGACGTTGCGTTCTGCATCGTAGTGCATCAGCTTTTGCCGACGCACCCAGCCGAGCAATTCGTCACGATCCGGCGCTTCAAGGATTTCGCGCAGCGTATCGCCTTTTTTGAGCAGTTCGTGTTTACGGGCGACGGCAAGCAGGTGCAGGTCATGATTACCCAGCACACACACCAGCGATTCACGGAGGCCGTACAGGTAGCGAAGTGTTTCCAGCGATTGCGGACCACGGTTGACCAGGTCGCCCACCAGCCAGAGTCGATCATGCTCGGGGTTGAAGTGGACGTGCTCAAGCAGGCATTGCAGAGGTTCAAGGCAACCTTGCAGGTCACCAACGGCGTACACCGCCATCAGTGCAGCGAACCCGGGACGGCCAGACGAAAGGGCTCTATGACCGCCTCAAAGCGTTTACCGTCTTCAGCCAGCATCTGATAAGAGCCCTGCATATTGCCTACCCGGGTGGTCATTACCGTACCGCTGCTGTAGGTATGGCTTTTACCGACCTCGATCAACGGTTGCTGACCGACCACGCCCTCGCCGCGCACCTCTTCGACATGGCCGTCGCCGTCGGTGATAACCCAGTGACGCGACAGCAGCCTGGCAGGTAATTTACCGTTGTTGTGCACGGTGATGGTGTAGGCGAAAGCGAAGCGGTTCTGCTCGGGTTGCGACTGTTCCGAGAGAAAGCGTGTGACGACGCTGACGTCGACCTTGTAACGAGAATCGGGCATGCAATAGGCCTTGAAATCCATAACGAAAAAAAGGGCGTGTGCGGCAGGTAGACAAGTCTAGGACAAGTAAGCGGGAAATGACGACTGACAGTGCCGTTTACTTGTCCTCAGGGTTCACTCTGTTACAGCTTTTTCGCTGAGAGTGTCTGCCAGACGGACGAATGCAGCCAGATCGAGCTGCTCGGGACGCAAGCTGCCGTCTACTCCGGAAGCGGTAATCTCGTCGCTGGTCAACAGCAGCTTGAGCGTGTTGCGCAGGGTCTTGCGACGCTGGTTGAACGCTTCACGCACGATGCGCTCCAGCACACGGTGATCCTTGGCAGGGTGCGGCAGTGTTTCATAAGGGACGAGGCGCACAATGGCCGAGTCCACTTTCGGCGGCGGATTGAACGCCCCCGGTCCTACGTTGAACAGATGCTCCACGCGGCAATGGTACTGGACCATGATCGACAGGCGACCCCAGTCACCGCCGCCCGGACCTGCAGCCATGCGCTCGACCACTTCCTTCTGCAACATGAAGTGCATGTCGCGGATCAGGCTGGCGTTTTGCAACAGATGAAAAATCAACGGCGTCGAGATGTTGTACGGCAGGTTGCCCACGACACGCAGGCTGCGCGGTTCGGCGCCCAGACTGTTGAAGTCGAACTTCAGTGCATCACCCTGATGCAGGTTGAAATTCGGCTTGTTGCCAAACTGGCCGGTGAGGATCGGGATCAGGTCCTTGTCCAGCTCGACCACGTCCAGCTGCGCGCCGCTGTTGAGCAGCCCTTCGGTGAGTGCGCCCTGGCCCGGTCCGATTTCCAGCAGCCGGTCTTCAGATTTTGCACGAATGGCGCGCAGGATTTTGTCGATAACGCCTGCGTCGTGCAGGAAGTTCTGCCCGAAACGCTTGCGCGCCCGGTGTTGGTATTGCTCGGTCATGAATGGGTCTCGGCCATCTGGTAGGCGGTTTGCAGTGCAACGTGCAGGCTGCCGGTATCAATGTTCGCGCTGCCAGCCAGATCCAGCGCCGTGCCGTGATCGACAGAAGTGCGGATGATCGGCAGGCCGAGCGTCACATTGACTGCTGCGCCGAAACCTTTGTATTTCAGCACGGGCAAGCCTTGGTCGTGGTACATCGCCAGCACTGCGTCGCAGTGCTCCAGATATTTGGGGGTAAACAGAGTGTCGGCAGGCAGTGGGCCGCGTAAGTCCAGGCCCTCGCTGCGCAGGCGCTCCAGAGTCGGTTCGATGATGTCGATTTCCTCTCGGCCCAGATGCCCGCTTTCGCCAGCATGAGGGTTGAGGCCGCAGACCAGAATACGCGGGTGGGCAATGCCGAACTTGTTCACCAGATCGGCATGCAGGATGCGTGTCACGCGCTCCAGTCGGTCCGGTGTTATGGCATCAGCCACTTCGCGCAACGGCAGGTGCGTGGTCACCAGTGCCACGCGCAGGTCGCCGGTCGCCAGCATCATCACCACCTGTTCGGTGTGGGTCAGTTCGGCAAGAAATTCGGTGTGTCCGGAAAAAGCGATACCGCCGTCGTTGATGACGCCTTTGTGCACCGGGGCAGTAATCATCCCGCTGAACAGCCCGTCGAGACAGCCTTGGCCAGCGCGAGTCAGGGTTTGCAGCACGAACGCTGCGTTGGCCTTGTTCAGCACACCGGTTTCTACCGCAACTGCCAGGGGCGTATCCCAGACATACAGGCTGCCGGCAGGCGCAGGCAGGTCGGGAAGCGAATCAGGGGTGACGTCAAGCAGACTGACCGCCACACCCAGTTGCGCGGCCCGCTCAAGGAGCAGGTCACGGCTGGTGATGGCAATCAGAGGGTATGGCTGAGGCTGCGTGGCGAGCAGCAGGCAAAGGTCAGGACCAATGCCGGCCGGCTCGCCGGGTGTCAGGGCGAAACGCTTGGGTTTCACTGCGCAGCCTGGGTCGCGCCAGGGAGTTTGATTTCAACATAGGCTTCGTCACGGATCTGACGCAGCCAGGTTTGCAGCTCTTCGTCGTACTTGCGGTTACGCAGTACGTTCAACGCCTGCTGTTCACGAGCTTGGTCGGTAGCGTCCGTGGAGCGACGACCGAGTACTTCGAGAACATGCCAGCCATACTGGGTCTGGAACGGTTTGGACAATTCGCCTTGTGGCGTTTCGTTCATGACCTGACGGAATTCCGGAACCAGAGAGTTCGGATCAACCCAGTTCAGATCGCCACCATTGAGTGCCGAGCCCGGATCTTCCGAAAAGCTTTTCGCCAGTTCGGCGAAGTCTTCGCCATTCTGGATGCGGTCGTAGATTTTCTCGGCAAGACGCTTGGTCTCTTCTTCGTTACGGATTTCGCTCGGTTTGATCAGGATATGACGCACATGCACTTCATCACGCATTTGTGCCTGCCCCTGGCCGCCACGTTTTTCCAGTAACTTGAGGATAATGAAACCGCCCGGCGTGCGCGCTGGAGGCGTCACGTCGCCGACAGGCATCGCGCTGAGCATGTCACCGAACGGCGGTGGCAGTTGCGCAGCCTTGCGCCAGCCCATGTCACCGCCTTCCAGTGCATTTTCGCTGGAGGAACTGGTGGCTGCGAGTTGGGTGAAGTCAGCACCTTTCTTCAATTGGTCATAAATGCCCTTGGCTTTGACCGCAGCAGCCTGGATGGCATCCGAAGAGGCGCTGTCAGGCGTTGCGATCAGAATGTTTGCCAGGTGGAACTCTTCAGACAACTGAGCCTTGCCCTGATCAGAGGCGAGGAAGTTTTTCACTTCCTGCTGGGATACCTGGATACGTTCGGCCACCCGGCGCTGACGCACACGGCTGATGATCATTTCCCGGCGCACCTGCTCGCGTGCATCGTTATAGGACAAGCCGTCATGAGCCAGTGCGGCGCGGAACTGCTCCACGCTCATGTTGTTGCGCTGGGCAATGGTGCCGATGGCCTGATTGAGTTCGTCGTCGGAGACACGAATGCCGGACCGTTCGCCCATCTGCAGCTGCAGGTTTTCCAGAATCAGACGATCCAGAACCTGCCGTTGCAGATCTTTCGCAGGAGGTACGCCAGAGCCGCGCTTGGCAATGGTTTGCTGAACCTCACGTACACGCTGGTCCATCTGGCTTTTCATGATCAAGTCGTTGTCGACGATGGCCACGATACTGTCCAGAGGTTGAACCGCAGCATGCACTGCACCGCTCAGGAGTAACGCGCCCAGCATCAGCGGGCGCAGACAATCAGAAAGCTTGGTCTTCACGTTCACGATAACCTTGAATGCCTTTGTCGAGGAAGCTGTCTACCTTGGCGCCAGTTACACCGCCGAGCCCCTTCAACACGATTTGTAGGAATATGCCGCGGTCGCCTTTCTCGTTCTGAGGCGCTGCCTGGCTGAACTCGTCGTAATCGACCCAGTAGCGGTTGACCAGACGCATTTTCCAGCAGCAGTTGTCGTACTCGAACCCGCCGAAAGCTTCGATGGTGCGCGCACGGTTGTAGTCATACTGCCAGCGGCTGATCAGGCTCCACTGCGGCACGATTGGCCAGATGACCGAGAAATCGTGCTGCTGGATCTTGTAGTAGTCCTTCACGTAGTTGGCATCGCCCGGACGTCCGTAGTCGCCACCGCCCACGATCCAGCGGCCAGTGCTTTCGTCGTAACGAATCTGGTCGTTGCGATAGCGATAGCCGAGGTTGACGATCTTGTTCGGGTTGTCTTCAGGCTGGTAATGGAACATTGCGCTGCCCGAACGGGTGCTCTTGCTGTCCGGATCCCAGTTGAAATCGGAGTTGAAGCGCCAGTCGCGGTTGAAGCGGTATTCGTATTCCAGTGCATAAGGCGAAACGTTGGAACGCGCATCATCACGGTCAGCGAACACCACGCCAGGCAACTGCACCTTGCGGTCTTCGAAATACAGCGCCTGACCGATGCTGAAGCGTTGGCGTTCAAAGCCGTTGCTTTCAATCCAGCGGTTGGTGATACCCAGCGACAGCTTGTTCTCGTCGCCGATGCGGTCGGAACCGGTGAAGCGGTTGTCACGGAATAGCGAGGCATAATTGAATGTGCTTTCGCTGGTGTCGAATACCGGGATGTCAGTCTGGTCTTTCTCGGGTACATAGAGATAGAACAGGCGCGGTTCCAGGGTTTGACGGTAATCCTTGCCGAACCAGTTGGTGTTGCGGTCGAAGTACAGGCCGCTGTCGACGCTGAAGATCGGCACGCTGCGGCTTTGACTACTGCTGTATTCCTCGCCAGCCAGAAGCGAGCTTTTGCCCTGACTGTCCAGGTCTAGCGCGTACTGGGTGTAGACGTACTTAAGCTTCGGTGTCAGGAAACCATAGGTCCAGTTCATTGGCAGGCTGACGGACGGCGCCAGATTCAGGCGGTCCCCGTTTGCCCGGGCAAGGCCGGAGATGTTGTTGTCCAGGCGTGTCTCGGAGTTGCCATCTTCATCAATGAACGCGCCGCTGCGCAGATCACGTTCAAAACGGACAGCTTCTGTCTGATAATCGAACTTCAGACCACCCGGGTTGTACGGCAAGGTGCCGTTAAGCGTCAGCTGTGGCAGGCGGTTATAAGGTGTGATGTTCGCGACCGTCGCCAGCTTGTAAGCCTGGGCGTTGAGCGTTGCCACGTAACTGTCGCCACGGTAGGTCAAAGAGCCCTGCTGGTTGAGGAAATCCGTCCGTTTAACGCCGATCTGATCGGTTTCCAGATCCTGGAAGTAATACGGGTCGCTGATGTCGGTGTAATCAACCTGGGTCAGCCAGCGCGTATCAAGTCCGCCCTTGTGCTGCCAGTTGATCATCCAGCGAGTCTTGTCGTAGTCCGACTGCAGCTTGCGGTCGTCATTCTCGTCGTTCAGGTACGCGCCGCCAAACTGGCCTTCGCTGCCTTTGGTCAGGTAGCGGAACTCGCCTTCCATCAGCAGGCCGCGGTCAGCCATGTAACGCGGGTACAACGTGGCGTCGTAGTTCGGTGCCAGGTTGAAGTAGTACGGAGTAACGAGCGTGAAACCGTTATCGCCGCCTGCCGCAATGGACGGCGGCAGGAAACCGGACTGACGACGGTCGTCGATCGGGAAGTAGATATACGGCGTATACAGAACCGGTATGTCCTTGACCCGCAGGGTAACGTTGGTCGCTGTACCGAAGCCGGTGGCCGGGTTCAGCGTGATGTTGTTGCCTTTGAGCGTCCAGGCGTTGCTGTTCGGCTCACACGAGGTGTAGGTGCCGTCCTTGAGACGGATGATCGCGTTCTCTGCACGCTTGGCGTACAAAGCGTTACCGCGAATGTTCGACTTGTGCAGGACGTACTCGGCATTGTCGACACGGGCTTCGCCGGTATCGAGTTGCAACTCGGCCTTGTCACCGACGATCAGCGCGCCGTTGTCGCGCAGACGGACATCGCCGTTCAGCTCGCCACGGTTCTCGGCCTGATGCAGTGCGGCCTCCTGGGCCTGTACCTGCATGCTGCCCTGGCGCAACACGACATCACCTGCCAGCGTTGCGACCTGCGCTTCCTGTTCGTAACGCGAAGCCTTGGCTCCGACGAACATAGGCGCGTCTTTCATCGGCGTCTTGTCGTCCATGCCTGGGCGTATCGGCTCGACGTAGGCACCCGAGCAATACGGACCGGTCTCGGCCAGTTGTGCTGCGGTCAGCTTTTCGCGAGGAACCCAATCAAGGTGGCTGTAGTCAGCACTACGCGACCGCAGACCTTTGCCCTTGGCTTCGGTAACCAGTTGCGTACCTGCAACCTGCTCACCCGAAGAGGTGCCTTGCGAGGTGACTGTGCCGTTGGAACTGACCGACGTCGTGTCATGCACGGGGCGCGGAGGCAGGTCCACTGCAGCAGCATTGGATTTCGGCGCACAGTTCCAGGCACCCGAAGCAGAGACTGAGCAGTCATACTGTTCCGCGGCGACCACGAACTGAGTGGCCAGAGGTTGCATCGCCAGCAGACTGCCGGTTACGAGCAACGGAAATTTTTTACGAAACGCGGGGGATTTCAATGCCATCTTATTAGTCCGGGCTTCCTGCGCGCCATCTGCCCGCGGGGGGGCCGCACGCCTCTCGATGGGCTGAAAAAGATTCCGGATAATAAAGCATGACCCGCTTGACGGCTAGCGCCGTCGGAGACCCTTGTAATGTCAGATCAAGATATACGCCTGCAATCCCTGAAAGTTTGGCTCGATGAGCAGTTGCCAGCGCTGTTTGCGGCGCAAAATTGGGGCGCTGTACCCCCGGCCACATTGACTGCGGCCAGTAGTGACGCAAGTTTTCGTCGTTATTTTCGCTGGGAGGGCGCTGGCCGAACTTTTATTGTGATGGACGCGCCACCACCGCAGGAAAACTGCAAACCGTTTGTGGATATCGCCCATTTACTGAAAAAGTCGGGCATTAATGTTCCGGAAATTTATGCCGAAGACCTGAAGCAAGGCTTTTTGCTGCTCAATGATCTTGGTCGTCAGACCTATCTGGATGTGATTGACGCTGACAATGCCGATGCCTTGTTCGCCGATGCAATCCAGGCGTTGCTGGCCTATCAGCAATTGCCGATGGACGCGCCGCTGCCCAGCTATGACGTCGCGTTGCTGCGTCGTGAGCTGGAGCTTTTCCCCGAGTGGTACGTCAAGCGCCACCTGGGTATCGAGATGGACGAGGCGCAACTGAGCGATTGGCAGCAGGCTAGCGAGTTGTTGATCAACAGCGCTCTGGCGCAGCCCAAAGTGCTGGTGCATCGCGACTACATGCCGCGAAACCTGATGATCAGCGAGCCCAACCCAGGCGTGCTGGATTTTCAGGACGCTGTCTACGGCCCGGTCACCTATGACGTGACCTGCCTGTTCAAGGACGCGTTCCTGAGCTGGCCACAAGAACGCGTCAGCGACTGGCTCAGGACCTACTGGGATCAGGCGCGCGCCGTTGGTATCCCGGTGCAGGAGGATTTTGCCGCCTTCGAGCGCGCCAGTGATCTGATGGGTGTTCAGCGCCATCTGAAGGTGATCGGTATTTTTGCCCGCATCTGCCACCGCGATGGAAAACCGCGCTATCTGCAAGACGTTCCGCGCTTTTTCGCTTATATAGAGGCAGTTCTGTCGCGCCGCCCCGAGCTGGCTCAGCTCGGGCAGTTGCTCACCAGTCTGCAGCAACCGGTAGAGACGGCTGTCTGATACGGCAGAGACGGCCTGAAAAACGGCCATTTTGAAAGAAACCTGATTGTGTTGAAGAGGACTGCATGAAAGCGATGATTCTCGCCGCCGGTAAAGGCGAGCGAATGCGCCCGTTGACCCTGCACACGCCCAAGCCATTGGTGCGTGCCGGGGGGATGCCGTTGATCGAGTACCACCTGAACGCCTTGCGCGCAGCCGGGTTTCACCAGTTGGTCATCAACCATGCCTGGCTGGGGCAGCAGATCGAGGATTATCTGGGCGACGGTCAGCGTTTCGACCTGAGTATCCGTTATTCCCCCGAGGGCCAGCCGCTGGAAACAGGCGGCGGGATTCATCGGGCATTGCCATTGCTGGGCGTTGAGCCCTTTGTGGTGATCAATGGGGATATCTGGACGGACTATGACTTCAGCGCGTTGCGCGTGCCGCTTACCGGTCTCGCGCATCTGGTGCTGGTCGATAACCCGGCACATCACCCCACTGGCGATTTCTCGCTGGTCGACGGGCAGGTGCGCGATGACGATTCGGCAGGTCAGCGGCTCACCTACAGCGGTATCGCCATCCTGCATCCACAGTTGTTTGCCGACTGTGAGCCCGGTGCGTTCAAACTCGCGCCGTTGTTGCGTGAGGCCATGCATCAAGGCCTGGTAACGGGTGAGCACCACAGAGGGCGTTGGGTCGATGTCGGCACGCACGAGCGTCTGGCTGAAGTCGAGCACTTGCTTGCGGAGACCCGCTGAATGCTTTGGCCTGGCACATTGATCGGCGCGGGTGTCGGCTATGCAATTGCCAGCATCCCGGGCGCAATGCTGGGTGCTCTATTGGGGCAGGCGCTGGACCGGCGCCTGAAGCTGCAGAGCTGGGCGCACCTGCGTGAGCGTCTGGGCGGGCGGGCGGCGATACCTGCGGATGGCCTGCTGTTTGTATTGCTGGGCCGTCTGGCCAAGAGTGACGGACGTGTCCTGGCCAGCCATATTCATCAGGCCCGTACCGAAATGCGCCGTCTGAACCTGAACGAGGCGGATCAGTTGCGCGCCATCAACGCCTTCAAACGCGGTCGTGACGGTGCCGACGGCCTGCGCAGTTATTTGCGCGGTCTGCACGGGCAGCCGGACACCGCCGAGGAGTTGTTGCGTGCCTGCTGGCGCATGGCCTGGGCGGATGGCAAGGCTTCCCGGGTCGAGCGTGAGCTGATCGGAGTATGGGGCATGTGGCTGGGCTGGACAGGGCCACAAGTCGAAGCGCTGGCTGCCGATCACGACCCGATGAAGCGTTCGCCGGTCAGCAGCGGGGATGACTACAAAAGCGCGATGACGCTTCTGGGAATAAAACCGGACACCGACCCGTCGAGCATCAAGCGCGCCTACCGCCGGCTGCTCAGTCGGCATCACCCTGACAAGGTTGCCGGTTCGGGTGCCAACCCCCAGCAAGTGCGGGTGGCGACCGACAAGACCAGCCAGTTGCATAACGCCTATCGGGTGGTGAAGGCCCGACGCGGGTTCAACTGAGCCTGCTCGTGCGTCGGGTGCTTGGCGTGAAGCTTATTTTTCTTCCTTGGCGTCTATCCAGCCACGAACCCTGCGGAACAGTTGTTCTTGCTCGGTATCTTCATTGCCGACGATATTGATCAGACCAATCTGCGTAAAACCGGGGCCTTTGGCGCGTTTGCTGGCCTGCAGACGTGCTTTGGAGGCCTGGTCCGGCGAGTTTTTGTAGATGAAGTCGGCGGTCTTTATTTTCAGCTGAGGCACCATGTCCAGCAGCGAAGGCGCAGCATTGACCGGCTCGCGCGCAGCAAGCATCACCAGCTTCTGCACGGCAGGCGATGTGCGTTCATTGAGGAATCTGGCTGCCCAGTAGGCGCCGCTGCTATGGCCGATCAATACGATGCTGCGGGCCTTGTTCTGCTGCGCAAAGCTGATCGCGCTTTCGATCCGCGCGAAGATGCGCTCGGCCTGAGCCTTGTTGAGTTCCTCGTCGGCAGCTGCCTTTGCGGTTGCTGCGGCAGCCAGGGCCTCGGCTTCAGCTGCCGGGTCTTGCGCTTTCGCGCTGGCGTCCTTGGGGGATTCCTTGGGTTTGGCAGCGTTCGCGTCGGTCGGGGCGGCGTCGGGCTCGCGTGGCGTCAGGCTGTTGTCCATCGCATCCGGCAGGGTGATGCTCAGGCTTGACCAGCCGACATCCGGAAACTTCCTTCGCAACGGGCCGACGGCATCCGGCCAGTCCGGTGACTCGGCGTCGCCAGGCACAATAATCACCGCGCCTTGGGGGGCGTCACTGTTTGCGGGCTTCCAGAGGGCGAGAAAGCTTTCGTCACCCGCCTGAAGCTGCTGCTGATCCTCGCGAGGCAATTGACGCTCCAGCGCTATCGCGTCTTCCTGTGAGCGGCTGAGCAGCGGTGCCCGTTCTACCGGTGCTTCGGCGGCAGCGTCCTTGGGCGGGGCCGGGTCGGCTGCGAGTACAGGCAGTGCGCAAGGCAGGACCAATGACAGAAACAATGCAGGAAACGTTGCGCGAAAGGTGTAGGACATCGGATATTCCAAGCCAGAAACTATCCCGGCAGCCTAATGGGTTGATCGGCTTTTGTCAGGCCTGAGCCTGCGCGGCATATGGCCGTCATACGAACACACGAGAGCGACACATTGATGATTGGTCTTCTGCGCACCGGCTTTATCGGCTGCCTGGCTTTGCTCTTGATGGTTCAGATGGCCAGTACGCAGGCTGACGAGCCACAAATGCCTGCGTCTGCGCAGTTGAGTTCAGCACAGCGTAGCTGGCTCGACCAGCACGGTCCGCTGCGGGTGGGTCTGGTGTTGCGTGCGCCTTATGCTCAGTTCGATCAGCGTTTGCAGCAGTTGTCCGGAGCCAATGTCGACCTTATGAATGCGCTGGCTTCGATGCTGCCGGTCGAGTTGCTGTGGCGAAACTTTCCTGATCAGGCGGCGCTTGAGAAGGCCCTGGCCAATGGTGAAATCGATGTTGCGCCTGGCTTGATGCAGAGCCCGGCGGGCCTGCGTCTGTGGTTGTTTTCCGATCCGTATCTGCGTGTTTCGCAACTGTTGATCGGCGAACGTGATGGCAGCACTGCCGTGGACCTCGAGAAACTCGACAGCCTTTCGCGGGTTGCTGTACGCATGCCAGGCCCTGCCGCCGATTACCTGCGCAGCAACTTTCCGCACCTGAACCTGCAAGGCGTGCCGCTGGAGCGTCAGGCGCTGCAATTGCTGCTCAGTCAGCAGGCACGCTATGCCGTGGTGGACGAAGCGCAGCTCAGCCGCCTGCTCCGCGAGCCGGAATTTGCCGGGCTGGCGGTAGTGGGGGATATCGGGCTGCCGCAATTGTTGCGCGTGGCTTCGCGCCGTGACATGCCTGAGCTGGCCGCCATCGTCAGCGAAGCGTTGCGCGCGATTCCTGCCAAAGAGCTTGAGCAACTGCACGCGCGCTGGATGCCGCTCACCCCATCGCATTTCATCGAGTCGACCAAGCTCTGGAAAAACCTGTGCATTCTGCTGCTGGTGATGCTGCTGGCCTGTTTTGCGATCGTGGTCTGGCAGCGTCGCCAGCAGCAGGCGCAGGAGCAGGAGTTGCTGCGCGCGCGTGAAGAGCTTGCCCGTCGCGTTGAAGGTGAGGAGGCGCTGCGTCTGGCGCAATTCTCCATCGACCAGAGCACCGTCGGCATCCTTTGGGTCAATTGGGACAGTCGTGTGCGTTACGCCAACCGGGCGGCGGAATCCATGCTCGGCTACGCGCCGGGACAGGTGGTCGAGCGCCCGCTGATTGATTTCGAGCCCGGTCTGCATATGGACCGCTGGCTCAACCTGTGGAAGAACGCGCGCTCTCTTGAAGACAGCCCGCAGGTGTTCGAGACCCATTGTCTGCGTGCTGATGGCAGCCTTCTGCCTACCGATGTTTCGTTGAGCTTCCTGCGCTTTCGTGAGGCGGAATACCTGGTGGTGTTTCTCAGTGATGCCAGTGAACGACGCCGTGCGCATGATCAGCTACGTGAATTGTCAGCCCACCTGGAAAGCGTGCGTGAAGAAGAGAAGGCGCGTATTGCCCGCGAGGTGCATGACGAGCTGGGGCAGATGCTGACGGTGCTGAAGCTGGAAACGTCGATGTGCGAGCTGGCCTATGCTGATCTGGATCCCGGCCTTGGTGAGCGACTGGACAGCATGAAGCGTCTTATCGCTCAGCTGTTTCAACTGGTGCGTGATGTTGCCACGGCATTGCGGCCACCGATTCTCGACGCCGGCATTGCGTCGGCCATCGAGTGGCAGGCACGCCGTTTCGAGGCGCGCACGCAAATCCCTTGTCTGGTGCAGGTGCCGGACAACCTGCCAGTGCTTAGCGATGCCAGAGCCACAGGCATGTTCCGGATTCTTCAGGAAGCGCTGACCAACGTCATGCGCCACGCCCAGGCGCACACGGTGGAAATCAGCCTGACGTTGCAGGATGGCGTGATGTGCATGATCATCGCCGATGACGGGCAGGGGTTTGTCGTCGAGTCGGGCAGGGTGGTTTCATTCGGTCTGGTCGGGATGCGCGAGCGGGTGCTGATGCTCGGCGGCAGACTGGAGCTGGACAGCGAGGCCGGTGAGGGCACAACCTTGCGCGCCTACATCCCGTTGGACCCCGTCGCACAGGAGCGAAGCCAGTGATTCGTGTTTTGGTAGCCGAAGACCACACCATCGTGCGTGAAGGGATCAAGCAACTGATTGGTCTGGCCAGAGACCTGCAAGTGGTCGGTGAGGCCAGCAACGGCGAGCAGTTGCTCGAAACCTTGCGTCATGTGACTTGCGAAGTGGTTTTGCTGGATATCTCCATGCCCGGCGTCAATGGTCTTGAGGCGATTCCGCGAATTCGCGCACTGGCCAGTCCGCCCGCCATTCTGGTGCTGTCGATGCACAATGAAGCACAGATGGCGGCACGTGCGCTGAAAGTCGGCGCCGCAGGTTATGCCACCAAGGACAGTGACCCGGCACTGCTGCTGACGGCAATTCGTCGGGTAGCGGCAGGCGGGCGCTATATCGACCCGGACCTCGCCGACCGCATGGTCTTTGAAGTGGGCCTGACCGATAGCCGGCCTTTGCACTCATTGTTGTCGGAGCGCGAGTTCTCGGTGTTCGAGCGCCTGGCGCAGGGTGCCAACGTCAACGACATCGCTCAGCAACTGGCACTGAGCAGCAAGACCATCAGCACCCACAAGGCGCGGCTGATGCAGAAAATGAAACTCAACTCACTGGCCGATCTCGTCAAATACGCGATGGAGCACAAACTGCTCTGAGTCTGAAAACGACACTCCAGTTGAGTGTCGGGTCGGTGCTCTACTCACAACTATCGTGCGACGCTCCGCGTCGGCATGCCGTTCTGGACGCTCCGCGTCCTCTTTTGTGACGCAGAGCGTCACGCACTGCATTCCCACGCTGGAGCGTGCGGAACGATCAGGCTGGCCGACATATCCAATCGCGCCATCGCTGTAGGGCAATCCCTACCCCTGGCCTTCCAGCCAGCCTAGGCGATTCTCTCCCGGCCCCCGATTTGCCGGGGCTTCGGGCTGCTCTAGGCTTGAGCCCACGCAGACAAAACAAAGGTGTGGGTAATGAGCGACGTCGATACAAGCGCTGGAGCAAATGATGTTCTGGTCAGCTTTCGTGGTGTGCAGAAGAGCTACGACGGCGAAGCACTGATCGTCAAAGACCTTAACCTGGATATTCGCAAAGGTGAGTTCCTGACCCTGCTCGGGCCTTCCGGCTCCGGCAAGACCACCAGCCTGATGATGCTGGCCGGTTTCGAAACCCCGACTGCCGGCGAAATTCTTCTCGGTGGGCGCGCCATCAACAATGTGCCGCCGCACAAGCGCGACATCGGCATGGTGTTTCAGAACTACGCGTTGTTTCCACACATGACCGTGGCCGAGAACCTGGCGTTCCCGCTGTCGGTGCGTGGCATGAGCAAGACCGATGTTGGCGAGAAAGTTAAAAAGGCGCTGGGCATGGTCCAGCTGGACACCTTTGCACATCGTTACCCGGCGCAGTTGTCCGGTGGTCAGCAGCAGCGTGTGGCGCTGGCGCGTGCGCTGGTGTTCGAACCGCAACTGGTGCTGATGGACGAACCGCTCGGCGCGCTCGACAAGCAACTGCGCGAGCACATGCAGATGGAGATCAAACATCTGCATCAGCGTCTGGGTGTGACCGTGGTCTACGTGACCCACGATCAGGGTGAAGCCCTGACCATGTCCGACCGGGTCGCCGTCTTCCATCAGGGCGAGATCCAGCAGATCGCACCGCCCCGCAGCCTGTACGAAGAGCCGAAGAACACCTTTGTGGCCAACTTCATCGGCGAGAACAACCGCCTCAATGGACGTCTGGTCAGTCAGGACGGTGACCGCTGTGTCGTCGAGCTTGAACGTGGCGAGAAAGTGCATGCGCTGGCGATCAACGTCGGCCAGCCTGGCGGCCCGGTGACCCTGTCGATCCGCCCTGAGCGCATCAACCTCAATGGTCGCAGCGAGAATTGTGCAAACCGTTTTTCCGGCCGTGTGGCTGAGTTCATCTACCTGGGTGACCACGTTCGCGTGCGTCTGGAGGTAGCAGGCAAGAGCGACTTCTTCGTCAAACAGCCGATTGCCGAACTGGACCCTGGCCTGAGTGTGGGCGACGTGGTGCCCATCGGCTGGCAAGTCGAGCACGTTCGCGCGCTCGACCCCTTGCAGCAAGTGCATTGATCTACCGATAAAAGCAATAACAGAGGCGACCTGATCGCCCATCCCAATCGCTTACCAACACTGCTCGTGGAGAAAAGAACCTATGTTGAAGTCTTTGAAGTTCACCGCCATCACGTTGGGCCTCATGTGCGCCGCGCAGGCCATGGCAGCCACCGACCTGACCGTCATCTCCTTTGGCGGTGCCAACAAGGCCGCTCAGGAAAAGGCGTTCTACGCGCCGTGGGAAAAGGCCGGTAACGGCAAGATCATCGCCGGTGAATACAACGGTGAAATGGCCAAGGTCAAAACCATGGTCGACACCAAGAGCGTTTCCTGGGACCTGGTAGAAGTCGAATCGCCGGAGCTGGCCCGTGGTTGCGATGAGGACATGTTTGAAGAGCTGGACCCGAAACAGCTGGGCAATGCCGCTGACTTCGTGCCTGGCGCCATCACCACCTGCGGTGCCGGTTTCTTCGTCTGGTCCACCGTGCTGGCCTACAACGCCGACAAGGTCGCCACAGCTCCAAACGGCTGGGCCGATTTCTGGGACACCAAGAAATTCCCGGGCAAGCGCGGTCTGCGTAAAGGCGCCAAGTACACCCTGGAATTCGCCCTGATGGCTGACGGCGTTGCGCCGAAAGACGTTTATAAAGTGCTGGCCAGCAAAGACGGCCAGGACCGCGCGTTCAAGAAGCTCGATGAACTCAAGCCAAACATTCAGTGGTGGGAAGCAGGCGCACAGCCGCCGCAGTATCTCGCTTCCGGTGACGTGGTGATGAGCTCGGCCTACAACGGCCGGATCGCTGCTGTGCAGAAGGAAAGCAACCTCAAGGTCGTGTGGACCGGTGGCGTATATGACTTCGATGCCTGGGCCATCCCGAAGGGTTCGAAAAACGCCGATGCCGCGAAGAAGTTCATCGCCTACATGCTGAGCCCCGAGCAGCAGAAGACCTATTCGCAGAATATCGCCTACGGCCCGGCCAATACCCAGGCGGTCAAGCTGCTGGACAAGGAAACCCTGCAGAACATGCCGACCACGCCTGAGAACATCAAGGATCAGGTGCAGATGGACGTAGCGTTCTGGACCGACAACGGCGAATCCCTTGAGCAGCGTTTCACTGCCTGGGCTGCCAAGTAATCAGGCTGCATCACGTCAGATCCGGGCGCTCTCTGCTGTAGGGAGCGCCCTCTCGTTGAAAGATTCCGGAGTTCGCTATGGCCATCGCCGTGCCCCTGACTGAAGGCGCCAGCCCTAACTTGAAGCAACGTCTCGCTCGCGCCGAGCGGGTCAACCGCTGGAAGGCTCAGGCACTGATCGCGCCGTTGGTGATTTTCCTGTTGTTGGTGTTTCTGGTGCCCATCGCCGCGCTGCTCTACAAGAGCGTTGGCAACCCGGAAGTCGTGACTGCACTGCCGACCACTGTGGTCGAAGTGCAAAAGTGGGATGGAAAAGGGCTGCCGCCCGAGTCGGTCTACAAGGCAATGAGCCTGGACCTGGCCGAAACACGCAAGAATTCCACGCTGGGCGATCTGTCCAAGCGTCTGAACATGGAACTGGCCGGTTATCGCAGCCTGCTGAGCAAGACCGCTCGCGCGTTGCCGTTCAAGACTGAACCGGCCTCTTATAAAGAAGCGCTCGAAGCATTGGACGAGCGCTGGGGCGACCCGGCGTACTGGCAGGCGGTGCGCCGCAATACCAGCAGTGTTACGCCGTATTACCTGCTGGCGGCGGTAGACCATCGTATCGATGACCTCGGCGAAGTCGCGCCTGCAACCCCGGATCAGTCGATCTATCTGGATATCTTCGCCCGCACCTTCTGGATGGGCCTGGTGATTACCGCGATCTGCCTGGTGCTGGCTTATCCGCTGGCTTACCTGCTGGCCAGCCTGCCTGCGCGGCAGAGCAACCTGCTGATGATTCTGGTGCTGTTGCCGTTCTGGACCTCGATTCTGGTGCGGGTGGCTGCCTGGATTGTGTTGCTGCAGTCGAGCGGTCTGATCAACAGCGCGTTGCTGGCGATGGGCATCATCGATAAGCCGCTGGAGCTGGTCTTCAATCGGGTGGGCGTATACATCTCGATGGTGCACATCATGCTGCCGTTCATGATCCTGCCGATCTACAGCGTGATGAAGAACATCTCCCCGACCTACATGCGTGCCGCCATTTCGCTGGGCTGCCATCCGTTCACCAGTTTTTGGCGCGTGTACTTCCCGCAGACCTACGCCGGGATCGGTGCTGGGTGTCTGCTGGTGTTCATTCTGTCGATCGGCTACTACATCACCCCGGCCTTGCTGGGCAGCCCGAACGACCAGATGGTCAGCTACTTCGTCGCCTTCTATACCAACACCAGCATCAACTGGGGCATGGCCACCGCGCTCGGCGGGTTACTGCTCTTGGCGACCATCGTGCTGTACCTGATTTATAGCTGGCTGGTCGGCGCCAGCCGCCTGCGTCTGAGCTGAGGAGTGTCACCATGTTGAACCCCTACACATCGCCGATCGAACGCATCTGGTATTACGCCTTGCGCATCATCTGTGCGCTGGTGCTGCTCTTTCTCGTGTTACCGGTGCTGGTCATCGTGCCGTTGTCGTTCAATTCAGGCAGCTTTCTGGTCTATCCGCTGCAAGGGTTCTCGTTGCAGTGGTATCAGGACTTCTTCAACTCAGCCGAGTGGATGCGCGCACTGAAGAACAGCATGATCGTTGCCCCGGCCGCGACCCTGCTGGCGATGGGCTTCGGCACGCTGGCAGCGATCGGCCTGACCCGCGGCAACTTCCCCGGCAAGGCGCTGGTCATGGCCTTGGTGATTTCGCCGATGGTGGTGCCGGTGGTGATCGTCGGTGTCGCCAGTTATCTGTTCTTCGCGCCGCTGGGCCTGGGCAACAGCTACACCTCGCTGATTCTGGTCCATGCGGTGCTGGGTGTGCCATTCGTGATCATCACCGTGTCGGCTACCTTGCAGGGTTTCAATCACAATCTGGTGCGTGCGGCTGCAAGCCTTGGTGCCTCGCCACTGACCGCCTTCCGGCGCGTGACCCTGCCACTGATTGCGCCGGGGGTGATTTCCGGCGCGCTGTTCGCTTTCGCGACCTCGTTCGACGAAGTGGTGGTGACGCTGTTTCTCGCCGGACCGGAGCAGGCGACCTTGCCTCGGCAGATGTTCAGCGGCATTCGCGAAAACCTCAGCCCTACCATCGCTGCCGCCGCGACATTGCTGATCGGCTTTTCGGTGGTGTTGCTGCTGGTGCTGGAGTGGTTACGCGGGCGCAGTGAAAAACTCCGAACAGCTCAATAACCGGGCGCAGCAAGTTTCAATCTGCCAGCCAAGGCGAATCCATTGGCGTGCAGCTTGAGGCTTACCGCTCCAGGCGAAGCTTGGCGTACAATCCGCGCACCGTGATTCTGCTCAAACAGGTGCGTCATGCAGCCCTTCGTTATTGCCCCATCGATTCTTTCCGCTGACTTCGCCCGTCTGGGCGAGGAAGTCGACAACGTGCTGTCCAGCGGCGCCGACTTTGTCCACTTCGATGTGATGGACAATCACTACGTCCCGAACCTGACCATTGGTCCGATGGTGTGCAGCGCGTTGCGCAAATATGGCGTTACTGCACCGATCGATGTGCATTTGATGGTCAGCCCGGTGGATCGCATCATCGGGGATTTCATCGAGGCAGGTGCTACCTACATTACTTTTCATCCGGAAGCGACTCAGCACATCGACCGTTCGTTGCAACTGATCCGTGAAGGCGGTTGCAAGGCAGGTCTGGTGTTCAACCCGGCCACGCCGTTGAACCTGCTGGAGTACGTGATGGACAAGGTCGACATGATCCTGCTCATGAGCGTCAACCCGGGTTTCGGCGGGCAGAAGTTCATTCCCGGTACGCTTAACAAGCTGCGCGAGGCTCGCGCCTTGATCGATGCTTCCGGACGCGACATCCGTCTGGAAATCGACGGTGGCGTAAACGTCAATAACATCCGTGAGATCGCAGCGGCAGGTGCTGATACCTTCGTTGCCGGTTCGGCCATTTTCAACGCGCCGGACTACCGGGAAGTGATCGAGAAAATGCGTGCAGAACTGGCAGCATCCCGCGCATGAGCGGCTTTGAGCAGCTGTTTGCAGGCAAGTTGCCCAGGCTGATCATGTTCGACCTGGACGGGACCCTGGTGGACTCGGTCCCTGATCTGGCAGTAGCGGTGGATACCATGCTGGCTGAACTTGGCCGGCCAATAGCCGGGCTTGAGTCGGTCCGCGCCTGGGTCGGCAATGGCGCACCGGTGCTGGTACGCCGCGCGCTGGCCAACCACCTCGACCACAGTGGCGTCGATGATGAACTGGCTGAGCAGGGTCTGGAGATCTTCATGCGTGCCTACGCTCAGAAGCACGAGTTCACCGTGGTCTACCCCGGCGTGCGTGAAACCCTGAAATGGCTGCAGAAGATGGGCGTCGAAATGGCCCTCATCACCAACAAACCGGAGCGCTTTGTCGCGCCGTTGCTGGATGAGATGAAGCTGGGGCGTTTCTTTCGCTGGATCATCGGTGGCGATACCATGCCGCAGAAAAAACCTGACCCTGCCGCGCTGTTTTTTGTAATGAAAATGGCGGGTGTGCCTGCCTCGCAAGCACTGTTCGTGGGTGATTCACGCAGTGATGTACAGGCTGCCAAGGCGGCCGGTGTGGCCTGCGTCGCGTTGAGTTATGGCTACAACCATGGGCGGCCGATTGCCGAGGAAAACCCGGCGATGGTCATCGATGATCTGCGCAAACTGATTCCCGGTTGCCTGGACATGGACGCTGAGATACTGTTGCCCGACATCAAACGTCCCTCCTCAAGAGAATCCATCGTGGTGGTCACTCGCAAGCTCTGGATGAAAGTCATCAAGGCCCTGGCCCGCTGGCGTTGGCGCGCCTGACCTGATCCTGGCCAGCCTGCCGGCACGTTTGCCTGACTGACCGTTTTTCCTCAAACCACGAGGTTGCTCATGAACCGTGAAGAATTCCTGCGTTTGGCCGCTGAAGGCTACAACCGTATCCCGCTTGCCCGCGAAACCCTGGCCGACTTCGACACGCCGCTGTCGATCTACCTCAAGCTTGCCGATCAGCCCAACTCCTATTTGCTGGAGTCGGTTCAGGGCGGCGAGAAGTGGGGGCGTTATTCGATCATCGGCCTGCCATGCCGCACCGTGATGCGCGTTCATGGCCATCACGTCAGCGTGACCCACGATGGCGTCGAGATCGAAAGCCTGGATGTCGAAGACCCGCTGGACTTCGTCGAGACCTTTAAAGCGCGATACAACGTACCGACGATTGCCGGGCTGCCACGCTTCAACGGCGGGCTGGTGGGCTACTTTGGCTACGACTGTGTGCGCTATGTCGAGAAGCGTCTGGCCAACTGCCCGAATCCTGACCCGCTGGGCGTGCCGGATATCCTGTTGATGGTGTCTGACGCGGTCGTGGTGTTCGACAACCTGGCGGGCAAGATGCACGCCATCGTGCTGGTCGATCCGGCGCAACAGGATGCCTACGCACGTGGCGTTGCGCAGCTTGATGAACTGATGCATAAACTGCGTCAGCCGATCACTCCGCGTCGCGGGCTGGACCTGGACCGACCTCCGGCCGCCGACCCGGTGTTTCGTTCCAGCTTTACTCAGGGCGATTACGAGGCTGCGGTCGACACAATCAAGCAGTACATCCTCGCGGGCGACGTGATGCAGGTCGTCCCGTCACAGCGCATGTCCATCGATTTCAGCGCCGCGCCCATCGATCTGTATCGGGCACTGCGTTGCTTCAACCCGACGCCTTACATGTACTTCTTCAACTTCGGCGATTTCCATGTCGTCGGCAGTTCGCCGGAAGTGCTGGTGCGGGTCGAGGACAACCTGATCACGGTGCGTCCAATCGCCGGTACTCGCCCTCGCGGTGCCACCGAAGAGGCTGATCTTGCGCTGGAAGAAGACCTGCTGTCCGATCACAAGGAAATCGCCGAACACCTGATGCTCATCGATCTGGGCCGTAATGACGTTGGGCGGGTGTCCGAGATCGGTACGGTCAAACTGACCGAGAAGATGGTTATCGAGCGTTATTCCAACGTGATGCACATTGTTTCCAACGTCACCGGTCAACTGAAAAGCGGGCTGACGGCAATGGATGCACTGCGGGCGATTCTGCCGGCTGGCACGTTGTCTGGCGCACCGAAAATTCGCGCCATGGAAATCATCGACGAGCTGGAGCCGGTCAAGCGCGGCGTCTATGGCGGCGCGGTGGGGTATATGGCCTGGAATGGCAACATGGACACGGCCATCGCGATTCGTACTGCGGTGATCAAGAACGGTGAACTGCATGTACAGGCCGGTGGCGGTATCGTTGCCGACTCGGTGCCGGCACTGGAATGGGAAGAAACCCTGAACAAGCGCCGCGCCATGTTCCGTGCTGTAGCCCTGGCGTCGCAGCCTGCCGAGGGTTGAGCAGGCTTGCTGCTCTGGTAGTTAGATAGCTATCGTTCCTCATGCTCCAGCGTGGGAATGCCGTGGGTGACGCTCCGCGTCATAGATTTGCGCCGCGCTGCAGTTCTCAGGAGAGGACGCGGAGCGTCCAGAACGGCATGCGACGCGGAGCGTCGCACGATAGTCAGACCCCGAAAAAGCGCCACGTACGATAGTCGAGATCATCGTTCCTCACGCTCCAGCGTGGGAATGCCGTGGGTGACGCTCCGCGTCACAGATTTGCGCCGCGCCGCAGTTCTCAGGATAGGACGCGGAGCGTCCAGAACGGCATGCGACGCGGAGCGTCGCACGATAGTCAGACCCCGAAAAAGCGCCACGTACGATAGTCGAGATCATCGTTCCTCACGCTCCAGCGTGGGAATGCCGTGGGTGACGCTCCGCGTCACAGATTTGCGCCGCGCTGCAGTTCTCAGGATAGGACGCAGAGCGTCCAGAAAGGCATGCGACGCGGAGCGTCGCACGATAGTCAGACCCCGAAAAAGCGCCACGTACGATAGTTGAGATCATCGTTCCTCACGCTCCAGCGTGGGAATGCCGTGGGTGACGCTCCGCGTCACAGATTTGCGCCGCGCTGCAGTTCTCAGGATAGGACGCAGAGCGTCCAGAAAGGCATGCGACGCGGAGCGTCGCACGATAGTCAGACCCCGAAAAAGCGCCACGTACGATAGTTGAGATCATCGTTCCTCACGCTCCAGCGTGGGAATGCCGTGGGTGACGCTCCGCGTCACAGATTTGCGCCGCGCCGCAGTTCTCANAGCGTCCAGAACGGCATGCGACGCGGAGCGTCGCACGATAGTCAGGCCCCGAAAAAGCGCCACGCACGATAGTCAGACCCTGAAAAAGCGCCACGCACGATAGTCAGATTATCGTGCCTCACGCTCGCTCCTGCGGCCTGTCTAGAAACTCATACTCAACGCAACATTCACCCCTTGCTGGGTCACGTCGTCGTTCTTGCGCCAGTTGTAGTTGCCGCGCAGTGTCAGGTCTTGGGTCAGCTTCTGGCTGACGCCCAGCGTTGCCCGATTCAGGTCGCGTTGCGGTGTGTAACCTTCCAGCGTGAAACCCACTGACTGTACGCTGTTGAGCGCCATGGTCACGTCCTGCTGATCGGTCTCGAACTCCCTTTCATGGGCAACTTCTCCCCATACCTGCGTGCTCGGTGTCACCTGGAACTTGCCCTGCAGACCAACGCCTGCACGCCGCGACTTGCGGGTCTGATCACTGAAGGTCAGTGCCGTCGAGCGATCACCTTTTTCCGAGTAGCCATCGACATCGATATGCGCGTAGTCGGCGCTGACAAAAGGCGACAGATGCCAGCGGCTGGCAGCCCCCGCGATGTCGAAGCCGATTCGCCCGCTGGCCGCCCACATCTCGCCGTCGGTATCGCCTTTTTCCTGACCCTCGCTGACCCCCAGCGCGAACTTGCGCTCGGCATTTTCGTAATCAAGCTTGCCGCCCGACACCGCCAGATCACCCCACCAATGGTTGGCCTGATACTGCAGAAACGCGGTGGCGATGTAGCTGTTGAGTTTGTAGTCCGAGTCTCTTGGGCCGGCCTCAAGATTCTGGCGATAAGCCCCGGCAACAACACCGGTGCGCCAGTTTTCGGCAAACCGGTAGCTGCCGCCAATGGTCAGGTTATAGCCTCTTCCGTCAGCATTAGCCGAGCTGTCCTGCGCGTCGAAGTCCATTTTCTGACCGCCTGCCGAAAGCATGCTCTGCCACTGGCCGACACCTTGCCAGTTGCCCCAGTCGCTCAGCCACTGCGCGCGAATCTCGTCCTGATGCATCCGCAGCGTGCCATTGGCCATCTCCGGCAGCAGGGTTATTTCCCAAGGGGCCGAGAGCAGTGAATAGGCGTAGTCGGCCAGCAGTCGTTGTCCGGCTTCCGTCGGGTGGACGCGGTCGTTGAAAAATACCCGGCTCGGATTCGGCGTCGCGCTGGACCTGCCGTTGGCTGCGCTTTCTGTGCAGCTATTGCCGCTGAAACAGGTACTGACCAGATTCTCGTTGGGATCGAACCCGAAGCGTGCCGGTTCAGCGAGGACTTCATTGATCAGCAACGGAACATTCAGCGGAATGATCTGGGCATTGATCTGTGCCAGTCGGCTGACCAGTTGCTGATTGAAGCCCGCGCTGAGTGCGGAGGTCGCCGAAGCCAGTGGCGAACCGCTCAAGGCTGGCGTTTTACCGATATCGGGCAGCAACCAGACCATGATGTAGCGTGCACCGGCCTGTTGCAGGGCTTGCGCGCTGTCAGCCAACTGGTTGGCGGCTTGCACGGCGCTGCTGGCACTCACCACACGACCCTGCAGGAAGTCGTTGCCGCCTCCGGTCAGGTAATAAAGGGCATTGGGGTCGGCACGAAAACCGTTGGCGGGCAGGTAGCCGGTCCGGCTGCGCAGCAGTGTGCCGGTGTTCGGGTCGACAACGGTGGATTGCGAGTTGATCGATTCAAGAATCTGGTCGGTCCGATAACCGCCGACTGCCCAGTTATTGCCATCGGGTGCTCCCAGCGCAGCATTGACTGGCGACGTGGAGGCCGCCAGATCTCCTGCCGGAACACCGAGCATTCTGCCAATCAGCGTCGATGAGTTCAGATTGAACACTTCACCGCTGCCGTCCTGATACGTGGGGCCGACACGATTGGTGAACCTTAACGTGGAGCCCCTGGGCCCGGCGGTATCCGGAAACTGCCCGGCATCGGCCAGACTGTCACCGAACACCACCATGGTCGAATAGGGCGCGGCAGCAGCGGTGCCGCAGGCAAGCGATAACAGGCAGGCCGCGAAGGGCCAGCGCCTTGATGTCTTGTTCATGAACGGATCCCGGTTATTTTTGTTTTGTACCGGAAACGTAGCAAGATTTTTCATGACTGCAAAGTTCGATGAACATTATCGCGCTGCGGCGGTGTTTTTTTGACCTCAGGCAGCCCTGTTGGTCACGATGGCGCTCAGGTAGTTGGCCAGGTCATGCAGGTACACGAAGGGGTGACCCTGACGACTGCCGCCTGTGCGGCTGACTTTCAAGTCGATGCGTCCTGCGTTGATCTTGCGCAGCAGATTTCTGTCGTTCGACAGGTGCGAAAAATAACGCTCTCGGACGGCGCTCAGTGAAGGGCACGGCGTGGCGAATTCTTTGCGAAGTTGATCCAGTATTTCGTTCATTCCATGACTCCCTGTGGCTTGTATGTGAGTACCCGCGAGATGGGGTGCAAACAAACAATACGATATGTAGCGCGTCGTAACAATACAGTTTGTATTTTAAATACGTTCTGTATCATTTTCTTCACAGGGAATCGATGTACCAGGACACGTGGGCAGTGCCGTTTTCAGGGTTGCGGGTCACGGTGATGCCCTCGGCTTCGCTGATCAGGTCCACGATGTGCTCCCAATGGGCAACGGATTCGCCAGGCTCTCTGATCAGGAGCACCTGATGCTCGATCTGAGCCTTGTGGCTGGCAATAGCGTCCTGAATACGTTGTGCCAGGGCCAGGTAAGCATCGTGTTGCGAATGGTCGAGGGACGGATTAAGCATGCGTGAACTCCTTTTTACTGTATGCGCATACAGTAATTGAGAGGTGTTTCCCACGCAAGCTGCAAATGTTTCCGACATCATCGATTGTCAGGTGGGAAACGGCGCACATAAAAAAGCCCCGGCTATCGGGGCTTGGGCGAGGCATTGGGGGTCACAGGCGCATTGTCATCTGTCTGATGACGCCAATCAGCTTGCATTCTTCTGTCACTGCAAGGATGGGGTAGGCGGGGTTAAGTGGCTTGAGAAAATAGCGCCCGGCGTCTTCGACCAGTTTTTTGAACGTGGCTTCATTGCTTTCCGGCAGCTTGGCGATGACCAGCTTCCCGGCAGTGGGCTCGATTCCGGTATCGACCAGAATCAGCATGCCCTCTGGAATGCTCTGGCCTGCGGGCGCAGTCATCGAGTCGCCTCGCACGACCAGCCAGAAGGCACGGCCCTTGGCTTTGTAGTCGCTGATCTCGAAGGTGTCCGAATAGCCGGCAGGGTAGGGCTCGACGGCTTCACTCCAGCCACCGGCCTCAACCCAGCTTATGACCGGATAGCGATAGAAACGCGAGGGCTGCACCGTGGGTTCCACGTTGTGCATGCCGGGTTCGCTGGCCGGAATGGAGGTGGTCAGAATCGGCAAGCCGAGCTCGGTCAGGAATCGATTGATAACCTCGATCTTCGGCTCACGCTTGCCATTCAGCCAATGCCCCACCGCGCCGGGCGTCACGCCCATGCGCTCAGCCATCTCTTCCTGGCTGATCTGCTGGGTTTCCATGACCTGTCTTGCGACTTCATACCATTTTCTGTTCATGCGTCGAATCATACAGGCTGTAGGGTGTTGAGCAATATACATAATGTAATGCTTCGTTGTGTCGTAAAAATACAAAATGTATTGTGAGGCCTTGGCTGTGTCTGGCGGAAGAAGCCGGGCGCAGTTTTCAGAAAGATCCTACAGGAGAGACACGATGATCGAAAAAGTAGAAGCGGTGATGCAGCACTGGGGCGAGCAACGCATGCGCATTGGCCTGGGCGGCGGACTGAGCAGCCCGATGGCTGGGATCATGGAATGGGGCGCGTACATTCCGCGCCGCACACCCGGCTCGCGCGCACTGGTGGGTAATGGCAGCGGCCTGGACTATATAAGCAGTGAAGTCGAGGCGGCTGTGGCGCAGCTTTCGCGCAGCCCTGCAAAGAGCCGCGGGCCTGAACTGGCGCAACTGGCGACGTTGCGTTATGTCGAGTCGTTGCCGGTGCGCGAGCAGATGCGTCTGGTGGGCATCAATGAAGGCGCAGACCGCACCTATCGCAACTGGATCAACAAGCTTCACCAGCAAGTGCTGGCGATTCTCGCTGAGCGCAGCGCTTCCAGAAGCAACAACGCCGTCGCCGACAAGACTGCCCAAGGGTAAATGAAGACACGGTTTCACGCCGTTTATCCGGGTCGATTGCACAGCTGTGGCCGAACTCGTGTTGAACTCCGGTCAAACTCGACCCACCCCGAAACTGCCCCTTCCCAGGCTTTCCGGAGGGGGGTAAAAAGGTCCCACGATATGCGATTTGCGCCTCAGGGCAGCAGCCGGAAACAGGCTGATCAACAGCCACAACCGGTCACTCGCGACCCATCTCAAACCCCGCCTCGGCGGGGTTTTTTATTGGGCCAGGCACACGGAGGCCAGTGCACATGTTGAAGGACTATCGATGCGGGCAGTGCAAGAAGCTGCTGGCCCGCATGGGTGAGTACACAGAGCTCCAGATCAAATGTTCCCGCTGCGGAACGTTGAATCATGTGAAGGCCGCGAGCCTCGAGTTATCGCCGTTGAGCGACATAAAAGCGGAATCTTCCGCCAACAATCATTTAACTCAAAAGGTGAACTAATGCCCGCTTATTACCCGAAACATACTGATTCTTTCGTTCAGGTCGGAGCATCCAAGATGCCTGCTCTGCAGACTCTGGTTCAGGGCCAATACCTTCTTTCTCCAAATGGAAAATATCAACTTCTTTTACAAGACGATGCGAATCTGGCGATTTACGACCGAGAGACCGGAAAAGCTGTTTGGATCGCTGACGGCAATCAGCAGTACAGTCAGACGGTGGCACTTGAGGGGCCTATTGGCATGCATTTGCTCACGAACGGGAATATTTACCTGTACGACCCGATAAGAGGCCGGGTGTGGTCCACGAGGAACCTGTATGACGCAATCGAGCGTACTCAGCTTTCAATCCAGGATGACGGCAACCTTGTTGTTCTTGATATTCGAGCGTTGTGGTCGAGTAACGGCAGGCTTGCGTTCACGCCCGGCGCATTTGACGCAAAAGTCCTCAACGCTGATCAGTCGATGCAAATTGCCGTTCCGTATCCTGCTGGCGAGTTCAAGCTCATCTTCCAGGCTGATGGCAATCTTGTTGTATACGATCGAGATATGAAGGCGGTATGGAACGCGGGTACGCATAACAAGGGCGCTACCCGGGCTGTCATGCAGTCGGATGGCAATTTTGTCATCTACACCGATGCTGGTGTAGCGATCTGGAATACAGGTACCCAGGGAAACCCGGGTGCCTACGCTCAGATCCAGTCGAACGGTGCGTTTGTCATTGTTCAGGACAAGCCGGTCTGGGCGCGTTTCGGGTGGGCTCCTGAACCAGTCCGACCTCCACGCCGCGTATTTTATCCAGACCACAGCACCGGCCCGCTTCCGCTCTTTGGTGGTGTCGGCTGGGATTTCTAACTGACGATCACCTATCCACCACCCAGCTGATCTGCCTGGGTGGCGGATATTCGTTGGTCTGTCTTTGACGAGAAGTATCTTCGGGCAGGGTACTTATCCATTGCCCGGTCTATCTATACGAGATGCATAACTCAGTAATGATGAGTTATTTAAGCCGCTTTTACTGCCTTTCGCTATTTGAGAATAACTACAGTCAATGCCGCCATGAGCGGAATCTGAATTAATGGAGCACCAATGGACCCAACCGACCTAGGCCCAGGCACAGCTACCTGGCTGGGCGGCACGGGCACAATTCTGCTTGGCGGCTTTCTATGGCTGCGCAAGTTTCTTTCCAGAGATGCGACAGACCGGGCGATGGACAACGCGGACATCGGTACGGTGCGCCGCCTCAATGAACTGCTCGACTCCGAGCGCCAGGCGCGCAAGGAAGCTGAAGCGCGGGCTGATCAGTTCGCCAAGGAGCGCAACGAGCTCGCCGCAGCGGTTGGGCGGATGGAGGGCAAGATCGAAGCCCTCACCAGCCACATCGTTCAACTCACCGACAAGGTCACCACGCAAAGCGCCGAAATAGCCCGGCTGCGATCCCAACTCGGAGGTGCAAACGATGCACAGATGCGCAATTGATTTCATCGCTCGCCATTGGTGGCGGCGCCTGGAGGTCTGGCTGATTTCCGTGCTGCTGATCGCTGGCTGCCTGATGCTCGGTTTTCAGGCCGGGCAGTGGTCGGCGAATGCCGAGCATACGCAGCAGCTGGCCGAGGTTCGCGATGCCTACGACGCAGCACTGGGCAAGCGCGACCGGCGCCTGGACAGGCTGGCCGAAACCACCACCCAGGCGGCAGACAAGGTCGAGAGTGCTGCATCAATTGCCAGTCAGGCCGCTCACACGGCCAGCCGTGCTGCAGACAAGGCGGATGAGGCGCTGGGCAAGGCGAACCAGTAGGCATTCCTCACGCCGGATCAACCTTCAACACACGCGGAACCCCTTATGAAGATAACTCCGATAGTTGCCCATTTGCAGGCGACCTGCCCCAGCTTTGCCGGACGAATCAGTGCCGGTATCGACTGGGCTGCCGTCGCTCTGGGCGATCAGCTCGCTCACCCGTCGGCTTACGTGATTGCCACGGGCGATCAGTCCACCGCCAACGATTTGCAGAACGTCATTCGCCAGAACATCACCGACCGGATTGACGTGGTGGTGGTGCTTGATGGCGGTGACAAGCGTGGCCAGGAAGCCAGTGAGCAACTGCACACCCTGCGCGCTGAACTGTGGCGGGCGCTGGTGGGCTGGAACCCGGATCGCGATTACGACGCGATGCAATACACCGGTGGTGCGTTGGTGCAGATCAGCGGCGACCGGGTGACGTATCGCTTCGGGTTTGCAGCGCAGTTTCAACTGGGCCGCAACACCTCCGATCAGCCCGCCGAAACCTGGCATGAAGCGTATCTGGATGGTTTGCCCGGCTTTACCGGTGCCACCCTCGAGATGGACTGCGTTGACCCCGCAGATCCGAATCTGAAAACCCCCGGCCCTGATGGCCGTATCGAAGCGAAATTCACAGCAGAGGTAACCCCATGACTCAACGCATCACTGTAGTACCGGCCGAGGGCCGCACTGTGCCGGATCCGGAGGCGGGCGATTTGCTGCCCGTCGAAGGCCGGCAGGTGACCTTCAACGCCTGGTGGCAGCGTCGTCAGAACGACGGCGACATCACCCTTCAAACCGAGCAATCCACCACCACCCAACAAGCCTTCACGGCTTAACCAAGAGGAAGCCAAACAATGGCTATCAGCTTTAACAACATTCCATCCGATGTTCGCGTGCCGCTGTTTTATGCGGAGATGGATAACTCGGCCGCCAACAGCGCGTCGGCCAGCATGCGTCGACTGATCGTTGCGCAGGTCAACGACGATGTGTCCGGCCCCGAACTGGGTTCTCTGGTGCTGGTGCCAAGCGTGGCGCTGGCGAAAAACATCGGCGGTCAGGGCTCCATGCTGGCCTCGATGTATGAAACCTGGCGCAAGGCGGACCCCACCGGCGAAGTCTGGTGCCTGCCGCTGCTCAATACCGAAGGCGCCAAGGCCGGCGCGAAAGTCACCCTCAGCGGGGCGGCGACCGAAGCCGGTCTGCTGAACCTGTATGTCGGCGGCATGCGAGTGCAGGCCACTGTCGTTAACGGCGCAACCGCTGCCCAAGCGGCCACGGCACTGTCGGTGAAGATCAATGCCACGCCTGACCTGCCGGTCACCGCGGCTGTCGAAGCGGGTGTGCTGACCCTTTCCTGCAAATGGAGCGGGGCGAGCGGCAATGACATCCAGCTGGAATTCAACCGCCAGGGCAAGACCAATGGTGAAGTCATTCCGGCTGGCCTGACGGCAGCAGTCACTGCCATGACCGGCGGCGTGGGTACGCCTGATCAGCTCAAGGCACTGGCTGCGCTGGGCGACGAACCGTTCGAGTTCCTGTGCATGCCGTGGACCGACACCGCCACGCTGGATGCCTGGAAAGCGGCGATGGATGACAGCACCGGTCGCTGGAGCTGGGCGCGTCAGTTGTACGGCCACGTTTACACCGCCAAGCGCGGCACGGTCGGTACGCTGGTGGCTGCAGGTCAACTGCGCAACGATCAGCACATCACCCTGCAGGGTGTCGAAAACGGTGTGCCGCAACCTGTCTGGCTGCAAGCCGCTGCCCTGGCTGCACGCACGGCGGTGTTCATCTCTGCCGACGCCAGCCGTCCGACCCAGAGCGGCACCATGCCTGGCATCGATCCGGCGCCGGCCAGTCAGCGTTTCACCCTGACCGAGCGTGAGTCGCTGTTGCGTTACGGCATCGCCACGGCGTACTACGAAGGCGGTTACGTGCGCATTCAGCGTTCGATCACCACCTATCAGAAGAACGCTTACGGCCAGGCTGACAACTCGTACCTGGACAGCGAAACCATGCACCAGTCGGCGTTTATCATCCGTCGTCTGCAAGGCATCATCACCAGCAAGTACGGCCGCCACAAGCTGGCCAACGATGGCACGCGCTTCGGTGCCGGCCAGCCGATCATCACGCCGAGCACCATCCGTGGCGAGTTGATTGCGCAATACGCACGTCTTGAAGAAGAGGGTCATGTGGAGAACGCCGAAACGTTCGCCCAGCACCTGATCGTCGAGCGTGACGGCAATGACCCAAGCCGCGTGAACGTGATGTTCCCGCCTGACTACATCAACGGCCTGCGCGTGTTCGCGCTGCTCAACCAGTTCCGCTTGCAGTACGACGAAGCGGCATAAGCCTAACCAACCCTTTCAAGCCCGCCTCGTGCGGGTTTTTTCATTCTGGAGATAAACAACATGGGTCAGAAAGTTGCGGGTACCTGCTACATCAAAGTGGATGGCACCCAATTGACCATCAGCGGCGGCGGCGAAGCGCCTCTGATGAACATCAAGCGCGAGACCGTCGTGCCTGGTTACTACAAGGAAACCGAAAAGGCCGCCTGGTTGAAATTCACCGCCGTGCATACCGCGGATCTGCCGCTCAAGCTGCTCACTACCGGTGTGGATATGACCATCACCTGTGAGTTCAAGAACGGCAAGACCTACGTCCTGTCCGGCGCCTACCTGGTCGATGAGCCGAGCAGCAAGGCTGACGACGGCACCATCGAACTGCAATTCGACGGCAATCAGGGGAGCTGGCAATGAGTGAAGTCATCGACCTGGCCAGCCCGATCGAAGCGCACGGCGAAACCCTTTCGCAACTGACCTTCCGGCGCCCTACGACGCAGGAAGCGCGGGCTATCAAGGCCCTGCCGTACAGGATCGACAAGAACGAGGAAGTTTCCCTGGATCTGGACGTGGCGGCGAAGTACATCGCCGTCTGCGCCGGCATCCCGCCCTCGTCGGTCAATCAGATGGACCTGTGCGACATCAATACGTTGAGCTGGAAGGTTGCGAGTTTTTTCATGGCAGCGGCATCAGCAACCTTGAAGGACTGATCGCCGTCGTTTACGACCTCGCGTACTTCTGGAAGACCGATCCCGAACTGATGATGTCCAGGGAGCTGGACGTCATCACCGAATCGATCTTGCAGGCGCAACGCATCAACCAGATCCTGCAGGGGGAGTGATGGCAGACACTATCAGAACGCTGATTACCGGCGTCGACCAGCTGTCTCCAACGCTGGCAACTATCCGCAACAATGTCAAAGGCCTCGAGACCAGTCTGGGGGCCATAGACCTTGGCAAGGCAGTCACGGACAACGCTTTGGCGGGGCCTTTGATTGCCGGGGTAAAGGCAGCGATCGGTTTCGAGACCAGCATGGCCGGCGTGAAACGCTCGGTAAGCTTTGAAACACCGCAGCAGTTCCAGCAGATGGGGTCCGATATTCTGGATCTCAGTGAACGGCTGCCGGAAAGCGCCAATGGCATCGCGGCGATTGTTGCTGCCGGTGCCAAGGCCAATGTACCGCGTGAAGAACTGACCGGGTTTGCCAGCGATGCCGTGAAAATGGGTGTCGCATTCGATCAGACGGCGGCCGAGTCGGGCGACATGATGGCCTCGTGGCGCTCATCGTTCCAGATGACCCAACCGCAAGTCGCGGCGCTGTCCGAGAAGATCAACGTGCTCGGCGGCAACAACCTGGAAAAGAAAATCGCCACCATGGTGACTGCAATGGGCCCGCTTGGGCCGGTTGCGGGGATGGCCTCCGGGCAGCTGGCGGCAATGGGCGCCACGCTGGCCAGCGTCGATGTGCCGGCCGATGTGGCCGCCACCGGCATGAAGCGATTCATGCAGTCGTTGACCGAAGGTGGCGCGGCGAAAGCCGGGGCGTTCGAGGCGTTGCAGCTCGACGTCAATCAGCTGACCCAAGGCATGCAGAGTGACCCGTCCGGGACCATTGAAAAGGTTCTGACGGCGGTCTCCAGTGTTGACCCCGGCAAGCAGTCGGATGTCATCACGCAACTGTTCGGTGCCGAATCGCTGGGTGCTATTACGCCACTGCTGGCCAATCTGGATGTGCTCAGGTCCAACCTGGCCAAGGTCGGCGAGGGCGTGCAGAACAGCGGCACTATCGAGAAGGAATTCGCCGACAACTCCCAGACCACGGCCACGGCCATCAAAGAGATGACCAACCGTGTCGATCGTCTGGGCATCAATATCGGCAGTATGTTTCTGCCGGCGATGAACGAAGCAATGGCCGTGATCGGGCCGATGATTTCTCAGGTCGCCGCGCTGGCGGCCGAACACCCTGGCGTGATCAAGGGTGTGGTGGCCGCTGCGATTGCGTTCGGTGTATTGCAAGTTGCGGTCATGACCGCGACGACCGCCATGAGCGTACTTGGCGCGGTGATGGGCCTGTCACCGCTGGCCCTGATCGTGCGCGGCCTGGCGCTGGCGGCAGGTCTTCTGATTGCCAACTGGTCGACCGTCGCGCCTTATTTTCAAGCTGTCTGGGAAGCGATTCGTGGGCCGGCCATGGCGCTTTGGGACGTACTAAAGGCGGTATTCGCCTGGACGCCGCTCGGTATGATCGTCGCCAACTGGCAACCGCTGTCCGAGTTCTTTGCTGCGCTTTGGGACGTTATCAAGGCGCTGGCAAACCCGTTTTTCGACTTCCTGCAGACGCTGTTCGCCTGGACGCCGTTGGGCATGGTCGTGGCCAACTGGCAGCCAATCTCCGAGTACTTCGCCGGGCTATGGGAAACCATCAAGGCCGAGTCGCAGCCGTTTACCGATGTGCTGGCAACACTGTTCAGTTTTTCGCCGCTGGGCATGGTCATCGAGAATTGGCAGCCGATCAAAACCTGGTTCGCAGGTCTGTGGGCGGACATCAAGCCATTCATCGAACCGATCATGAGCTGGTTTGGTGGCGACACTGATAAGACCGTGCTGCAGAGGGCGACCGAGAAGGCCAATCAGTTCGCGGAAGAACAGCGGATACGCAATGCAGGGCCGGGCGGCGGGACCGGTGCGTTTCTGGCGGCCGGTGCCGTCGACAACGTTCGCATGAATCAGCAGTTGCTCAATCAGGCCACTGGCGTGCCGTCGACCAGCCAATTGCTCGGCGTACCCGCCCCACTGGTTCCCGGCAGCCTGTTGCTGCAGCAGGGCGCAGGCGGGGCCGGTCCGCGACTTGAAGGCGAGCTCAACATTCGCTTTGAAAACGCGCCGCCGGGCATGCGTGCCGGGCAAGTGCAAACCAACCAGCCGGGTTTGACGATATCGCCAAACGTCGGTTATCGAACCCTCGGCGCAGGAGCCGGATCATGAGTACATGGCGTGACAGCCTGCTGCCAGCGTCTTTTCGGGGCGTCGGTTTTTTCATTGAAAAAGCCGTCGTCCCGGCAGGCCGCAAGGGGCAGTTGCATGAGTTTCCACAGCGCGACGAGCCTTATTTCGAGTCGCTGGGCAAACAGTCGAAAGTTCATACGCTGACGGGGTTCATTGTCGGTCCCGACTGTTTCGAACAGCGAGACAAACTGCTTCAGGCGCTGGAGCAGGAAGGGGCTGGCGAGCTGGTGCATCCCTGGCTGGGTCGCGTGCAGGTTCAGGTTGGCGAGTGCGGCGTCACACACAACCTGAACGAAGGCGGGCTTGTCCGGCTGGACCTGAAGTTCTATCCGGCCAACCCGCTCAAGTTTCCGGTGTCCACGCTCAACACCCGGCGGCAGTTATTGGGCGCGTCCGAGAGCCTGCTGGACTCGGCGCTCAGGCGCTACCGTTCGGTGATGGCCACGGTGGACGCGGTGCGTATCAATATTCAGGCGCTACGCAGCACCCTGTCGGGTGTGTTCGCGACCATTCAGCGGCAGTTCGCACCGTTCATGGCGATCTATTCGGATGTCACCGCGCTGGTGCATTCGCTGGTCAACGCGCCGTTGACGGTCAGCACGCTGTTTACCACGTTCTTTGCCAGTTTCGATGGCGACAGTCGTCGAGCCAGAAGAGCGAACGGCACCAGCAGTATTGGCGGGGCGAGTACCGCAACGAATGTCGGGTCAGGTTCCGGTGGCTCGACAGGGGGCGGCTCAGGCAGCGGTTCCGCGAGTGGCAGTAACGGCACTGCTGCGAGCAGCACGACAGCAAGGTCCCGCAGCACTGGCGGCGTGTCCTCTGTTGAAACGGTCGATTACCGGTCAGTCATTTCCGAGGCCACACAACAGGCAGAGGCGGTGTCCGGTATCAATCTGGTCAGCCAGGGCAGCGGTCTTGATACCAGTATGACGGCTCAGGCCACTGCCAACCTGGTACAGGATGCGCTGTTGGTCAAGGTGGCGAGAATCGTCGCGAGCATGCCGATTGCGACGACGGTCACGCCGCTGAATGTGGTGCCCTCGCTTGATCAGCAGGTGACGCAAGCGCTGCAACGTGTGGATGTGCCGGTTGCCGATGACGTTATCGAACTGCGCGACACGCTGAGTTCGGCCATCTGGGAAGCGTCGTTGAAAGCCGACCCCGAACACTACCTGGCGCTGAACACTTTGCGTCAGGCCCTGGTCCGCCATCTCAATGCGGTGGCTGCGTCTGGGGTACGTCTGGTGGACATGAAGGTGTCCGAACCGCTGCCTGCGCTGGTGCTGGCCTATCGCCGATTCGGCGACGCCAGTCGGGCGCTGGAAATTGTGCAGCGCAACCGCCTTGCGCATCCTGGTTTCGTGCCGCCCGGCACGCTGAAGATCGCTCGGGAGTAACCCATGATCGACCCTAACGTTGTCACCCTGACGGTAGACAAGCACGACTATGCCGGTTGGAAATCGGTGGAAATATCTGCCGGGATCGAGCGTCAGGCCCGCAGCTTTGAGGTGAG
Organism: Pseudomonas sp. ICMP 3272; assembly: GCF_001466905.1. Taxonomy (NCBI): domain Bacteria; kingdom Pseudomonadati; phylum Pseudomonadota; class Gammaproteobacteria; order Pseudomonadales; family Pseudomonadaceae; genus Pseudomonas; species Pseudomonas sp. ICMP 3272. The sequence continues at coordinate 59,535 of NZ_LKEK01000051.1, forward strand.
TATTACCTGGCAGTGGCCGGGCACTGAAGTCGCGCATCCGATCACCCCCGGTGCCGCCTGCGAAGTGCGTATCGGCGGCGAGCTGATCCTGACCGGCTGGGTGTTTGCCGCGCCGGTCAGCTACGACGGCACGCAGGTCAAACTGACGATTTCCGGTCGCTCGAAAACCGCCGACCTCATTGACTGCTCGGCTATCAACAGGCCGAGCCAGTGGAAAGGCGTTGGGGTGCTGAAGATTGTCGAGGCATTGGCTGCTCCCTACAAGTTGACGGTAATCAGCGAAATACCGGAGACCTCGAAAATGGCAGATCACACCATCGAGCCGGCCGAAACCGTGTTCAAGTCCATTGACCGACTGTTGACCCTGTTCCGGATTTTTTCCACCGATGACGAGTACGGCAATGTGGTACTGGCCAGGCCGGGGAGTCGAGGGCAGAGCGCCGACGCGCTCGAGCTCGGCAAGAATGTACTCAGCGCCAGCATCGCCCGGGATTTTTCCGGACTCTTTTCCGAATACCGGGTGATTGGTCAGCAGACCGGTAATGACAAGACATTCGGCAAGGAAGCGTCGGAGGTGTCAGCCGAAGTCATCGACCTCAGGCATGACGACCCGGAGCATGAAAAACGTCTGCGTGTGCTGATCGTGCATGAGGACGCCCCGATCACTCCCGCGCTCGCCCTGAGTCGCGCCAATTGGGAGCGTGGTCAGCGGGCCGGCAAGGCACTGCTCACCACGTACAAGGTGCAGGGCTGGCGGCAGTCCAACGGCGCGCTTTGGCGGCACAACACCATGGTGCGGGTGATCGATCCGGTCATCGGTTTTACCAGCAGGAACATGCTGATTTCAGCGGTGACCTATTCCCTGACCGATAAAGGCACGATCACCACACTGGTGGTCGGTCCGCCTGAAGGTTTTCAGGCCGAGCCGGGTGACCCCAACAAGCGCAGCAAGGTGCAGGTCAATCAGGACGCTTACTCCTGGCTGCTGCCCATCGACGAGGAAACAACCTCATGAGCTTACTCAATCGCATGCTGGTGCGCGGCACGGTGGTGCTCGCCAGGGCCAGCAGCAAAATGCAGGCGCTGCAAATGCGCCTCACCGCCGGAGAGGTCAAGGATGACATGGAACACTTCGAACCCTACGGCTTCACCAGCAATCCGCTGGCTGGCGCCGAGGGCATTGCCGCCTTTATTGGCGGCGACCGATCACACGGGCTGCTGCTGGTGGTGGCTGATCGTCGTTATCGCCTCAAGGGCCTGGAGTCGGGCGAAGTGGCGATCTACACCGACGAGGGCGACAAGATTCACCTCAAGCGCGGCAAGGTCATCGACATTGAAACCGACACCTTGAACATCAAGGCGGCCGTAGCGGTGAACTTCGACACACCGCAGATCACCCAGACCGGAAAGATCGTGTCCCAGGGCGACCAGCTTGCCGCTGGCATCAGTCAGATCAGCCATCTGCATGGCGGTGTTCAGGCAGGTAACGGCCAGAGCGGACCGCCTGCTGGAGGTGCCGGATGATTATTGAAGGCTCTCTGCAGGCGTCCTTGCTGCGCTCGGTGGTCATCAGCCTGTTCACCTGGCGTCGCGCCGAAGCGGACGATCCGTTCGACGATGCCGAACGTTTTGGCTGGTGGGGCGATACCTACCCGGCGCAGGCCAACGACCGTATCGGCTCCAGGCTGTGGCTGCTGCGCAGGGTCCGGCTCACTGCGCAGACCCAGCGCGACGCCGAGTTCTATGCGCGCGAAGCGCTTGCCTGGCTGATCGACGACGGTCAGGTCAGCAACATCAACATCCTTACCGAACAGGTTCAGAGCAATCGCCTGAACCTGGGCGTCGAGCTGGTCGTTTCGGACGGTCAGATCGTGCGCTTCAACCCTTCTGAACAGTGGCAGGTGATTTATGCCGTTTGAAACACCTACGTTACCGGCGCTGATCAACCGAACCCAGGTCGACCTCGCCGACGAAGCGCTGCGTCAGTCCGATGCCCGGGTACTGTCCCGTGCACACAGCGGTGCGGCCTACGGGCTGTACGGCTATCAGGACTGGATCGCCGACCAGATTCTGCCGGACACCGCCGACGAGGAGACCCTCGAGCGGCAAGCCATCCTGCGCCTGAGGCAGCCACGCAAGGTTGCCCAGGCCGCCACTGGCTCCGTGCGTTTTACCGCCGCTGCCGGTGCAGTGCTGGATGTCGACACGGTTCTGCAATTCACTGACGGGCGCTTCTATCGAGTGACAAAAGGCGTCACCACGGTTGCAGGCAACAACACAACCACGGTCGAAGCCGTGGATGCAGGCGTGCTTGGTAACGCAGATGCCGGTCTGGTCATGACTGCCGTGCAACCGGTCGAAGGCATCGACAGTACGTTCACCGTCATCGGCGACGGTCTGACTGGCGGCATCGCGCAGGAAAGTATCGAGTCGTTGCGTGCTCGTGTGGTGCGCTCCTACCGGGTCATTCCTCACGGCGGCAATCAGGACGACTACGTGACTTGGGCGCTGGAAGTGCCGGGCGTGACGCGCGCCTGGTGTGTGCGTCGCTTCATGGGGCCGGGCACGGTGGCAGTGTTCTTCATGCGTGACGATGAGGCTGACCCGATTCCTGACGCCGAGCAACTGGCTGCGGTGGCTGCTTACATAGAGCCGCTGCGTCCGGTTACTGCCGATGTATATGTGTTGGCGCCAGTGCAGAAGCCTGTGATCTACACGATCAGGCTCACGCCTGATAGCTCTGCCGTGCGATCAGCGGTTGAGGCTCAATTGCTGGACCTGCACAACCGTGAGGGCGGACTGGGCGAAACCCTGCTGCTGACGCACATCGCCGAGGCCATCAGCCGCGCGACCGGCGAAACCGATCATGTGCTGATTGCTCCTGTTGCCAATGTAGCCGCAGGCCCTAACCAGTTACTCACGTTCGGGGGCATTCAATGGTCGTCATAAGAACTGCCGAGCACTACGCCGGGCAATTGCAGGCGCTGTTGCCACCCGGGCCTGCGTGGGACCCGGAGCGCGTACCGGAATTGCAGCAGGTCATTACCGGCCTGTCCCGCGAGTTCGCGCGCATCGATGGCCGTGCGTTCGACCTGCTCAACGAGATGGACCCTGCAACCGTCAGTGAACTGGTACCGGACTGGGAGCGGGTCATGAACCTGCCGGATCCGTGCCTGGGGCTCAAACCCTTGTTCGCAGATCGACGCTTGTCAGTGCGCCAGCGGCTGGTGGCAACAGGAGGGCAGAACGCAGCGTTCTACATCGACATTGCCGTCAGCCAGGGCTACCCCGACGCCACCGTCACCGAATTTCGAGCGCCCCGTATGGGGCGTTCGCGTTTTGGCCAGGCGCACTTCGGCACCTGGAACGCGCAGTTCATGTGGACCCTGAACACCGGCGGTCGCCAGCGGCTGGGGCGGCGCTTCGGGGCCAGCTACTGGGGAGAGCGATTCGGGGTCAACCCCGGGCTCGCTATCGAATGTTTGATCCGTCGAGCTGCACCGGCGCATAGCGTCGAATTCGTTAACTTCAACTGAGGAACACAACGTGGATTATCCCAAGAGTGTGCCAGGCGTAGGCTTGGCAAGCGGCAAGTTTGTAGATGAAAACCCGGCAACCGGCACACCCGGCTCGCTGATCCCTGCGGCATGGGGGAATTCGGTGACGCAGGAGATTTTGAACGTCATCCTCGGCGCTGGCCTGGTGCCGAATGAGGAAGATGTCACTCAATTGCACAGGGCCATTCTCGGGCTCGCCGCATCTGACTATAAGAAAGCAGTGCGTTGCGCCACGACAGTCTCCATTGGGCTGAGCGGTTTGCAGACCATTGATGACGTCACGCTGGTGGCCGGTGATCGGGTGCTGGTGAAGAATCAGGACACTGCGTCGCAGAACTGGATTTACGTGGCCGCGGCAGGCGCCTGGGCTCGTGCGCAGGATGCGAACGAAAGCACCGAATGCACGCCGGGTCATCTGGTGCCGGTGCAGGCCGGCACGAAAAACGCCGGGACTGTATGGCAACTGGTCAATACGACAGTGCCGGTGTTGGGTACAACTGACCTTGCGTTCGAGCGTCTATTGGGACGCAGTGGTGTTGCTGCGGGTGATTACACCCGGGTCAAGGTCAATAAGTTCGGGCAGGTGGAAGAGGGGAGCAACCCTACAACACTTAGCGGTAATGGTATTTCGGATGCGTATACCAAGGCCGAGGCCGATCTGCGCGATCTTCAGCGGCCGCTGCGTGATTCCATCACGCATGTAGGTCTTTCCAATAACAAGCCTGATGCGCCTTATATGCGCCGTGAGTCCGATGGCGCCTTGGTTTCCCTGCAACCGAACCTGGGTTTTACTCCGGTGCAACAAGGAGGGGGGACCGGTCAGCTCGACAACAAGGTGAAGATCGGCTGGTCGAATAACGGCCTCAAGGCGATGGTCGATGCTACTGATCTTGGCAATATCTGGTATGCGAACAACTTTAATCCAGCCACTAAAGCTGACTGGGGCACTACGCTGGCGTCTTATAAAATTACTGACGCTTACACCAAGGCTGAGGTGTATGCCAAAAGTGAAGTGGATACGCGACTGGCCAGTAGGGCGTTGGCGGACGCTATCTCTTATGTAGGGCTGGCCAGTGGGGATCTAGGGCAACCCTACATGCGGCGTGTTGCAGACTCTGCTATTAGCTGGCTTCAGACAAAGTTGGGGTACACGCCCGTCCAGCAAGGTACAGGCACAGGTCAATCCAATAACGTTGTGAAGATAGGCTGGTCTGATAACGGCCTCAAATTGACCGTGGACGCTACCGATTTGGGACGCGTTTGGTATGCGGCTAACTTTGATCCCAACGGCAAGGCCAACTGGGGCACCACGCTTGCTGCATATGGCATCACCGATGCTTATACCAAGGCCGAGACGGATGCTCGTGATGCGCAGCGACCCACAGCGGACTCCATAACTGTTCTCGGCTTTGCCGGTAATGACGTAAACCTGCCTTATATGCGCAGAGCCTCTGACGGTCAGGTCTATTACCTGCAACCGCGTCTTGGCTACACGCCAGTCGAGCAGGGCGGCGGTGCCAACATGTCCGCTAACAAGGTTCGCCTTGGCTACAACGGTGCCGGTAGTTTGCGCCTTCAGGTCGACAGCTCTGACTTTGGCGACATGATCAACGATCAGAATTTGCCCGCAAAAGTTGCCGCACTGGGGCTCGGTGGCATCGGCTCCTATGCATTTGCACGTGTCATCAATTCCCAAGGGCTGGTTAATCAGGGAGGCATGGTATCCGGCACCAACCTGATCTATAGCTCTACAAACGGTAGCGATGGTGCCGGTAACAATTCTGGCCTTATTGGCGGAGGCACCTGGCGTGCACACGGCGCTTTTTCGGGCAGCGAACGTACACTCTTTCAACGAGTTGGATAAAGGTAGTTATATGAACACAGTAATAAGTGCACGAAACCCTCGCTGGTCCGATCTGGCCCATACCTCCATCGTCCTGTCGGTGATTTTCGAGGAAACAAAGGATGTTTTCGGTGAGGTGCCTTTTGGTGCCTCTGCCCATGACCCTGAGCCACACGGTGTAGATCTTTTCAACCGTGCAGTTGCCGGCGAGTTTGGCGAGATTCTCGAACCCACCGAGCAGATGGTTCAGGCGCAGGTGATGTGCCAGCGTGGTATTTACTCGGCCGAGGTCACTGCGAAAATCAACGGATTGGTTGCCGATCTGGATATGTTGCAAGATGCCATAACGTTGGATATGGCCACTGACGATCAGCGTAAATCACTGCCTGCTGTAAACGCCGAGCTCGACGCGCTACGCCTGTATCGAGTGCAACTTGCCCAACTCGAGACATTGCCAGGCTATCCAATGTCGTTCGATTGGCCGGTGCCGCCTGCGACGCCATTTGTATATGTTAAACCGTCTGCAGCACCGCTGTTATCAATAGGCGTAAGTGAAGACGAACTGCCCAAGCCATAACGCCCCGCACTGACGGGGCGTTGTTTTATCTGCCGTTCAACTTGCTTTTAAACAGGGGAACTTTATCGACTCAGGGGGCGGGTTAGTCCTGTAACCCCTAATAGGAGGACCGATGCCTATCAACCAGCAACAACTACTGCAAATCCTCCCCAACGCCGGCCCTAAAGCCGGCGTTTTTGTTCCTGCTCTCAACACCGCCATGACCCGCTACACCATCAACACCCGCCTGCGTATCGCTGGGTTCATCGCTCAGATCGGGCATGAATCCGGGCAGCTTCGTTATGTGCGCGAGCTGGGTAGCGACAGCTATCTGGCCAAGTACGACACCGGGCAGTTGGCGCTGCGTCTGGGCAACACGCCAGAGGCAGATGGCGACGGTCAACTGTACCGGGGCCGCGGGCTGATTCAGGTGACGGGGCGGGCTAACTACGAAGCGTGCGGGGAGGCGCTGGGGCTGGACTTGTTGCGCCAGCCGCAACTGCTTGAACAGCCGGAGCATGCCGCCATGTCGGCAGCGTGGTTCTGGGACCGTGCCAACCTCAACGCGCTGGCAGACAAGGGTGATTTTCTGATGATCACCCGGCGTATCAACGGAGGCACCAATGGCCTGGCAGATCGGCAGGCGCTTTACCAGAGGGCATTGGAGGTGCTGCCGTGAAAGTGCTGGATATGCGATTCCTGATCCTCGCATTCGTGCTGGGGTCAGGGCTGGGTACATGGGCCGCTTGGCAGTGGCAGGCGGCTCACTATGGTCTGCAACTGTCTACGCAAACGCTGGCTTGGCAGCAAGAGCGCGAGCAGGCGGCGCTGGCGGTCGTCGACTGGCAGAACGCTGAACAAGCACGAAGGCGGGCGCTGGAACTCCGTCTGCAAGATAACGATACAACCATTCATAAGGAATTGAGCGATGCACAGACTTCTCAGGCTCGCTTGCGTGATCGTCTGGCTACCGCTGATCTGCGGCTGTCAGTCCTCCTTGCCAGCCCCACCGCTGGCGATGGAATGCCAACCGCCTCCGGTTCCGGCGGCGTGGTTCATGGAAGCTCGCGAGGCGAACTTGACCCAGCGGCTGCTGGACGAATTGTCGCCATCACCGACTACGGCGATCAGGGATTGATCGCTTTGAAGGCCTGCCAGGCCTACGTGCGCGAGATTGCGCACTGATGTTCCCTCCGGCACCCCACCTTTGGCCATCGTGCCCCTGCCTGAAACCCGCCTCCACAAGGAGGCGCGGCCCTCTTTTCAGCCTTTAACCGCTTTTCAATCGGCGCAGCCCGGTACATTCATATTGCACCGGTCGGTTCGGTACGCTAATGTCCCGAAACGTACCGATGAGACCCCTTCCGTGACGACTGTCAGCAAACTCTTGATGCGCGTTATCAAGGCTCACGCCCGTTGGCGTTGGCGCGCCTGACTATTTCCTTGCCGGCCCTGCCGGACCCGTACCTGTATGCCTTCGATATATGATGCCTTTGCCTCTGTCACCCCCAGCGTTGTGGCTGAAGAGGGGACGCATGGGCGAAGTGGAATCCGGAAGGCCTGAATCAAGTCAGTAAATCAAAAGGTTGATAGCAAAATGCTGCTGATGATCGATAACTACGATTCGTTCACCTACAACGTCGTGCAGTACCTCGGTGAGCTGGGGGCCGATGTCAAAGTCATTCGTAACGACGAACTGACCATTGAACAGATCGAAGCCCTGAACCCTGAGCGCATCGTGGTCTCGCCTGGCCCGTGCACACCCAATGAAGCCGGTGTCTCGCTTGAAGTGATCAAACATTTCGCGGGCAAACTGCCGATTCTGGGTGTGTGCCTGGGGCATCAGTCCATCGGGCAGGCCTTTGGTGGCGATGTGGTGCGTGCGCGCCAGGTGATGCACGGCAAAACCAGCCCGGTGGTGCATGAGGACGGCGGCGTGTTCGAAGGCCTTAATCATCCACTGGTGGTAACCCGTTACCACTCGCTGGTGGTAAAAAGCGATACCTTGCCCGAGTGCCTGGAAGTGACCGCCTGGACTGCGCTGGAAGACGGCTCGGTTGACGAGATAATGGGCCTGCGTCACAAAACGTTGAACGTGGAAGGGGTACAGTTTCACCCTGAGTCGATTCTGACCGAGCAGGGCCACGAGCTGTTCGCCAACTTTCTCAAGCAGAGCGGCGGCCATCGTCAGGGCTAAGGATTTTTTATGACTACCCCCATGAACATCAAAAGCGCGCTGAACCGCGTGGTCAACCAGCTGGACCTGACCACTGACGAGATGCGCGACGTCATGCGCGAGATCATGACCGGCCAATGCACCGAAGCGCAGATCGGTGCGTTTCTGATGGGCATGCGCATGAAGAGTGAAACCATCGATGAGATCGTCGGTGCTGTTTCGGTCATGCGTGAGCTGGCCAGCAGTGTCGAGCTGAAAACACTGGATGGCGTTGTAGACATCGTTGGCACTGGCGGTGACGGCGCGAATATTTTCAACGTGTCCACGGCGTCGGCTTTTGTCATCGCAGCTGCTGGCTGCACGGTGGCCAAACACGGCAACCGCGCCGTGTCAGGCAAGAGCGGCAGCGCCGACTTGCTGGAAGCCGCCGGGGTTTATCTGAACCTTACGCCTGTTCAGGTGGCTCGCTGCATCGACAGCGTGGGCATCGGTTTCATGTTCGCCCAGTCCCATCACAGCGCAATGAAGCACACTGCCGGGCCGCGCCGCGAGCTGGGGCTGCGCACACTGTTCAACATGCTTGGCCCGCTGACCAATCCGGCTGGTGTTCGCCACCAGATCGTCGGCGTGTTCAATCAGGCGTTGTGCCGGCCGCTGGCCGAAGTGCTGCTGCGGCTGGGCAGCAAGCATGTGCTGGTGGTGCACTCGCAGGACGGCCTGGACGAGTTCAGTCTGGCCGCGCCGACCTTCGTTGCCGAGCTGAAAAATGGCGAAGTGACTGAATACTGGGTACAGCCCGAAGACCTGGGCATCAAAAGCCAGAGTCTGTATGGCCTCGCTGTGGAAAGTCCGGCAGTTTCGCTGGAACTGATTCGTGATGCGCTTGGACGACGCAAGACCGAGAACGGGCAGAAAGCCGCGGAAATGATCGTGCTTAATGCCGGCGCCGCGCTCTATGCTGCCGATCATGCGACCAGCCTGAAAGAGGGTGTGGCCTTGGCACACGATGCCCTGCACACCGGCCTTGCGCGGGAAAAGCTGGAAGAGTTGGGTGCCTTCACGGCAGTATTCAAACAGGAGAACGAAGCATGAGCGTGCCAACCGTACTGGAAAAGATTCTTGTTCGAAAGGCCGAGGAAATTGCGGCCCGTCGAGCAATTGTCAGCCTCGCCGAACTTGAACAACAGGTCGCCAGCGCCGGTGCGCCACGTGGCTTTGCCAACGCGCTGATCACTCAGGCCAGGTTGAAGCAGCCTGCCGTCATCGCAGAAGTCAAAAAGGCGTCTCCAAGCAAAGGCGTTATCCGGGAGAATTTTCTGCCGGGCGAGATCGCCAGAAGTTATCAGGCGGGAGGCGCTACCTGTCTTTCAGTGCTCACTGATGTCGATTTCTTTCAGGGTTCCGATGCCTATCTTCAGGAAGCGCGGGCGGCGTGCAATTTGCCGGTGATCCGCAAGGATTTCATGATCGATCCTTATCAAGTGGTCGAGGCTCGCGCGCTGGGCGCAGACTGCATTCTGCTGATCGTGTCGGCACTGGAAGACGCGCAAATGGCTGAGCTGGCCGACGTTGCCAAGCGTGTCGGGCTGGACGTACTGGTCGAGGTGCACGACGGCGACGAGCTGGAGCGCGCACTCAAGACGCTTGATACACCGCTGGTGGGTGTGAACAATCGCAACCTCCACACCTTTGAAGTGAGCCTGGAAACCACGCTGGAGTTGCTACCGCGCATCCCGCGTGATCGCTTGGTCATCACCGAAAGCGGCATTCTCAATCGTGCGGATGTCGAGTTGATGGAAATCAACGATGTCTATTCGTTCCTGGTGGGCGAGGCTTTCATGCGCGCCGAACACCCGGGCGCCGAGTTGCAGCGGCTGTTCTTTCCGGAGCGCAAGCTTGCGGCGAGCGGCCCGTCCATCGACTGACTGAACTGAACACCACGCTGAGGTCCGGCATGCAAGACTCGATCATCGACATCTGCGTCGAACAAGGCTTGCAGGCCGAGCAGGACCTTCTGGCGGCTGTGTGCTCCGGCGCTGCCGATCATGGGTTGCTGTTCTGGCGACCCAATGACCGGGCGCTGGTCGTGCCGCGGCGCATGAGCCGCTTGCCGGGTTTTGTCGAGGCAAGCGAGACCCTGGCTGACAATGGATGGCCCGTGTTGTTGCGTGAAACCGGTGGTGAGCCGGTGCCACAATCCTCTGCCACGGTGAATATCGCGCTGGTCTATGCACAGCCCGTTGCTGATGTTGATCGTGATCGTATAGAAACCGCCTACCTGCGCTTGTGTCAGCCGTTGCTAAACCTGTTGATCGAGTTGGGCGGCCAGGCTTCATTGGGCGAAGTGGCGGGTGCATTCTGTGACGGCCGTTTCAACGTCAACCTCGATGGTCGCAAGATGGTCGGAACTGCCCAGCGCTGGCGGCAGAGTCAGGGCGGAACGCGTCCTGTAGTGTTGGCCCACGGCGCATTGCTGCTGGATGATGAGCGTGTACAGATGGCGGGAGCGGTCAACCGCTTCAATGAGCTGTGTGAACTTGAGCCACGTGTTCGGGCCGAAAGCCACATTGCCTTGCACGAAGTGTTTCCGGATGTCGACGTTCTGCCGCGCTTGGCGCAGGCCTATCGGCAGCTGCTCGCTGAACTCTGACTGGCAGAGGTTCAGCGCGTACCGTACACCACCATCGTTTTTCCCTTGACGTTGACCAGGCTCTGTTCTTCCAGGGCCTTGAGCACGCGCCCGACCATTTCTCTTGAACAGCCTACGATGCGTCCGATCTCCTGGCGGGTAATCTTGATCTGCATCCCGTCCGGGTGGGTCATTGCATCTGGCTGCTTGCACAGTTCAAGCAACGTGCGAGCTACTCGCCCGGTAACATCGAGAAACGCCAGATCACCGACCTTGCGTGTGGTGTTGCGCAGGCGCTCGGCCATCTGACTGCCCAGAGCGTAGAGAATTTCCGGCTCCTGGCGGGTCAGCTCGCGGAAGGCGCCGTATGAAATCTCGGCCACTTCGCATTCGGTCTTGGCTCGCACCCATGCACTGCGCACGGATTCGCGTCCCGGCTGCTCAAACAGACCCAGTTCACCAAAAAAATCCCCGCTGTTGAGATAGGCGACGATCATCTCGCGTCTTTCGTCATCTTCGATCAGAACCGTGACTGAGCCCTTCAGGATCAGAAACAGCGACTCAGAGCGATCACCCGCATTGATGATGTTGCTTTTGGCGGGGCAGCGGCGGCGTTCTGCATGGGGCAGCAGCTTGTCGAGACTGTTTGCTTTGGGCGTAAATGTTATTGCGACCATGCGTGACTTCCGAAAATAAGATGTATGGCCAAATGGCATACCTGTAGGTATCGGCTGCGCCTGCATTCTCACCAGCTTTTCCAGACGTGTAGGAAGCTATTTGCGAATATTCCTACGCGTTTCCTACAAAAAGCATTGTTTCAATGCGTCCAGGCAGGGTTTGGCGCTGTGCTAAGCTGGCGACCCCTTTTTTACAGTGGAGTCCTGGCGATGAAGGCACGCATTCAATGGGCTGGCGAAGCCATGTTCCTCGGCGAATCCGGCAGCGGACATGTGGTAGTGATGGACGGCCCGCCTGAAAGCGGTGGCCGCAACCTGGGTGTACGCCCGATGGAAATGGTGTTGATCGGCCTGGGCGGCTGCAGCAACTTTGACGTGGTGAGCATCCTGAAGAAGTCGCGCCAGCCAGTGGAAAGCTGCGAGGCATTTCTTGATGCCGAGCGCGCGGATGAAGATCCGAAAGTGTTCACCAAAATTCATCTGCACTTCGTCGTCAAGGGTCGCGGTCTGAAAGAAGCTCAGGTCAAACGGGCTATCGAGCTGTCGGCGGAGAAATATTGCTCTGCCTCTATAATGCTCGGAAACGCGGGTGTGAAGATCACTCACGATTATGAAATTGTCGAGTTGACCTGAACGCCAGACATCCAACGATCATAAAAACGGCGCACACTCTGGCAGACGGCTTCGGACGTCTGCATAATGCGCCACTTTTTCAGGGCGCAGCATGTACTGGTTTTCTGCTGCAGGCCCGAACAGACAACCAAAATCGCCAACGCGAAGAGGTGTTAACCGTCCTACGCAGATGAGCCGGACTCAACTGACGGGCATGCTTGATCACGCGGCTGGCGCCGCACCCATATAGAGAGTTTTTAACGGTGAAAAGCAAACTCAAGCTCCACGGGTTCAATAACCTGACAAAGACCTTGAGCTTCAACATTTATGACATCTGCTATGCGGAAACCCCGCAGGACCAGCAGGCGTATGTCGAATACATCAACAGTGTGTACGACGCAGAACGCCTGACGCGGATTCTGACTGATGTTGTCGATATCATTGGTGCCAACATCCTGAACATTGCACGTCAGGATTACGATCCACAAGGTGCCAGTGTGACCATTCTGATCTCCGAGCAGCCGGTGACGCCTACCGAAAGCCAGATCGAAGAGTCGCCAGGTCCACTGCCGGAAACCATCCTGGCGCACCTGGACAAGAGCCACATCACGGTTCATACCTACCCGGAAATTCATCCGGTAGATGGCATCGCCACGTTCCGCGTGGATATCGATGTGTCGACCTGTGGCGTTATTTCACCGCTCAAGGCGTTGAATTACCTGATTCACAAGTTCGAGTCGGATATCGTGACCGTCGATTATCGCGTGCGCGGCTTTACCCGTGACGTGGAAGGCAAGAAGCACTTCATCGATCATGAAATCAACTCGATCCAGAATTACCTGTCCGAAGACACGCGCAACGGTTACCAGATGACCGACGTGAACGTGTATCAGGAAAACCTGTTCCACACCAAGATGCTGCTCAAGCAGTTCGAACTGGATAACTACCTGTTCGGCGACGCGACCAGCAACTTGTCTGCAGAGCAGCGCGAACAAGTGACCGCCAAGGTCAAACACGAAATGCTGGAAATCTTCTACGGCCGTAACGTAGCCGTATAAGCCCGGATTCCGGACATTAAAAAGGCGCCTGTTGCAGGCGCCTTTTTTATTCGTCCTTATCCATCCGGTTGCGTCGTCAGATGCGATAAGTCGACTTGGTCATGACCTTGGCCAATATGCTCATGCCAAACTTGACCGGTGCCGGGAAGCGAAAGCCGCCTGCTTCCAGCGCTGACTCGGCATGGTGTTCTTCATCACTGAGCATCTGTTCCAGAATGGCCCGCGACTTTCCGTCCTCGCTCGGCAATTGCTCAAGGTGTTCACTCAGGTGCTTGCAGACCTGATCCTCTGTCGCCGCGACGAAACCCAGGCTGACCCGGTCGCTGATAACGCCGGCTACCGCGCCGATCCCGAAGGACAGGCCGTAGAACAGCGGGTTCAGTACGCTGGTATGGCTGCCAAGCTGATGAATGCGCTGTTCACACCACACCAAGTGATCGATTTCCTCTTCAGCCGCATGCTCCATCGCCTTGCGCACCTTGGGCAGCTTCGCTGTCAGCGCCTGTCCCTGGTACAGCGCCTGAGCGCAGACTTCACCGGTATGGTTGATGCGCATCAGGCCTGCAACGTGGCGAGTGTCGACGTCGCTCATCTTGTGATCGGGCTGGACGACCGCAGGGGAGGGGCGTTGCGGATGTGCGCTCAATGGCAGCAATGTACGCATTGCGCTATCGGCTTGCAGTAAAAGACGGTCGAGGGGGGAATAGTGACGTTCGGTAGCCATGGGCACCTCCGGAAGATCATGCGGGCAGTTTACCCGAATCGGCCGCAGGCAGCAGGGCTTGTGTCGGCGCGGCCAGCGAACATAACGGCCGCTGGCCGGCTGCAAAGCCCGGAAACGCTGGATCAGCCCGGCGGCCAGTTCATCTGACGCTGACCGAGTACATGCATGTGAATGTGATAAACGGTCTGTCCGCCCAGATCATTGCAATTCATGACCACGCGGAAGCCTTCTTCACAACCCAGTTCAAGGGCCAGACGCTGCGCCGTGAACAGGATATGCCCCGCCAGGCCTTTGTCTTCTTCGGTCAGATCGTTCAGGGTCCGAATGGGCTTTTTCGGGATAACCAGAAAATGCACGGGTGCCTGTGGGGCGATGTCGTGAAAAGCCAGTACCTGGTCATCTTCGTAGATGATCTTCGCCGGAATTTCCCGATTGATGATCTTGGTAAACAAAGTTTCCACAGCCGTTTGCTCCTTGTCGGTTGATGGTCGTCGCAGGGTATCGCTGTGCAGCAGTGCGCCTGAGTGTACTGAGCGAGGCGCCGCTCGCCCAGTCGTTTGTCTGTCAGCGTGGGCAGTACTTCCTGTTGATGTAGCCGCTGATCTGGCGGGCCAGCCAGCGCGAGACCAGGCGCGGACTGAACGTCCATAGCCGGGTGCTGAAGCCGGGGATGATCACCGCACGGTCCTTTGCCAGTGCGCGAACGGTATACAGGGCCACTTCTTCGGGGCTCATCAGGTTGTCGACATTGACCTGCAACTGCGCGGTACGGAAAAAAGCCGTTCGGGTCGGGCCGGGGCACAACACCGAGACCTTCACCCCGGCCTTCTTCACTTCCTCGCGCAGCCCCTCGGAAAAATGCAGTACATACGCTTTGCTCGCGTAGTAGGTACTCATCCACGGCCCTGGCTGGAAAGCCGCCACCGAGGCGACATTGAGTATCTGGCCACCACCTTGAATGGCCATAAGGTTGCCGACGGTATGGCACAGGCGAGTCAGTGCGAGGATGTTCAGGTCGATCAGGTCCTGCTCGGCGCTCCAGTCCTGCGCCAGAAAAGGTCCGCACGTGCCGATGCCCGCTGCATTGACCAGCAGATCAATCTGATGCGCGCCGTCTTCCAGTTCCAGCAGGAAGCCCGATAGTCGCAGCGGTTCGCCCAGGTCGCATGCACGAAACAGCACTTCCACGCCAAAACGCTGAGTCAATTCCAGTGCAATTGTTTCCAGCAGGTCGCGTTGGCGGGCGACCAGAATCAGGCTGCGACCACGGCGTGCCAGCGCCTCGGCCATCGCCAGGCCTATGCCGCTGGACGCGCCGGTGATCAGGGCGTAACGGGTCATGCATTTCTCCATTGAGCATATTGCGCCCGGCAGTCTGCCGAACCGTGAGCAGTCTATTACGTGTCACTGTGTTTCTTTGAGCTCTTTGTTGACATCCACCGGCACGACCAAGGCACTGTCCTGGTCTTGTTCATCGTCGTACGGGAGGGATTGCTCGTACTCGTCTGTCTGCAGTTCCAGCTCGTCGCGCAGCATGCCTGCGCCTCCGGCAGTGAGGCCAATCAGAATAATCGGTAGCAGCAACAGCCACAGAATGGCCAGCGTCTTTACGCCTTTCGAGTTCGGCGGTGGCGGCGGGCCGAACTGATTGGGGCCTTTTGTCCCCGGCAGCAGGACCATGAGGAACGGGAAGACGCTGCCTATGAAGGGCACCATCGTCAGCAGTAAAAGCCAGCCCGACCAGCCCAGGTCGTGCAGCCGTTGTATACCGATCTGTGCACCGATGACTGCAAACACCACGAGCACCACCGCGCTCAGTAGCCCGCCAGCGACCAGTGACTCGTTCATCGTCAGCAGGCACACGGCAACCAGCGCCAGTGCCGCTGCGCTCAATACCAGGCTCCAGGCCAGATAGCGCAAACGCCCGATGCGCCCGTTTATGCTCAGGACTTTTAGAGTCGAATGCTCCGGCTGATCACCGCCAACCTGTGCTTTGGGCGGCGCATAGGGCGATATTTCCAGATGCGCGGGTTTTTGTGGTGGCGGGCTCGCTATTTCATTGAGGCTCAGGCTGATGTCGCTGTCCGGTTCGATGCGTGCTTCGACACCTGCATCGTTAAGTGCCTTCAGGTAGCGCTCTGCATCTGTGTGGGTCAGCCCGCGCTTGAGCGCAACGGGCTGGCCGTTGAACAACTTTTGCACTGCGCGAGCTTCGCTTTTGAACAACCCCGCAAGGTTGGCCTTCGCGGTATCAAGCTCGACGCCTTCACGCACCTGTCCTTCAAATACAATCTTGAAGAGGGAATCGGCCATACAGGGCTTCCTTGTCTTGGGGGGGGGAACAGTACCGGGCGCTTGCGTTACACATTGCGTAAAGCCGAGCGCCCTGTTGTGTTGCTGGAGAGGCCGAATGCTTTCCGGTCAGAAGGGTTTGACGATGACCAGAATGACGATAGCGATCAGGATCAGCACAGGAATCTCGTTGAACCAGCGATAGAACACATGGCTGCGGCCATTTTCTCCGCGGGCAAAGCGTTTGACCTGTGCGCCACAGACATGGTGATAGCCGATCAGCAGGAACACCAGTGTCAGCTTCGCGTGCATCCAGCCCTGACTGAAATAACCGCTGGCATCAAAGCTGATCAGCCAGCCGCCGAAGACCAGCGTTGCGATCATCGCCGGGGTCATGATGCCACGGTAGAGCTTGCGCTCCATCACCATGAAGCGCTCACGGCTGACCGTGTCCTCACTCATCGAGTGGTAGACGAACAGTCTTGGCAGATAGAACAGGGCTGCAAACCAGCAGACCATTGAAATGACATGCAGCGCTTTGACCCATAGATAGAGCATTTTTGATTATTCCCAGGTTCACGGTGGCCGAATAGTAGTGTCTTGTGCGTCCGTACGTCACGTTGTCGGTTGTCGCAGAAGCGATAGGCTCCTATTATCGACCGCTTTCCAGTTGTTTCGTTGAGGGCAGGTTATGGTCAAGGTCGGTATTGTCGGCGGCACGGGTTACACCGGGGTCGAGCTGCTGCGTCTGTTGGCACAGCATCCGCAGGCAGAAGTAGTGGTCATTACCTCGCGCTCGGAGGCCGGCATGCCAGTCGCCGAGATGTACCCGAACCTGCGAGGTCACTACGACGGCCTGGCTTTCAGCGTACCTGACGTGAAAACCCTGGGTGCCTGTGATGTGGTGTTCTTCGCCACGCCTCACGGTGTCGCTCATGCCCTGGCCGGTGAACTGCTCGCGGCAGGCACCAAGGTGATCGACTTGTCTGCCGACTTCCGTCTGCAGGACCCGGTCGAGTGGGCCAAGTGGTACGGCCAGCCTCATGGCGCTCCGCAACTGTTGGAAGACGCGGTGTACGGGCTGCCGGAAGTCAATCGCGAGCAGATCAAGAATGCGCGGCTCATCGCCGTGCCGGGTTGCTATCCGACGGCTACCCAATTGGGTTTCCTGCCACTGCTTGAGGCGGGGATTGCCGATAACACTCGCCTTATTGCCGACTGCAAATCTGGCGTGAGCGGTGCCGGGCGTGGTTTGAGTATCGGCTCTCTGTATTCGGAAGCCAATGAAAGCTTCAAGGCCTATGCCGTAAAAGGCCATCGTCATCTGCCTGAAATCACCCAGGGCCTGCGTCGCGCTGCGGGCGGTGATATCGGCCTGACGTTCGTTCCGCATCTGGTGCCGATGATTCGTGGCATTCACTCCACGCTCTATGCGACGGTCACTGATCGTTCGGTGGACCTGCAGGCGCTGTTCGAGAAGCGCTACGCCGACGAGCCTTTTGTGGACGTAATGCCCGCAGGCAGCCACCCCGAGACCCGCAGTGTGCGCGGAGCCAACGTTTGCCGCATCGCGGTGCACCGTCCGCAGGGCGGCGATCTGGTTGTCGTGCTGTCGGTTATCGACAATCTGGTCAAAGGTGCGTCAGGTCAGGCGGTTCAGAACATGAACATCCTGTTTGGTCTTGATGAGCGTGCCGGTTTGTCTCACGCGGGCATGATGCCGTAAGGACTGGCGCCGTCCAGCAAATAGTTGACCGATTTTCTAGGAGAAGCGGATAATGCCGTCATTACGCATTACGACGGCTAACGCCGGGAGATATCTGACATGAGTGTCGAATCCTTCACGCCTACCGCTTTGGAGTTCACTCCAAATGCAGCGCACAAGGTGAAAACCCTGGTCGACGAAGAGGGCAATGATCGTCTCAAACTGCGTGTATTCGTTACAGGTGGCGGTTGCTCAGGTTTTCAGTACGGTTTTACTTTCGATGAAGATGTGGCAGACGATGACACCATCGTCGAGCGCGAGGGCGTAAGCCTGGTTGTCGATCCAATGAGCTTTCAGTACCTGGCTGGCGCAGAAGTCGATTATCAGGAAGGGCTTGAGGGGTCGCGATTCGTGATCAAAAACCCGAATGCTTCCACGACCTGTGGCTGTGGCTCCTCGTTCTCGATCTGATCGAAGCGTGCTGTAAACAAAAACGCCGCTCATTGAGCGGCGTTTTGCATTGTGGCATGGCGTCAGGCGGGGTAGATCGCGCCCAGAACACGTCTGCCTTTGGCGCCGGTTACCGTTGGGCGGTTGGCCGGTACGCCTTCGAGGCAGCAATGAGCCAGCCAGGCAAACGCCATGGCCTCAACCCAGTCAGGGTCTACGCCGAACTTCTCGGTACTGTTGACCTCGGTAGTGGGCAATAGCTCTGCAAGGCGTTTCATCAGCGCCTTGTTATGTGCGCCGCCGCCACAGACCAGAAGCTCCTTGGTGACCGCTTGTGCCGATTGCAGCGACTCTGTGATGGTCAGTGCAGTCAGTTCCAGCAGCGTGGCTTGCACGTCTTCAGCAGTCAACGTTGGCAGCTGGAACAGATGATGGTGCACCCAACCCAGGTTGAATACTTCCCGACCGGTGCTTTTTGGGCCTTTGGTCAGGAAGAACTGATCGCTGAGCAGTTTCTTGAGAAGGGCTTGATCAACCTTGCCGCTCGCCGCCCACGCCCCATCCTTGTCGTAGCTTTCATGGCGCTGGGATTGTATCCAGGCATCAAGCAGTACGTTGCCGGGTCCACAATCGAAGCCTTCGACCGGGCGATCGGACTCTATCAGGCTCAAATTGCTGAAGCCGCCGATGTTCAATACGGCGCGGTGATCTTTGTTATCGTCGAACAGTGCTTCGTGGAAGGCGGGCACCAGCGGCGCACCCTGTCCACCTGCGGCGATGTCGCGACGACGAAAATCACTTACCACGGTGATCTCGGTCAGCTCTGCCAGCAGCGCCGGATTGCCGATCTGAATGCTGTAGCCGCGCGCAGGTTCATGACGAATAGTCTGGCCGTGGCTGCCAATGGCGCGAATCTGAGCGGGCACCATGTTTTGATCTTCCAGCAAGGTCTGCACGCCCTGTGCGACCAGCCTGCACCACTTCTGCTCGGCGATTGCTGCGCGTGCAAGCTCATCGGCACCACTGGAGCAAAGCCCCAGCAGTTCGGCATGCAGATCTTCCGGCATAGGGATGTAGTGAGTAGCCAGAAGCCTTGATCGGTCATCCTGCTTCAAAAGGGCGATATCAATCCCATCGAGACTGCTGCCGGACATCACACCTATATAGAAGAAGTCCATGGATTACCTTTTATTCGAGGCCAGCGTGGTGGCCTTTTCCTGATCCATGCGCGCCATCAACGGCTGGCTTTGCTGCATGAACCGCTGTTTTTCGGATTTGGCGATCGGATCCGCCATCGGAAGCTTCTGGCCCAGCGGGTCTACGTGAACGCCATTGACCTGAAATTCATAGTGCAAGTGCGGGCCAGTAGACAAGCCGGTAGTTCCAATATAGCCGATTACCTGACCTTGCTTAACGGTTCCGCCGGTTTGTATGCCTTTGGCAAAGCCTTGCATGTGACCGTACAGCGTGCGGTAGGTATCGCCGTGCTGGATGATGACGGTATTACCGTAACCGCCGCGACGGCCAGCGAGCAGAACCTTGCCATCGCCGGTCGCCTTGATCGGCGTACCGCGTGGCGCTGCATAGTCGACGCCCTTGTGCGCGCGGATCTTGTTGAGGATCGGGTGTTTGCGACCCATCGAGAACATGGAGCTGATGCGGGCAAAGTCTACCGGGGTACGGATGAATGCCTTGCGCATGCTGTTGCCGTCGGCCGTGTAGTAATTGGTATTGCCTTGCTTGTTGGTGTAACGAACGGCGGTGTAGGTCTTGCCACGGTTGGTGAAGCGAGCGGACAGGATATTGCCTGTGCCGACGCTTTTGCCGTTGACCAGTTTCTGTTCGTACACCACGTCAAATTCGTCACCCTTGCGGATGTCCTGCGCGAAGTCGATGTCGTAGCCGAAGATGTTGGCCATGTCCATCGTCATGCTATGAGTCAGGCCGGCGCGCTGTGCTGACTGTGAAAGTGAGCTGTTGATCACCCCGTGGACGTAGACGTTACGCACGTTGGGCTTGCTGATTTCGCGATTGAAAACGAAGCCGGAAGCCGATTTCGACAGGCTGATGGTTTCAAGTTCGCTGAGTTTGGTATGCAGTTGCTTGAGCTGGCCGTCCGGCGATAGCTCGAACTGCAAGGCTTGCCCGTTCTGCAGCTTGGTGAACTGTTTGGCCTGCTTGTCGCTGGCCAGCACTTCATGAACGGTAGCGGCTGGCAGCCCGACTTTTTCAAACAGAGTCGAAAGCGTATCGCCCTTGCTGACGATCACTTCCCGATGGTTAGGGTCTTTGGCCGGCGCCGGCTTTTCTGCTTCAGACTGTGCTGTGGCGGTGTCTTGGGCCTGGTCATCGGCATTGTCGATCTGGGCAAATGGCGATTCAGTGGTTTCAGGTGTGGCTTGAGCAGCGTCTGGAGCGTCTTGGTCTTGTGCGTCCTGATCCGGCATCTCCAGATCAAGGGAAAGATTCGTTCGTTTGGCTTCAACTTCGCTGGAAGGAAAAACCAGGAGAGCCAGGCTCAACAATGCGGCAATGCCGCTTGCAGCGAGCAGGTGACTCTTCGGATAAAGCGGGGGCGCTTTAGGCGGTGTGTCTTTCATAGGTAATTTGACTTTGAAAAAGGTGAAATGGAAAAGATGAATGACATGATGAAGATGAAATAACTGTATAAAATATAACCAAAACCTGCTCGAAGCAACCCTTCCCGCGTATCAGTCACTGATTCGCAGGCGAACGCTGGGCAAAACTTGTAATTGGGCTCTGATCTTGTAAGGTTGGTTCCCTTTGAATTGGGGGCTGAAATGAAGTCGGTTGAAGAACAGCTGGCGCTGATCAAGCGCGGTGCAGATGAACTCCTGGTCGAGGCCGAACTGGTCGAGAAGCTGAAGCGTGGCCAGCCACTGCGTATCAAGGCTGGTTTCGACCCGACAGCGCCCGATCTGCACCTTGGACACACCGTGCTTATTAATAAGCTGCGGCAGTTTCAGGACCTGGGGCATCAGATCATCTTCCTTATCGGTGACTTCACCGGCATGATCGGCGACCCGAGCGGCAAAAGCGCGACGCGCCCGCCGCTCACCCGTGAGCAGGTTCTCGACTACGCCGAAACCTACAAGTCTCAGGTCTTCAAGATTCTCGATCCGGCCAAGACCGAAGTCGCGTTCAACTCCACCTGGATGGACAAGCTGAGTCCGGCTGACTTCATTCGCTTGTCTTCGCAGTACACAGTCGCCCGTATGCTTGAGCGTGACGATTTCGACAAGCGCTATAAAAGCAATCAGTCCATCGCCATTCATGAATTCCTTTACCCGCTGGTGCAGGGTTATGACTCCGTGGCCTTGAAGGCTGACGTCGAGCTGGGTGGTACTGATCAGAAATTCAACCTGCTGATGGGGCGCGAGCTTCAGCGTGCGTATGGGCAGGAGCCGCAATGCATTCTGACCATGCCGCTGCTGGAAGGCCTGGATGGCGTGAAGAAGATGTCCAAGTCGTTGGGCAACTACGTTGGTATTCAGGAAGCGCCGGGCATTATGTACAGCAAGCTGGTATCGATTCCGGATTCGCTGATGTGGCGCTACTTCGAACTGCTGAGCTTCCGTTCGATGGAAGAGATCAATGGCTTGAAGGCTGATTGCGAAGCGGGTGCCAATCCGCGTGATATCAAAATCAAGCTGGCCGAAGAGCTGGTCGCCCGTTTCCATGGCGAAGAAGCTGCCGCCAATGCGCATCGTTCTGCGGGCAACCGTATGAAGGAAGGCGAGCTGCCAGACGATCTGCCAGAGATTTCCGTAGCTGCTACAGAGGATATGCCGATCTCGGCCGTCCTTAATAAGGCGGGGCTGGTAAAGAACGCTGCTGTCGCTCGCGATCTGCTGGCATCTGGCGGTGTGCGTATAGATGGTGGGGTGGTGGATCGCGGCTTTGTATTCAAGCTGGGTGCGACTCACGTCTGCCAGGCTGGCAAGAAGGCTTTCGGGCGCGTTACCCTGGTTTCTGAAGAAAGTTCAAAATAACGGTTGACGCCCTCTGTGATCTGTCTATAATTCGCCCCACTTCCGGCGCAGACGGAAAC
>NZ_LKEK01000052.1:0-81882 GCF_001466905.1 Pseudomonas sp. ICMP 3272
CCTTGCCGTTGACGCCGAACCGCAAGCTGGATCGCAACGCCTTGCCGGCTCCGGAAGCCGATGCCTTTGCCAGCCGCGAACACGTGGAGCCGCAAGGTGAAACCGAGATTGCGCTGGCGCAGATCTGGCAAAACCTGCTCGATCTGGAACAAGTGGGCCGTCATGATCAGTTCTTTGAACTGGGCGGCCACTCCTTGCTGGCGATGCGTCTGATTTCTCAGGTACGCCATCAATTGGGCGTCGAACTGGGTCTGGCTGCGCTGTTCGCACATCCTGAACTGAGCACCCTGGCCGTAGCCATCTCTCAGGCCGGGCGCAGCAACTTGCCGGACATCGTGCCGGTGGCACGCGATCAGGCGTGGCCATTGTCATTCGGCCAGCAACGTCTGTGGTTCCTCGCTCAGATGGAAGGCGCCAGCGCGGCCTACCACATACCTGCCGGTCTGAGCCTGCATGGCAAACTGGACCTCAAGGCAATGCAACGGGCGCTGGAGAGCCTGGTTGCACGCCACGAAGGCTTACGCACCACATTCATTCAGGGTGATGACGGACAGCCGGTACAACGCATCAGCCCGGCGGATGCCGCTTTCAACCTGCAACTGCACGACCTGCAAGGGCTGGCGGATGCCGAGGAACAACTTCAGGCGCTGGCCAGCGAAGAGTCGCTGCAAAGCTTCGACTTGCAACAGGGCCCGCTGATTCGTGGCCGCCTGATTCGCATGGCCGAGGACCATCACGTCCTGTTGCTGACCATGCACCATATCGTTTCCGATGGCTGGTCGGTTGATGTGCTGACCCGCGAATTGTCTGCTCTCTATGCAGCATTCAGTCAGGGCCAGGACGACCCGCTTGCACCGCTGGAGCTGCAATACCTGGACTACGCCGTGTGGCAACGTCGCTTGCTGAGCGGCGATCTGCTGCAACAGCAAAGCAGCTTCTGGCAGAAAACCCTGGCAGACGCTCCCGCGCTGTTGATGTTGCCCACCGATCGTGCGCGTCCGGCGCTGCAGGACTATGCCGGCGCAGCACTGCCCATCGTTTTCGACAAAGACCTTACCCAGCGCCTCAAGGCATTGAGCCAACGTCACGGCAGCACCCTGTTCATGACGGTCATGGCCGCGTGGGCCGGGCTGCTGGGGCGCTTGGCGGGTCAGGACGATGTGGTCATTGGTACCCCAGTGGCCAACCGTACACGCAGTGAAGTCGAAGGGCTGGTGGGCCTGTTCGTCAACACCCTGGCGATCCGTGTTGACCTCAGTGACAAGCCTACCGCAGAGACTCTGCTGGCGCGGGTCAAGCGGCAGACGCTCGATGCACAGGCGCATCAGGACTTGCCGTTCGAACAGGTCGTGGAAGTCATCAATCCGCTACGCAGCCTGTCCCACAGCCCGATTTTCCAGGCCATGTTGTCGTGGGAGCACAACGAGGCGTCTGATCTGACGCTCGGCGACATGACCCTGAAAAGCATTGAATTGGCCGCTGATACCGCTCAATTCGACCTGACGCTGGACATGGCCGAGGTGGATGAGCAACTGGTCGGCACACTGGAGTACGCCACAGCGTTGTTCGACGAGAGCACCATGCGGCGGTATCTGGGCTACTTCCAGCGTGTGCTGGAGGCCATGGTCGCCGACGACCAACAGGTGCTGGAGCACGTAACCTTGCTGGGTGTCGACGAACGTGAACATCTGCTGGCGGGCCTCAACGCAACCGAGGCGCCCTACCCGCAGGACTGCACGATTTATCAGCTGTTCGAAGAAAGGGTCCAGGCGCAGCCCGACGCCATCGCCGTGGCCTTCGAGGCGCAGCGCTTGAGCTATGCCGAATTGAACCGTCAGGCCAACCGTCTGGCGCATCATCTCATCGGCCTGGGGATCAGCCCGGATGATCGAGTGGCGATCTGCGTCGAACGCGGCGTGGAAATGCTGATCGGCGTGCTCGGTGTACTCAAGGCCGGTGCCGCCTATGTGCCACTGGACCCGGCTTACCCGGCCGAGCGTCTGGCCTACATGATCGAAGACAGTACGCCGTCGGCACTGCTGACCCAGCGTAATGTGCAGGAGCGTCTGCCAACGCTGGCCTTGCCGCTGGTGCTACTCGATGACGATCAGCGCGACACCTTCACCGAGCGTGACGACAACCCGCTTGTGGCAACTCTCGGCGCACACAATCTGGCGTATGTGATCTACACCTCGGGCTCCACCGGCGTGCCGAAAGGCGTAATGGTCGAGCATCGCGGATTGGTCGCCGTCAGCGCGGCGTGGAAGCAATTGTATCCGTTACACGCGCCACTCAATCACTTGCAGATGGCCGGGTTTTCCTTCGATGTGTTCAGCGCCGACCTGATCCGCTCACTGGGTTTCGGCGGCACACTGGTGCTGTGCCCACGTGAAACCTTGATGGACCCGCCTGCGCTTTACCGTCTGCTGCGTGAGGGGTCGATAGGTTTTGGGGATTTCGTACCTGCAGTGCTCAACTCGTTGCTGGGCTGGGTGGAAGAGACGGGTCACGACCTGTCGTTCATGCGCACCGTGGTCTGTGGTTCGGATATCTGGACCGCGCACAGCGCCCGGCAATTGCGCAAACTCTGTGGCAATCACGTGCAGATCGTTCAGGCCTACGGTGTCACTGAAGCCAGCATCGACAGCACCTGTTTCGAGTTCGAGGCAAACAGCCAGGTCGACGGGGTCTTGCCGATTGGCCGGGCACTGGCCAACACGCGGATTTATCTGCTCGATGAGCTTGGCCAACCGGTTCCACCGGGTGTTGCGGGCGAGCTGTATATCGGTGGCGCAGGTATTGCTCGCGGCTATCTGAATTTGCCGCAACTCACCGCCGAACGCTTCATGGACAGTCCCTTTGTCAAGGGCGAACGGCTTTACCGCAGCGGCGATATGGCGCGCTACCGGGCTGATGGCAATATCGAATTCCTCGGCCGCAACGATTCACAGGCCAAGCTGCGCGGGCTGCGTCTGGAGCTGGGCGAAATCGAAGCACGTCTGGCCGAGGTCGCGGGCGTGCGCGAAAGCCTGGTCGTGATTCGCGAGGACAGCAGCGGCACGCCGAAACTGATCGCGTATTTTGTGGAATATGCCACCCGCGAACCTGCCGGCCCTGCCCTTACCCCGCGCGCGCTTCGCCAGCACCTGCAACTCAACCTGCCGGAATACATGATCCCGGCAGCGTTCGTGCGCATGGACGCATTGCCGCTGAGTGCCAATGGCAAGCTGGATCGCAGAGCGTTGCCCGAACCGGACGCCGCAGCCTTCGATCAGCATGATTTCGAAGCAGCCGATGGACCGCTGGAGACGGCAGTCGCCGCAATCTGGGCCGATGTGCTGGGCGTCGCACAAGTCGGTCGGCATGATGACTTTTTCGCGCTCGGCGGTCATTCATTGCTGGTCATGCGTGTGCTGGCCCAGGTTCGTCAGCAATTGAATCTGGAGGTTTCACCGTCAGCGTTTTTCGCAGCGCCGGTCCTGCGGCAGTTCGCGGAGCGGCTGAGCAATACGCAGGGCAACGCTCGCCTGGCGATCACGCCTGTGCAACGTTCGGGTGCGCTACCGCTGTCGTTTGCCCAACAGCGCCTATGGTTCCTCGCGCAATTGGAAGGTGGCAGCGCCGCTTACCATATTCCGGTGGGACTGCGCCTGCGCGGCAGCCTTGATCAGGCGTCGCTGCAACGCGCGCTGGATCGTATCGTGGCCCGCCATGAGGCGCTGCGTACCACTTTTGTACAAGAGCAGGGGCAGCCTGCGGAACAGCGCATCTCTGCCGCTGATACAGGTTTCGAACTGCAACTGCAGGTACTGGCCGGGCAGACCGATGCCGAAGAAAAGCTGCTTGCCATCGCTGCACAAGAGGCCGGCGAGCACTTCGACCTCGTCAATGGACCTCTGGTGCGCGGGCGTCTGGTGCGCATGGCCGATGATGACCACGTGTTGCTGGTGACCATGCACCACATCGTCTCCGATGGCTGGTCAACCGGGGTGTTGAACCTCGAGCTGGGCGCGCTCTACGCAGCCTTCAGTCAGGGCGCGGAGGATCCGCTGCCGGCCTTGCCGGTGCAATACGCCGACTACGCACTGTGGCAGCGTGAATGGTTGAGTGGCGACGTGCTGCAACAGCAGCGTCAGTACTGGCAGCAGGCCCTGGCAGGTGCGCCAGCCTTGCTGACCCTGCCGACCGATCGGCCACGTCCGGCGCAACAGGACTACAGCGGGCAGACGCTGGAACTGGTGCTCGATACACAATTGACCCATGGCCTCAAGGCGTTGAGCCAACGATATGGCAGCAGCCTGTTCATGACGGTCATGGCTGCCTGGGCCGCGCTGTTGGCACGTCTGTCCGGTCAGGATGACGTGGTGATCGGTACGCCGGTGGCCAACCGTATGAGCGCCGAGGTGGAGAACCTGATCGGGTTCTTCGTCAACACCCTCGCGGTACGGGTCGACCTATCGGGTGCCCCGAGCGTCGAAGCGCTGCTGCAGCAAGTCAAACAGCGGACTCTGGCTGCCCAGGCAAACCAGGACCTGCCATTCGAACAAGTGGTTGAAGTGGTTCGACCACAACGCAGTCTGTCTCACAGTCCGATTTTCCAGGCGATGCTGTCATGGCAAAACAACGAGGACACCGCTCTGGTGCTCGGCGACATGACGCTGCAAAGCGTCGCAGTGGCCGGTGATACGGCAAAATTCGATCTGACGCTGGACATCGGCGAGGTGGACGGGCAACTGATCGGCACGCTGGAATACGCCACTGCGCTGTTCGACGAAAGCACCATGCGCCGTTACCGCGGCTACTTCCTGCGTTTGCTGGAGGCCATGGTGGCCGATGATCAGCAAGTGCTGGAGCAGGTGCCGTTGCTCGACACTGCGGAGCGTGAGTACCTGCTGAAGGATATCAATGCCACCGAGCGCGCCTACCCGCTCGGTCAACTGATGCATCGCTTGTTCGAGGCTCATGCCGAGGCTGCACCG
Source organism: Pseudomonas sp. ICMP 3272 (assembly GCF_001466905.1). NCBI lineage: Bacteria > Pseudomonadati > Pseudomonadota > Gammaproteobacteria > Pseudomonadales > Pseudomonadaceae > Pseudomonas > Pseudomonas sp. ICMP 3272. Next base: position 4,980 of record NZ_LKEK01000052.1, read on the forward strand.
CAGGCAATTGCAGTCTGCCAGGGCGAGCAAACGCTGACCTATGCCGAACTCGACAGCTACGCCAACGCCCTGGCTCAGCAGCTGCGTCAGCACGGTGTGGGGCCTGGAACCCGGGTGGCGATCCTGCTGGATCGTTCGGTGGAATTGCTGGCCAGCATGCTGGCCACCCTGAAATGCGGCGCGGCGTATCTGGCGCTGGATCGCCTGGCCCCTGAAGTACGCCTGCGCTTCATGCTTGAGGACAGCGAAGCCATCATGCTGCTGAGCCGTAGCGACCTGACGGCACCTGACATGACGCCAAGACTGGATCTGGACACCCTGGAGCTGGCAGCGCTGAACCAGGCGCCAGTCGTGCTTGCAGATGAGGTTGCAGGCGAGACCCCTGCGTGCATCATCTACACCTCCGGCTCCACCGGTCTGCCCAAAGGCGTGATCGTGACCCACAACGGTATTGTGCGGCTGGTCCAGGACAACGGTTACTACGACTTCTCGGCCGAGGACCGTGTAGCGTTTTCGTCCAACCCGGCATTCGACGCCAGTACTCCGGAAATCTGGGGTGCATTGCTCAATGGCGGCCAGTCGGTGATTATCGAGTCACATGTGCTGCTCGAGCCGGTGGCCTTTGCTGCCGTGCTCAAACGCCACAAAGTGACAGCCATGATCAGCTCGACCGCTTTGTTCAACCTGTATGCCGGGTTGATTCCAGAGGCGCTGGCAGGCTTGCGCATGATCATGTGTGGTGGCGAGCGGGCTGATCCGGCCTCGTTCCGTCGGGTCCGTGAACACTCCGCTCAGGTACGCCTGTTCAACGGTTATGGCCCGACCGAAGGCACCACTTGTGCCACCAGCTACGAAATCTTCGATGTGCTGCCTGACACCCTGAGCCTGCCGATCGGCAAGCCCAACGCCAACGTGCGGGTCTATGTGCTTGACGCCCGGCGCGAGCCGGTGCCGATGGGTGTGGTCGGCGAGATCTACATCGGTGGTACTGGCGTTGCACTCGGCTACCTGAACCGCCCGGAACTGACCGCCGAACGTTTCAGCGACGACCCGTTCAGCCCGCAGGACAGTGCGCGGCTCTATCGCACCGGCGACCTGGCGCGCTGGTTGCCGGACGGTAACCTTGAATACATCGCGCGTAACGATGGTCAGGTGAAGGTCCGCGGCTTCCGCGTCGAGCTTGGCGAAATCGAAAGCGTCCTGCACCTGTGCGACGGCGTGCGCAACTCCGTGGTGGTGGCGCACGAGGCCAGCCCGGGTGACACCCGTCTGGTCGCCTATTACACCGTGCATGCGGGCGTTGAAGCACCTGATCCAGAGGATCTGCGTGCGCAATTGAGTGCCGGTTTGGCGGAATACATGGTTCCGAGTGTGTTCATGCGCCTGGATACCTTGCCGCTGACGCTCAATGGCAAGGTCGACCAGAAAGCACTGCCGGCACCGGACCTGAACGCCATGTCCGAGCGAATCTACGTTGCGCCGGAGGGCGCCACCGAACAGGCCCTCGCAGAAATATTCCAGGAACTGCTGAGCCTCGAACGAGTGGGCCGCAATGACGGCTTCTTTGAGCTTGGCGGCCACTCGCTGCTGGCTGCGCAACTGGTTTCCAGGGTGCGCCAGCAGTTGAACGGCGACATGGCGCTGCGCCAGCTGTTCAGTCACCCGACCGTTGCCGAACTGGCGAAGGTGGTCGACGGTCTGCAAGCGGCCGACACCGACAGTATCGAACCCATCGAGCGTAACGCGCCGTTGGCACTGTCCTTTTCCCAGCAACGCCTGTGGTTCCTCGACAGGCTCGACCCTGGTGCCAGCAGCGCTTACCACATGCCGATGTCGCTGCTGCTGCGCGGCGAGCTTGATCACAGCGCGCTCAAGGCTGCGCTCGACCGTCTGGTCGCGCGTCACGAAAGCTTGCGCACCACGTTCGAGTTGCACGGCGAACAGCCGATGCAGGTCATCGCTGCGGCGGACAGTGGTTTCGCCCTGGCGGAGCAGGACTTGCGCTCGCAGCCTTATGAACAGGCCAGCCTCAGCGCTTCACGTATCGCCGACAGCGAGGCCGCTGCACCGTTTGACCTGTGCCAGGGCCCGCTGATTCGCGGGTGTCTGCTGCGTTTGGCGGATGACGAGCACATGCTGTTGATCACTCAGCACCACATCATCTCCGACGGTTGGTCGGTGGGTGTGCTGGTCAACGAATTTGCCGCCCTCTACCAGGCTTTCAGTCAGCATCAGCCAGACCCGCTGCCGGCCCTGTCGATTCAGTACGCTGACTACGCCGCCTGGCAACGCCGCACCTTTACGGGTGAGCGCCTGGCAGAGCAAGCCGGTTTCTGGCGTGAGCACCTGGGTGGTGCACCGACGCTGCTGTCGCTGCCCACCGACCGACCACGTCCGGCGGTGCAAAGCTATCGCGGTGGCAACGTGCCGTTCAAGATCGATTCAGCGCAATATCAGCGTCTGGAACGCTTCTGCCAGACCCACAACGTCACCCTGTTCATGGGGCTGCTTAGCGCCTGGTCGGTACTTATGGCGCGTCTAAGCAATGAACGCGATGTGGTGATCGGCGTGCCCACCGCGAACCGTGGGCGCACCGAAACCGAGAACCTGATCGGCTTCTTCGTCAACACCCTGGCCCTGCGCGTTGATCTGGCGCAAAACCCGAGCGTGGCGCAACTGCTGCAGCAGGTCCGCCAGACCATTCTGGCGGCCCATGAGCATCAGGACATTCCGTTCGAGCAAGTGATCGAGGCCTTGCAGCCGCCACGCTCCATGAGCCATAACCCGCTGTACCAGGTCGCCCTTTCGCTGGATAACACCAGCGTCGGTGGCGAGCTGAACCTGCCGGGCCTTAGCCTGCATCCGATGTTGCAAGCCCATGAAACCGCGCAGTTCGACCTGATGCTGATTTTGGGTAGCGAAAACGGCACGCTGACCGGGATGATCGAGTACGCCAGCGACCTGTTCGACCACGCGACCGTCGAGCGTTTTGCCGAGCATTTCCATACCCTGCTGGAGGCGATGGTCGAGGATGTCGCGCAACCTGTGCTCTGCCTGCCGTTGCTCAGCCCTGCGCAACGCCTGGCCTCGCCTGCGCTATTGCAGCCCAAGGCGGTATTCGCGTCGGGTCTGATGGTGCATCAGCGCTTCGAGCAGTTCGCCGCCGCCCATCCGCAGAACATTGCGCTGGTCTTTGGCGGGCATGAGGTGAGTTACCAGGCGCTCAATCGCCGAGCCAACCGTCTGGCCCATGAACTGCTCGCCCAAGGCGTGCGTCCCGATGACCGGGTTGCGATCCTTGCCGAGCGTGGCACACAGATGGTCTGCGCGGTGCTGGCCGTGCTCAAGGCCGGTGCGGCCTACGTACCGCTGGACCCGACATACCCCACCGAGCGTCTCGGCTACCTGCTGACAGACAGCGCGCCGGTGGCGTTGCTGGCCCAGTCGGCCTGCCTCGACGTGCTGCCGGCACACAGCGTGCCGGTACTGACCCTCGGCGCGGATAACGACAGTGCTGATTTGGCGGATGAATCGCTGGACTGCAACCCTGAGCCTGCTGCTCTGGGTCTGTCTCGCGAGCACCTGGCTTATGTCATTTACACCTCAGGGTCTACAGGCCTGCCCAAAGGTGTACTGGTGGAGCACGGCAACGTTGCACGCCTGTTCGACGCCACCGCCAGGCAATTCAACTTCGGCCGTGAGGATGTCTGGACGCTGTTCCACTCCTTTGCCTTTGACTTCTCGGTCTGGGAAATCTGGGGCGCGCTGTGTTATGGCGGCAAACTGGTCATCGTCCCGAGTGAGGTGGCGCGTTCGCCGGATGACTTCTACGCGCTGGTCTGCGAGCAGCAGGTCACCGTTCTGAACCAGACGCCAAGCGCTTTCCGCCAGTTCATCCAGGCCCGCGAACGCAGCCCGCGCGAGCATGCGCTGCGTGAAGTGGTGTTCGGGGGTGAGGCCTTGGATTTCCGCAGCCTGCAGCCCTGGACCGCACGTACACCGCTGTCGCGTACCCGTCTGGTGAACATGTACGGGATCACGGAAATCACCGTGCATGCCACCTACTACCCGATCAGCCAGGCGGAAATCGACACTGCCATGCCAAGTCTGATCGGGCCGGCACTTGATGACCTGTGCCTGCGTATCCTCGACGACTATCAGCAGCCGGTGCCGGTAGGTGTCAATGGCGAGATTTACATCGGCGGTGCCGGGGTTGCCCGGCATTACCTGAACCGCACGGAGCTGAATGCCGAACGTTTTATTGCCGACCCCTATGCGTTGCAAAGCGGCGCACGGCTCTATCGTACCGGCGACGTTGCGCACTATCGCAGCGACGGCGGCGTGGTCTACGTCGGCCGTAATGACTCGCAAATCAAGATTCGTGGCTTTCGTATCGAGTTGGGCGAGATCGAAGCGCAATTGCTCGCCTGCCCCGATGTCCGTGAAGCGATGGTCATCATGCGTGAGGATCGTCCCGGCGACAAACGCCTGGTCGCCTACCTGATTGCCGAGGAAGGCACCGCGCCCGAGTCCTCAATCCTGCGCAGCCAATTGGCCAGCGTGCTGGCCGAACACATGCTGCCCAGTGCCTTTGTGACCCTTGAAAGCTGGCCGTTGACCACCAACGGCAAGCTGGACCGTGCCGCCCTGCCCGCGCCGGACCAGTTCGCCACGGTCAGTCGTGACTACCAAGCACCGCTAGGCGCTATCGAAACGACCCTGGCCGCTGCCTGGCAGGAATTGCTCGGGGTTGAACGTGTCGGTCGCCAGGATCACTTCTTCGAACTGGGTGGTCACTCCTTCCTCGTCATTAACCTGATAGAACGCTTGCGTCAGATCGGCCTGGTACTGGATGTGAGCACGGTGTTCTCGGCGCCAACCCTGCAAGCCATGGCCGCGGTCCTGGCGGGCGGCACTGCGGCGGAACGGGTCGCCCCGGCGAACCTGATTCCGGTCGATTGCACCGCGTTGACCCCGGACATGCTGCCGTTGGTGAAACTGACCCGGCAGGAACTGGAGCATATCGTTGCCGATGTGCCAGGCGGCGTCGCCAATGTTCAGGATATCTACCCACTGTCGTCGTTGCAGGAAGGCATCCTGTTTCACCACCTGCTGCAGTCAGAAGGCGATGCCTACCTGATGCGCACCATAGCGACCTTCGACAGCCGTGCGTTGCTCGACAAATTCCTTGGCGCGCTGCAAGTGGTCGTCAACCGCCACGACATCATGCGCAGCTCCCTGCGCTGGCAAGGTCTGCCGCAACCGGTACAGGTGGTCCATCGCCAGGCACCGTTGCCAGTCATTCAGCTCGACGCCGCGCCCGGTGAAGACGCCTTGCAGATGCTGCGTGAACGCACCAATACCTACCATATGCGCCTGGACCTGCAACAGGCACCGCTGATAGCCGTGTACATCACTTACGATACCCGGCAGGAAAAGTGGCTGATGGCGTTGCTGGACCATCACCTTATCAGCGACAACGTCACCCTGCGCCTGATCATGGGCGAGATCCATGCTGTGATGGACGGACGCGCCGACGCCCTGCCGCCATCCCAGCCGTACCGCAACTTCATCGCCCAGGCCGCATGCGTTTCCCAGGCCGAACATGAAGCCTACTTCCGTCAACTGCTGGGGGATGTCGATACCACCACTGCGCCCTACGGCGTGCTCGATGTGCGTGGCGGCGATGCAGCAATCCTGCGTTCGGTGCAGGATCTGAGCGACGACCTCAGCGCGCGGGTCCACAGCACCGCAAGGGCCCAGGGCGTACCAACTTCCGTGCTGTTCCACGCGGCATGGGGTTTGGTGGTGGCCGCCACCAGCGGCCGCGACGACGGGATTTTCGGCACCGTGCTTTCCGGACGCTCCCAAGGCACCTCTGGCGCCAACCATGCGCTGGGGATGTTCATCAATACCTTGCCGATGCGTATTCGCCTGCAACAAAACAGCGTGCGCGATATCGTTCAGGATGCCTACCAACAGCTCAGCGGCCTGCTGACTCACGAGCAGGCGCCTCTGGCCCTGGCGCAGCGCTGCAGCGCAGTGGATGCATCGCTGCCGATGTTCACAGTGATCCTCAACTGCCGTCACGGTGATCTGGTGAACACTGCCGGGAAAAACATCGAGGACATGAGTGAGGAGCAGGAAGGTATTCATTTCCTGGGCTCCGAAACCCGTACCAACTACCCGATCGAGATTGCCGTAGCCAATGAGGCCAATGGGTTCTCGCTGACAGCGCAGTCTATCAATGGCATCGACCCGCAGCGGATTGCCGCCTACCTCGGTCAGGCGGTTGCCGAGCTGGTCAACGCCCTTGGGCAGGATCCGGAACGCCTGGCAAGCAGCCTGGAAGTGGTCCCGGAGGACGAGCGGCAACTGCTGCTCAATAACTTCAACGACACCGCCCGTGAATTCGCTCCGGCAGTGCCGATCCATACCTTGTTCGAACACCAGGTCCGCTGCAATCCCGAGGCTGTAGCGCTGGTCTACGAAGACCGCCAATTGAGCTATCGCCAGCTCAACCGCCGCGCCAACCACGTGGCCCGACAGCTGCTGCAACTCGGTGTGCAGCCGGACGAGCGCGTGGCCATCTGCGCCGAACGCAGTCTGGACATGATTGTCGGCCTGCTGGGCGTGCTCAAATCCGGTGCTGCCTACGTGCCGATTGACCCTGCCCACCCGACTGACCGCATGGCCTTCATGCTGCAGGACAGCCAGCCGCGTGCGTTGCTGACCCAGAGCGCGCTCAGTCTGCCGGTCGGCGACACACCGCTGATGCTGCTGGACAGTGCTGAGTCGCTGCGGGCGGCGGATGATCAGGCGTTCGACGCCAATCCGTTGGTAGACGGCCTGACGGCGGAAAACCTGGCCTACGTGATCTACACGTCAGGCTCCACCGGCCAGTCGAAAGGTGTCATGGTCGAGCACCGTTCGGTGTTCAACTTCTGGAACGTGCTGACCCGCACGACCCACCAGCATTGCCCGACACCGGCCACCGTGGCGCTCAACGCCGGGTTCTTCTTCGACATGTCGATCAAAGGCATCTCGCAACTGTTCTCCGGCCACACGCTGGTGATCATCCCGCAACTTATTCGTGCCAACGGCAGCGAACTGCTGGACTTCCTGGAAGCCCATCAAGTTCATGCCTTCGACTCAACACCGTCGCAGCTCGACACCTTGCTCTCGGCCGGTTTGCTGGAACGCAGCAGTTACCAGCCGATCAGCGTGCTGTTGGGTGGCGAGGCGATCAACGCCAGCACCTGGGAAAAGCTGCGTAACTGCCAGACCATCCGCTTCTACAACATGTATGGCCCGACCGAATGCACCGTGGACGCGACCATTGATCTGATCCGCGACCTGGGTGAAAAACCCAGCATCGGCCGGCCTATTGCCAACGTCCAGGTGCATGTTCTGGATGCGCGCGGCGAACCAGCACCACTGGGCGTCGCCGGGGAAATTCATATCGGCGGTAGCGGTGTGGCCCGTGGCTACCTCAACCGTGACGAGCTGAGTGCCGAACGTTTCATCGTTGACCGGTTCTCCAGTATTGCCAACGCCCGCCTTTACAAAACCGGCGACCTGGGTCGCTGGCTGGCTGACGGCACGCTGGAATACATGGGCCGCAACGACTTCCAGGTGAAGGTTCGCGGTTTCCGTATCGAGCTGGGTGAAATCGAAAACGTTCTGCTGGCCGTACCAGGCATCCGCGAGGTAGTGGTGATTGCCCGCAACGACAGCCAGGGTGATTCGGAAAGCCAGCGCCTGGTTGCCTATGTCTGTGGCGAATCGGTGGCGGCCGAGCACTTGCGTAGCGAGCTGCTCAAGCATCTGCCTGAGTACATGGTGCCCAGCGCTTTCGTCCATCTGGACGCCCTGCCGCTGACCTCAAATGGCAAGCTCGACCGCCGAGCGCTGCCGGCCCCCGGTCAGGATGCGTTGGCCAGCAAGGCTTACGAGGCACCGCAAGGTGAAACCGAAGAGGCCATCGCCGAGATATGGAAAGCCCTGCTGAATCTGGATCAGGTCGGGCGCAACGACGGCTTCCTTGAACTGGGCGGCCATTCGTTGCTCGCGGTGCAATTGCTGTCGCGACTGCGACGCAAGCTCGGTACACGCATCACCTTGCGTGAACTGTTCGACGCACCGACCGTGCGTGGCCTGGCCTCATTGGTCAACGCCGCGGCGCCAAGTGAAGCGCAATCGATTCCCAAGGCCAACCGCTCGGGCCGCCTGCCATTGTCCTTCTCTCAGCAACGCCTGTGGTTCCTCGATCACCTGGATCATGCTGCCGGTGCGGCCTATCACCTGCCGATGGCCTTGCGCCTGACTGGGACACTGGACACGGCGGCCTTGCAGGCGACGCTTGATCGTCTGGTTGCACGCCACGAAACCCTGCGCACGCGCTTTGAGTTGGTTGACGGTGAACCGGTGCAGAAGATCGCCCCGGCCGATACCCGCTTTCCACTGTTGCACCAGGATCTGCGCGGCCTTTCCAGTGATGAACGCACGGCGACCCTGACCCGCCTGGGTCAGGAAAATGCCACGCAACTGTTCGACCTGACTCAGGGGCCTATGCTGCGCGGGCATCTGCTACAAGTGACGGATGCCGAGCATGTGCTGCTGATTACGCTGCATCACATCGTCTCTGACGGCTGGTCCAACAGTGTTCTGGCCCAGGAAGTGAGTGTGCTTTACAGCGCCTTCAGTCAAGGCCAGAAGGACCCGCTGCCAGCGCTGCCACTTCAATACGTGGATTACGCCGCCTGGCAGCGGCAATCCCTCGACGGACCTGCGCTGCAAGCCCAGATCGACTTCTGGCGCAAGCACCTGGAAGGCGCGCCAGGCTTGTTGAGCCTGCCACTGGACCGTCCGCGTCCGGCCATCCAGAGTTACACCGGCGGGCTCGTCGAATTTATGCTCTCGCCAGAACTGAGTGCTGACTTGCGCGCCTTCAGCCAGGCTCAGGGCAGCACGCTGTTCATGGTCCTGCTGGCGGGCTGGTCGGTGCTCATGAGTCACCTGAGTGGCCAGAATGATGTGGTGGTCGGTACACCTGTCGCCAACCGTCAGCGTCCGGAGCTGGAGCCGATGATCGGCTTCTTCGCCAATACACTGGCATTGCGTGTGGCAACCGGCCGAGAGACGCGTCTGAGCGACATGTTCGGCCGGATCAAGGACCTGACGCTGGCTGCCTACAGTCATCAGGACTTGCCGTTCGAGCAAGTGGTCAGTGCCTTGCAGCCGACCCGCAGCATGAGCCACAGCCCGTTGTTCCAGGTGATGCTGAGCCTGGACAACACACCACCTTCGCTGCTGCAACTACCCGACCTGCAAGTCGAGTCGCTGGACAGCACCCATATCACCACTCAGTTCGACCTTTCGTTGTCGCTGGCAGATACCGGCGAAGGCCTGATCGGTGGCCTGCAATACGCCAGCGACTTGTTCGACATAACGACCGTACAGGCCATTACGCAGCTGTTTACCAGGGTCCTGGAGAATATGGTGACCGACGCACAGCAGTCGATCGGTCAGGTGCTGGATAACACGCCAGCGTTGCCACGTTCGGCTCATTCCGTGGCTGTCGCTGCGACGGTCGAGGAGGAACAGCCTGAGGCCCTCCCTTACGAAGCGCCCGAAGGCGACACCGAGATTGCCCTGGCCAACCTCTGGAAGGAGCTGCTCAAGCTGGACAACGTCAGTCGCCATGACGACTTCTTCAAGCTGGGCGGTATTTCGCTGATGGCGGTGCAGATGGCCTCGCGCTTGCGCAAGGTTCTCGGCAAACCAATCGCCGTCCGCGATCTGTTCATCGAGCCGACCATTGCAGGTTTTGCAAGAACACTGGACGGCCAGGCACGTCCTGGTCAGCACAGCAATCTGGTCCCGGTCCGGCGCACAGGCTCGCAAAAGCCGCTGTTCCTGGTCCACCCGCTGGGCGGCGAAGTGCAATACGTGCGTGATCTGGCCGCTGCAATCGACCCACAGGTGCCGCTCTACGGCTTGGCCGCCAGTGGTCTGGCGGCTGGAGAAACGCCGCTGTTTGAGGTACCGGCCATGGCTGCGCGTTACCTGGCGGCGATTCGCCAGGTGCAACCGAAAGGGCCTTACCGGATCGGCGGCTGGTCTGCAGGTGGTCTGATCGCTTATGAAATGGCCCGCCAACTGCAATCCAGCGGTGAACAGCTGGAGTTCCTCGGCATCATCGACACCTCCGCGCGTCTTGATCAGCAAGCGCAGGAGGCACTGAGTGAAGGTCAATTCCTGATGAGCTGGCTACCCGAGCAGCTCGAACCCGAGGTATTCCAGCAACTCACCGAGCTGGCCAGCACGGATGCCATCGATGAAATGCTGACACTCTGCATGGCACATAGCCTGCTTCCGGAGGAGCTGCCACAGGACGTCGATGCCAACTTGTTACGCAGCCATCTAGCGGTGGTCTATGCGACCAATATCGCAATCGGCGCCTATGTCAGCCCACCCGCTCCGCTCTCGGTGACGCTGTTTACCGCCAGCGGGGAGGAGCGCAACGATCCGCTGCTGGGGTGGAGTGAGTTGCTTGAGACGCCGGTGAGCGTGACAGCGCTTCCCGGTACCCACGAGACCCTTGTCCGGGCGCCTCATGTCAGCACGCTGGGCCAAGCGATCTCCCGGGCGCTGAACAGGGAGCCGGCTCACAAGACCAGCAGAGAAGAGGTTTCACGTTCGATAACAGCGTCAGCTGAGCAGTGACCGCAGGGTTGCGCAGGATGTCCCGGTATCCCGTGACAGACTTCTCCTGCGCAACCCAGCTTAATTGTAGCCTCTAGCTGAATCGTTTTTTTGAAGACATTCATGCGTGATACCGGATTCGAGTGATGTTGAGGCGCGAAAGGTTTGAGCATCCAGAGGACGGAATTCACGGTCTGGTCGACAGAATTGCACGCAACTTCTGATCTGCAGGAATGGACATATGAACCGACGAGCGAATGCCAAAGATGAAGTGAAACCGCACATTTATCTGGAACTCGGGAAGCTGGTATCCAGCGTCGGGGATGACATGTTTCTGAGTAACATGCACCAGTTCATCAACACATCGCTGGCCGTCAGCCGGGTCGAGCTGAGCGAGTGGACCGTTGACGACAGTCAATCGGCGGTGACCGATGTTCAATTGCTGGGCTATGCGGGCACTGAGTTGAATCCGCAGATGCAAACGGTGTGTCCGACCCGTGCCAGGCACCGCAACGATCATCCGCTGGTCAAGCGCGTGCTGGAAGCGAACGACGATCTGTTGATCCACTTGAATGCACGGATGAAAAACAACAAGGACACTAGCTTTTCCGGCACCTCTCACCAGTGCAGCCTGGTCTCGCGCAAGGCCAATCGTTGTTGTGTGATCTCACTGCACCGCCCGCAAGCAGACAAAGATTACTCGTTGCAAGAACTGTCATTTTTGAAATACCTCTCGGAAACCTTGTTGCCCCTGTCGGTACGGCACGCCAGTGTCCACCGCCAATACCGCGTGAAAAGCGGAGGAACGCTGACGAACAGCCTGGCTGCCATGGAGCACACGCAACTGCAGCGCGAGTTCAATGAGCGCTTGAGTGCCAGCGATGTCGTGCTGTCAACGCGGGAAAGGCAAGCCTGCCTGGAGTTCCTGGCTGGCGCCACAGTCCCTGAGATCGCAAAAAAACTCTGCGTCAAGAACAGCTCCATCGAAACCTACCTAAAGCGCTCCGCCGCCAAGCTGGGTATCCGCGGTCGACATGGGCTGGCCAAGTGGATGATAGGAGCATGATGAGCAAATCCCTCAGCCCTTGGCTGGTTGCTGTGCTGTCCTTGAGCGGTTGCTCACTGATTCCGGACTATCAGCGGCCGGCAGCGCCGGTTGCCGCACACTACCCACAGACACCCGCCTACGCTCCAGCACTCTCTGGCCCCATGGCGGCGGACATGGGGTGGCGCGACCTGTTCCGCGACCCGACGCTGCAACAGCTCATAGAGAGCGCTTTACACAATAACCGAGACTTGCGTGTGGCAGCCCTCAACGTCGAGGCCTATCAAGCGCAATATCGCATCCAGCGCGCCGATCTGTTTCCCGCGATCAGCGCCACTGGTAGCGGGACCCGACAGCGCCAGCCCGCCAGCATCACGCAGACCGGCAGCCCGGTCACCAGTGGCAGCTACTCGGCAACGCTGGGTATCAGCGCCTACGAACTGGATTTATTTGGACGCATACGCAGCCTGACCGACCAGGCCTCGCTTACTTATCTGTCCAGCGAAGAGGCCCGGCGCAGCACTCAGTTAAGTCTGGTGGCGAGTGTCGCCACCGCCTACCTGACCTGGCGCGCAGACCAGGAACTGTTGGCCTTGAATCAGGACACGCTGGCTTCCTACGAGAAAAGCTTGAACCTCACCGCTCGCAGCCAGCAAGTCGGCGCCTCTTCATCGTTGGACCTGGCCCAGGCGCGGACCTCGGTGGAAAGCGCACGGGCAAGCCTGGCAACGTTCCAGCGCCAGGTCGCTCAGGATCTCAACAACCTGACTTTGTTGGTGGGTACGACGGTCGCAGACAGCGCGCCAAACCGTCCGCTGGCCTCCGAATGGCTCGCCGAAGTACCGGCTGGCTTGCCTTCTGATCTGCTGCAGCGACGCCCGGACATTCTTGAAGCCGAATACCAGTTGCAGTCTGCCAACGCCAGCATCGGTGCCGCGCGCGCAGCGTTCTTCCCGAGCATCAGCCTGACTGCCAACGCTGGCACATCGAGCACCGAACTGTCCGGCCTGTTTAAAGGTGGCTCGGGAGGCTGGGTGTTTTCACCGCAGATCGACATCCCGATTTTCAACGCTGGCAATCTGCGGGCGAGCCTGGATTATTCGAAGATCCAGAAAGATATCAGTGTCTCAAAGTACGAAAAATCGATCCAGACCGCCTTCCAGGAGGTTTCCGATGGCCTGGCTGCACGCCAGACCTACAAGCGCCAGCTGAAAGCGCAGAGCGATCTGGTACAGGCCAACCAGGAGTATTACCGCCTGGCCGAGCGCCGCTATCGCATTGGCGTCGACAATAGCCTGACGTTTCTCGACGCACAGCGCTCTCTGTTCAGCGCTCAACAAAACCTGATCACCGACCGACTGTCCCAGCTGACCGCCGAAGTCAATCTGTACAAGGCACTGGGCGGCGGCTGGACGGAACGTACATCAAAACCCTTGTGAGGTAATGAAGATGGGCACATTCGAATCTGGAGCACATGTACGCCTTCGCTCGAGCGGCAAAATCATGGTGGTCAAGCACGAATCAACGGTCACTCCTCCCCCGGATACTCTGCTCGTGATGTGTGAGTACCGAGCCAAAAATCGCCTGGTGCAGGGCTTTTATTCGGCCCGGGATCTGATTCCCGCGCGCCGGGAACCGATGCACAATCATGGCTGACAGCAGCCCCGACCTGCGTTGGGGTTATGTGCCAATAGGTGCGACCGGCTTATGAAATACCAAAAGTGATCGTGCCCGCGATAGCGATATGACAGCCATCAATCAGGGCGTCTGGCATATCGCGTCGCGAGCGAGCGTCCTGCCCAGCATTTACGACGCAATAGCGTCTCAGGATTTATCTTTCAAGTCCGGATCGTCGGGCAACTCAATAGCGCATGTCAGGTGCGGCTTTATGCCGTTTGCGGCCCAGATGCGTTGAACGCTGGCCGGTGATATGCCAGCGACTCGTGCCATGCTTCGACAGCTCCAGCGAGCCTGATCGGTACGTGGCTTGGTGACTTGCTCAAGGGTCAGTCTCAGCGCTTCAGCCGGCAGGGACGGCTTGCGCCCTCTTCCGGGCAGATCCATCAGACCTTGCAGCCGCAGCTCTTGAAAACGCTTGCACCAGCGCGTGACCGAAACAACGGAGAGACCGGTCAACCAGGCAATCTCGTTACGAGACAGCTTTTGAGCCGCCAGCAAAATCACTAGCGCCCGGCGAGATTCGCGTTGACTGACAGTGGCTGAAGCATTTACGCGCCGACTCAGTTCTCTTTCCTCATCGTCGCTAAGCACGATGTCCTGAGAGTTCATATGACTGCTCCACGCACTGACTGAACACAAACAGACCGTCAGTGTTAGATATGTATTTAAAGTACGGCCTGCGAACGCGTATTGGCAGGTCAGGTGAATAGCGCTGTTGAAGCCACGTTATACAACGCAATAATCGCGAACAGCCCAATCACTAATGACACTAATCTATTGACTCGATTGCTCGACATCAGCGTTGGCAGGCTTCGGCCACACAGAGCGCCCAGTCCGACCCACGCTATGCCCACAGGCAGAACGACCAACGAAAATACCGTCATGAATGAAACATAACTTTCGAACTGCAAGAAGGTGCCGGCGGGCGCTATGAACGTCGCAAAAAAAAGCCCTTTCGGATTGTTTAGTGTTGCCAGAAATAATGCCGATATCGAGATCACAGCGGGCTTTCCGTCTGTGTCCTGATGCGTTGAAAACCATAGTTTCAGAGAAATGTAAAACAGAAAAGCCACTGCCAGGATCTTGGTCATTATCACCACCCACCCATAATTCGCGAGTGCGTCAATGGACATACCCCAGGCGGTAATCTGAATCAGATAGGCCGTCCATTCGGCAGCAATCAACTTCAGTGAATACATACCAAGGCCGCGATTAACCCCGGACTGGAGCAGCAGCGAATTGGTCGGTCCCGGCACCAGCAGCAGCGTGAGCATTGCAATTGCGACGTAATACATGGTCATCACCAACACTCCAGAATAGATGTATTTTTCAACCCCTTTATTTCCCAAAAAAAGGAAAACTACTGGTGTGCAGTGCCAGCACCCAGGTGTTCAGGGAAGTTCTAAAGCAAGCATCGACGTTTACGGCCCTCACGACGTGAGGAAAAACGCTCCGCCCAATGAGTCAAGCCAGTCTTAGTCGTGTTCCATTATTGCGTTAACGTCGAATGAAAGGCCTTCAGGACGTTTTTTGTTGCCCGGCACGTCATTGCCATACCGTCACACACCTTGACCGCCCCCAGCCTCCCCAATGACAACCCTGTCTCCAACTTTCAACCCCGAAAGTACTTCAACCCTTACCTGATTATTGATCCCTGACTCTATTTGCTGTGTCCTGACTTCGTTATCCTCGCCCAATACCCGTACGCTGTAAGTCCCGTCTTCCCGACGTTCGCCCAGCGCGCCAACAGGAATCGTCAATACTCCGGTCTTCGCTTCGAGCACTATCCTGACGTTGGCGGTCATGTTGATGTAGAACCGGCCCTGGGGGTTGGGTACGTCGAATAGAGCGTTGTAGAACACGGCCTTTTTGTTTTCGCCTGATCCGCCGGACGAGCTCGCAGCGTCCAGAGGGCCAGGCTCCATGGCGCTCAGGGTGCTGGTATAGCGTGTGTCCGGATCGCCCGGGATGGTGAAGTAAGCCGCAAGCCCGGGCTTGATCTTGACCACGTCGGCTTCGGAAACCTGCGCCTTTACGGTCATTGTGTCGAGTTGCGCCATCTTCAGAATGACCGGTGCGATCTGGTCTGCGATGACCGTCTGGCCCTCCTGGGTGACAATAGCGAGGATCTGACCATCCATGGGTGCCAGGATTCGTGTGTATTCGAGCTTGATACGGGAGGCGTCTTCGTTGATGCGGGCCTTTTGTAACTGCGCGGAGAGCGACGTCAGGTTGGCGCGCTCGTTCTCGAGCTCAAATCGGGCGTTGTCCTGATCCGCTTTAGAAACGGCCATCGTTGAACCCAGCTCTCGATATCTGCGGTAATTCGATTCTGCCAGCGTCAATTTATGAACGGTCGCGTCCCGCTCTGCAGTGAGTTGCTCGACCTTCACAGCGGCCTGTCGCAAAGCGTTTTTTGCTGGCAGCGGGTCGATTACTGCCAATAGCTGATTTTTCCGGGCCTTGTCACCTGGCGCGACTTTCAGTGACTGCAATTGCCCGGAAACCTGAGCCCCTACGTCCACCTGATTACGGCCCTGCAGCACGCCTTGTGCCAATACGGCGTGTTCGATATCCGTTATTTCCGCTGCGGCGGATAGAAAAACAGGCTCTTCTTCACCGCTAACGCCCTTATAGAAGGCATAGCCAGCCAGCGAGAACGCCAGATCAATCAATACGATCCTTAAAAGGATTTTGCGGAAATTCAATTTCCTGAAAAATCCGAAAATCCTCACTGTATTTCCCGCTCAACAGGAATTATTGATCTCGTCTGGATCAACTGTTCAACACCGAAATAAAGGGCGTACATGAGAATCTCCCCGCGCCACCGCGACTGTTTCGTGCAGCAGCAAACGTCCCTGCAGTCACGTGCTTATGGAAACATCAGGTCGTACGTCCGTCTGTCCCCGCATTCAGGGACATTATTTCGGAGACCACACACAAGTGGGATGTCTCAATTTAAACGTCACTATTTGGCGGCCATATTCGCCTGATTTTCCTGTAGCAGCCATGGCATTTAGAGCATCTTTATTCTGAGACGAAACATCCTATTGCCACTACCGGCCTTGGCAGGCGTTACAGAACCGTGTCGAAAATAGAGCATCTGCCTGTATCGAGCCATTTGTCCCCCCTTTCCCCTACAGACTAGGAATAGTCGCTATGTGTAAATTCTTTAACGCGCTAGTAGTATTGTCCTACAATCTTACATTATGCTAGATGTCAGGCATCGAGAGGGCTGAGCAGTATGTGAGATGAGGTTGCTTTTGGTTTAACTGGAGACTAACGCCATGGGGGCAAATGTGTAATGAAAGCCAATTTACGAATGACGGGTGACCAGTCAGCGTATTTTCTGGAATTGGGAAAACTGATCTCGAGCGTAGGCGATGCAAGATTTGCTTCGAATATGTATCAGATCATCGCGGCCACCGTACCGATCGATTTCCTGGACCTGAGTGAATGGACGATTGACGAGAATGAAGGCAGCATCATCAGCATTCAGCCCCTTGGGCGAGAGTACGCTGAGCAGAAGCCGGTGAATCTGACGGTTTCGCAGGACCACGACATGCTGCTCGCTCGAATGGTCAATGTGGACGACTTCCTGCTCATTCATCTGAAGCCACCCTTTAGTAGTTGCACTGGACCGGCCAGCTCTGGTTCGGCGGGTACCTACCATTGCAGTCTGGTGTCGCGCAAGTCGAACAGACGCTGCGTCATCTCCTTGCACCGCCAACATCACCAACGTGACTTTTCGCTGCACGAATTATCGTTTTTAAAGAATTTTTCAGAGGCCCTGCTGCCACTGTTGGAGCGGCACGCTCAGACCACCCGAACATTGTGCACTGCGCATGCTGACAACGATGCGGTCACCCAGGGCGGGCAGCAGCTTCAGCGCGAGTTCAACGAAAAGCTCAGCCATTCCGAGGTCAGATTGTCACTCCGTGAAAAGGAAATCTGCCTTGGCATACTTGCCGGGGCGACTGTTCCGGAGCTGGCCGACAAGCTTCACGTCAAAAACAGCTCCATCGAGACCTATCTGAAGCGTGCTGCGGCCAAGCTTGGTGTGAAAGGACGACACGGGTTGGTCAAGTGGATGACAGGCGTCGCCCAAATGGCCTGAGTTTTGGCGGATGAGCTTAAAGGTACGCGGTATGACGCATCTCGTGCCAGGTGCTCTGGCGGTATCAACCATGATGGCCAAATGATGGCAGAAGCACGTTGCCGGGGTGGCTTGCAAAGTGGCATCACGTTGCCGGACGCTCCGCGTTCACCTTCCCCGCAGAAAGCCGTCTCCTGCCCAATCGTCTCGCGCAGCCAGTCAATCGGCTAAACCGAGTGAGGCTACGGTTCCGCGAGAAAGAATTAACAAATGATCTGCAGGAAAACCGGCAGACATAAAATAAAAACAAGCGTGCTCTGAAAAATGTCTTTTACTCTGCGCAGCCCATTTGCACTAACGTACCAGATAACGCCTCATTCGCCTGTCTGTTTAAAATCGCCTGGCCCACTACTTTTCTTTTCATTGAGTTTTTTTTATTATAATCTAGACGTGAATTTTGAACCCTGCAGGCTTTCGCCGGTCTTAGGTCATCGGCCAACTTTTTTCGACTTATCTGTGATTAGTATGATTGCCTTAATATAAACACAGTGTTGCACTCCCCCGTACCACCAGCGACCTGTTTTGATACGCTGACAACATGGATATTGATAGGAGTGGACCATCATGCCTATGCCATCGAATGTCTTTGCTACGTTGCTACAGGCCCTGCAGAGGCCCGTCGTGCGCGGTGTATCTTCCTATACAGCTGCCATTACCCAGAGTGATTCGTATTTACCTGCTCTTCCACGGCAATGCCAAGTTCAATAAAAATCGATAAAAAGATCGTTCTAATAAGGTGTATTGATCATGGCAAGTGTTCTCGTTTTCCGTAACACGATTGACTTTTTATTACGGCATGCTCTTCGGCGTCGTTCGCTATGGCTTCAGATTCAGCCTCTGTTCAGTAAGCGTGAACATTATATTAAGGTCTACATACAACCTGTTTGACTGCAGTCTTCGAAAAGACAATGCACTCCTGAACTCATCTGCTGAATCAAGGCTGCGCCTTGGCGTGTCTCTTTTTAAACGGAAAAAGGAATACCGATGAACATGCAACAGCTCTTCCCGCATCTTGGCAAAGTGATCTCCGGTATCGGAAGCCGCCACTTCGCCCGCCTGCTCCATGAGATGATCACGGCCTCGCTCCCCGTGGATGCTACCCATGTCATTCAAGGGCTTACTCGGTCTACGAGCGAAGCGGCCGGCGCTCCCCCCATTGGTGCATTTGGTGGAAATTTGCACCAGGTGCTCAACCAAGGTATCGATAGCAGGCGCCTTGAGCCTGTTCTGCTGAGCCCCACAGAGCTGGCAGATACACGGGTCGATAAATCCATCAGGTTTGAATCGCCGGCCTACAATGCGCAAAAAAATCCAGGTCACCTTCAGGCTCATGCTTCTCGCCCCCAGGTACACCTCGCGTACCCGGGCAAGGGGCAATATGTACTGTCGGTTTATCGAGCCCCCTCTGCCAAGGCATTCACCAGTCAGGAGCGTGCTCAGCTCAAGGACTTATCCTGGGTCGTTTTGCCGATCGTGAAGCAACACATTGCAACCGTGACCCCTACCCTTGTTTCGACAACACCCTCATCTGCCATGAACAGCTTGAAAAACAATGATGCCATGGAAGGCCTGCGCCAG
The DNA here is from genome assembly GCF_001466905.1 of Pseudomonas sp. ICMP 3272. NCBI lineage: Bacteria > Pseudomonadati > Pseudomonadota > Gammaproteobacteria > Pseudomonadales > Pseudomonadaceae > Pseudomonas > Pseudomonas sp. ICMP 3272. Next base: position 24,146 of record NZ_LKEK01000052.1, read on the forward strand.
CGTTTCCTCAGTCGCCTTGAGGCATCGGAACTTAGCCTGTCTTCCCGCGAAACCGAAGTCTGCGTAGGGCTGCTGGCGGGTCTCACTGTGCCTCAACTGGCGGACAGGCTTGATCTGAAAGTCAGCACAGTGGAAAGCTACTTCAAGCGCGCAGCGATAAAAATGAGCATCGGTGGTCGTAGTGCACTGCTTCGATGGCTGCATGCCGCACACCGGGTGCAGCGTCCCGTCGCTGTCGAGATGCTTCAGAAGGCGGTCTGAGCGGAGGAGGTTTTTTATTGTTGCATCACTTTCAAAGATTCTCCCATCATGCAGCGGTGCGATCTGTCGACCGGTTGATCCACGCCTCGATTCGCTACCGCTGCGCCATCCGGCATTCGCCAACTATCATCACCGCACCGCTCGACGTATAAAAGTCGAGGGCAAGAACCTCAAATTTATCGTCGCCAATGCTGGACGCGGCTGCTGATCCCGCCCGACACGACACCTTTCGCCGCCTTTGGGCTTGGGTATGCGTCTGCATAGGTCCCTCATCTTCAAGTCATTCGCGAAACCGTTGCCGATTACGTTTGCAGGCGCGCCCATTCCTTGCGCGCATAAAAAAACCCGCCGAAGCGGGTTGTTTTTTCCATCAATACCATTCCAACATCCTGTCGGTAGCCATCCCGGCAATGGTGATCATCCGTGACCTGTGAAGCGCTTCCTGCGCTTGCAGTTGATGGGTGTAGATTGCTCCTTCGCAGTGGCGCCGTACAGAGTGGATCCACTCCAGCTCGTGTAAGCCTTTCGCCATTCTCCGGATGATCCTGTGCTCTGCCCTCAGTCGCGCTCAAACTCGATCAACACCTTCCCTATATGCTTTGCCGCAGCAAAATAAGCATAGGCCTGGGGTGCATCAGCAAATTTGAACGTCCTGGCAACGACGGTTTCAACCCCATTTGCCTCGATTGCGCGTATGAGGTCGGTAAACATCGCGCGGCTACCATTGGCAATGCCCCTGATGGTTACATTTTTCAGGATGAGGGACAGGTAATCGGGAATCGGAGAGTGCTGCCCTGGAGTCACACCAATGACCGCGATACGTCCGTTGACGGCAGCGGCAGCGATGGATTGCCCCAGGGTGTCCTGGCCTCCGGTTTCGAGGATGATGTCCGCACCGGTGTTATTGGTGAGCGCCATGACTTGCGCTGCCCAGTCAGGGTGTGTTCGATAATTGATAGTAATTTCCGCGCCCAGCTGGCGGGCGATGTCCAGTTTTTCGTCACTTGATGAGGTGATTGCCACGCGCGCGCCGTGGAGCCTGGCAAGCTTCAAAGCGGCCAGCGCCACCCCGCCGGTTCCCAGACAAAGGACCAGCTCGCCCGGTTTGACCTTGCACACTTCCATCAGCGCGTTCCAGGCTGTCAGGCCCGCAGATGCCAGCGCGGCAACATCCTGGTCAGCCAGCGAGTCCGGCACGCGAATCAACGCTGCGGCGGGTAATACGACTTTTTCCGCCAGCCAGCCGTCGTGGGTTACACCGACGTCATGGGCAAACACGTCGATTCTGAATGTGCCTTCCAGCCAGTCCGGGAAGTGACCGCAGATAACCCGGTCACCCACTTTGACCTGACTGACGCCCTCGCCTACAGCGATGACCTCGCCCACACCTTCGGAAACCGGAATGCGCTCTGGCTCCTGTCTGGCACCGTAAACGCCATGAAGGATCTGGACATCACGACTGATGAGACTCACCAGACGAGGCGCCACAATGGCTTGCCCCGGTCCGGCAACCGGCTCGGGTCGAGTGGTCGCGGTCAGGGCGTCAAGGCCTTGTTGAGATCCGATCTGAAAAGCTTTCATTAAAATAATCCTTGTATCGTCGGCGCGAAGGGCTGCACATATCACGCCTCGAAAAATACAGTTGTAGCCTGCTCAGAGCTGTGCAGTTACAACCTGACGCCCACACGATACCTGCTTATGGCCGAGCAGCAAGTTCCGCACTGGCATCAGCGCGCCACTTTTCAATGATCTCCACGCAACCGTCCGTCCGGTTCGATCAACTGTCATCGCCCCTGGACGAACGATGTCCGCAAGCCCTTAGCCCTGAAACGCTCTGTATTGTCCGCAGCACAGACGACTGCTATTTCAAACGCCAAACCCCCTCCACCCGGTGCGCCAGGCCACGCTCGCCGAGCGACTCGATGTACTTCTTCATGCCTTTCTCTCCGCGCTTTTGCAGCAATCGGGTGGTGCGCGGCAACAGGTTGGGGAACAGCATAGCCAGACTGGATGCCAAGGATTCGCTCGGTTTCGGTGTCCGTTCCAGGCACGGTTTGTCGAGCATGAGTAACACCTGACGTGCGACGTCGTCCGGCGATTGTGGCGGTGCAATGAACTGTAAAGCGTTGCCGCCTTCGATCGCTTCCTTGCGCAGCATTTGGGTGTCTGTCGCGGTTGGCAGGATGGAACCGACCTTGATGCCCTTTTCGGCCAGATCCAGTCCGATCGAGAGCATTGCGCCGCGCAGTCCGAACTTGCTGGCGCAGTAGATCGGTGATTCGGGCGTGGGAAATACGCCCCCCAGTGAAACAGTGGATATGATCCGAGCGTCGCTCGATCGCTTGAGCAACGGAATGGCCAGACGAGTCAGGATCAGCGGTGCGACGAGATTGATGTTGAGCTCTCGACTGATGCTTTCCACCGAGCGTGTATCAAACGCTTCGACTACTGCAATGGCGGCATTGTTGATCAACACGTCAAGTCGGCCAAACTCTGACTCTATGTAGGTCATCAAGCCTGCCAGGCTTTCTTGGTCGGTCAGATCAACTACATAGGGAAAAGCATCTTCGCCGAGGTTTTCAGCCAGCATGCGCAGCTGCTTTTCGTCGATGTCCGCCAGTATCAGTTGCATGCCCCTGCGGATCAGCTGGGCGCAGATCGCCTGGCCAATGCCGCCGGCCGCGCCGGTAATCAGAACCACCGTTTTCATAAGCACGTCTCCTGAATGGCGACCTTCTGTTGCATTGGCGCAGCAATATAGCCAGCGCCTTTACGCAGGCTTTTGTAATAACCCTCTTCGACCGCAGGCCAGCCCTGGCTGTGAAACAGCTTGCGCAGGTATTTCTTGAGCGCATGCGCCTCCAGGTACACCTCGTGGCGTTGGGATTTGACGAACTTGATTCCCCCGGAAAGATCCGGGTCGTCGGTAGCGATCAACTGATCGAAATGACTGGCCTGGTTTTTTTGATGCAATTGGTCACGCAAGTAACAAGCGACAGCATGCGCCTCGCTATCAAACAGCTTATAGGCGCTCGAGTTGGTCTCGACGTACCCGATGCCGAACAGGTTGTGATGCTCACGACTGAAAATAGACAGGTACAACCGGGGCCGACCGCCCTGCCACTCGAAATATTTCGCGGCATAGGGGCAGCTCCATTTATACCCGGTGGCATAGAGCACCAGATCGAGCGGCTCACGCGTGCCGTCTTTGAACACCACGTGCTGACCCTCGTAGTGGGACACGTCCGGCTTTACCTGAATATCGCCGTGCTGCAGGTAGTGCAGCAACTGGGTATTGAGCAACGGGTGGCTTTCAAAGAGCTTGTGGTCCGGCCTGGGCAAGCCAAAGCGCCGGGTATCACCATTGATGACCCGCAAAATCGTCTGGAAAACCGGGCGCGCCAGCCACATTGGCAGTTGCGGTCCCTTTTCACCGAATTCATCAACCGGCATTCCGAACAGATGTTTGGGAATGAGGTGGTAGCCGCGACGCATGCTGATAAAGGCTTTATCGGCATGTTTGGCCGCATCGCAGGCAATATCGGCACCGGAGTTGCCCGCGCCGATGACCATCACCCGCTTGCCCTTGAATTCGTCGGGGTTCTTGTACGTTACCGAGTGCCGAACGGTGCCTTCAAACTGGCCTTTCACTTCGGGCATGTTCGGGTCCCAGTTACAGCCTGTGGCACACACCACCGCGCGATAGCGGCGTCGTTCACCGTTGGCCAGCGTGACTAGCCAGCGCCCATTCTGTTCTTTTTCTACGTCTTTGACCGCAGTGTTGAAACGGATCCTGTCGTACAGATCGAACGCCATCGCAAAAGAGCGAACGTACTCGAAAATCTGTCGATTGCTCGGATAATCGGGAAAGTGCGCGGGCATGGGATAGTCGATAAACCCTGACTGATCGCGAGAGGAGATAAAGTGCGCCGATTGGTACATCGGGGTTCCGGGATTATTGATATCCCATACGCCTCCCACTTCGCTGTGTCGCTCGAACTGCTCGTAATCGAGGCCTTGGCGCTTGAGCGCCCTCGCCATGCACAGCCCGCCAGGGCCGCTTCCGATAATGCACACCGCGTCGGCGCAATCGTGGATCTTGTTGTTGTCGTGGCTCACTTTGTATTCCTCGGGTTCAACAGCGAGAACCCTAAGTTAGCCAAGGAGACACGGAGCATGCAGGGGGCCAATGGACGTAAAAGGGGGTGGTAACGGACTTGTTCGGCTGCCTGATCGGGTCGATGATTAATTTAACGATTCGAGGGGTGTTTTGGCTGCTTTTTCAGGCATGCTGTGATTCGATAAAACAATAAAACCTGTTTGTAAAAGGTCCGGATCAACATGAAACTCATTGCTGACCCACTGTTCTCTGAAGCCTCGGCTCCGCCGCAGGTATCGCGCATGCTCCTGCAATATGCGACCGAACGTGGCGTCGATGCCGAGTGGCTATGCCGTGGCCTGGGTTTTGCCCCTGATGACCTGAAAAAGCCCGGCTATCTTCTGTCGCATCGGCAAAGCAACCTGCTGGTACGCCGGACAATCACGGTGCTGGGTGATGACGGCTTGGGTCTGTCGGTCGGCGAGCGCCAGACAGCAGTGTCATGGGGCATTGTCGGACTGGGTATGCAGGCCAGTCCCACGCTGGGTGACGCGCTGGATCTGGCTCTCCGTTATCAGAAACATGCCGGTGCCCTGCTTCGCCATAGAATGGAGCTTCATGAAGGTCGCTGCCTGACCTACATGGTGCCGCAGTTCTTTGACCCTGACGTGATCAGCTTTTATCTGGAAGAGGCATTCGCCAGCGCGATGGCCATCGCCCGACATCTGACTGGGCATCATGAGATGCTCCCCAGCCGCATCGAGCTTGAGTATCCAGAGCCTGCGCACCGGCAACGATACAGCGAAATATTCCGCTGCCCGGTGGTATTTGCCGGTGCTCACAACCTGATCGAATTCGATGCCCGGTGGCTGGACATTCCATTGTTGACGCGCGATGACTTCGTGGCTGCAGAAGTGGCAGAGTTGCTGGACAGTGCAAACTGGGAAGATAAAGGCACGTCAGATCTTGTCGAAACCGTTCAACGGGAAATACGCAAGCGTCTCTGCGCTCCGCCGTCACTCAATGACCTTGCGCAACAGCTCAATATCGGCGAACGCACCTTAAGGCGTCGTCTTGACGAGGCGGGCCAATCCTATCAGGGCGTTATCGACTCGCTACGCAGGGCCAGGGCATTGTCACTCCTGAGCCACCGTGAAACGAAATTGATCGACGTTGCGACTGAAACCGGCTTCAGCGATATTCGTGATTTCCGTCGAGCGTTCAAACGCTGGACCGGGGTAACGCCCCGCGAGGCCAGATACGAAATTCAACAATTTCGAAAAGACATCCAGCGCCTGTCAACTTCCTGAGTTTTCATGTACTCGCTAGAACATACATGATCATCGAACGTCCGCTGCCGCCCCCTTTTGTGTCCGCTCAACCCCTGATCGTTCTGTGACCGGTTGTTTATCGTAGCTCTCTGCTCTCCATAAATAATCAAACAAGAGATGGGCCGCGATGACAGAACGAGTGCTTGTTACCGGGGGTGGCGGTTTTGTGGGCTGCCACTTGATTCAGCAACTGCTTGCCAGCGGCAATATCGTCAATACCACCGTGCGCAACCTCACCAACAGGGCAAAAGTGCTTCCTCTGCTGACGTTGCAAAAGCAATATCCAGGCAAACTTTACTTATTCGAGGCTGACCTTCTTGTAGATGGCGCGTTTGATGCGCCCATGCACGACTGTACGGTTGTCCATCATGTGGCGTCGCCCTTTCTGTTGCCTGAAAAAATAAAGGACGGCCGCCGGGAAATGCTCGATCCTGCACTGCAGGGCACCCGGAACGTTCTGAGCAGTGTCGATAAAACGCCCAGTGTCCTTCGTGTGGTCATGACCTCCACCGTCGGGGCAATCTTTGGCGATTACATTGACGTTCTGCACATGAAGAACAAGACCCTGACCGAGGACTATTTCAATACCAGCAGCACGCTTGAAACCAACCCCTATCACTACGCCAAGGTAGAGGCCGAGAAAGAAGCATGGCGGATCTGCGAGAAGCAGACGCGCTGGAGTCTGGTCACTATCAATCCGGGCATGATTCTCGGTCCTTCTCTTACACCTGCCTCGGACTCCGGAAGCCTGTTTCTTCTGGATGAAATGTTCCGCGGTTACTTCTTCTATGGCATGCCCGACCTGAGTCTGACTACCGTGGACGTCAGGGATGTAGCGGCAGCCCATATCATCGCAGCAAACAAGGCTGACGCTCAGGGTCGCTATATCCTTGCTGAACAACATATGATTTCTTTCGTGGAAATAGCTGGCATTGTGCGCCGCTTACATCGACGCCCCTGGTTATTGCCGCGCTACCGCATTCCCAACGCTATTGTCAGGTTGATTGGTCCATTCTTCGGGCTCACTCAGGATTATCTGAGCAAGCACCTCGGCATTCGCTTTGTGGTGGATAACCAGCGCAGCCTGAATGATCTGGGCATCAAATATAGATCCATCACGGAAACGCTGACAGATCATTACCGTTGCTGGGATATGCAGCGTCAGCTCAACAGCCAGGCGAATGAAAAGCTTCGGTCGTGACTTTCAAGTTGCTGTACTTCTCGTAACGGCACTTAACGGAATGGAACGTGCATAGACCTCGCTTACCAGGTTTTACCCGAGGTCTCCCCATGCGCCATCTCGATACCGATTGCCTTGCTGCTTTTGTTGCTGTCATCGATTGCGGCGGGTTCACCACTGCCGGTGAGCGTATCGGCAAGACCCAGGCAGCTGTCAGCCTTATGCTGGGCCGGCTGGAGGCCCGGGTCGGGCGCAAGCTGTTGGAGCGATCTCGCCGTGGCGTTACGCTGACGGAGCACGGTGAACGGCTGATCGGCTACGCCAGGCGTATCCAGATGCTCGAAGACGAGGCGCTTGCCGCACTCGATTGCGGGCAGGAAGCCACTCGCGTTCGTATAGGCATGCCGGATGACTATCTTGAGTCGCTGGGCTGCGAGCTCATGCAGGCGTTCACCCTGCGCCATCCGCATCTGCAGGTAGAAATCATCTGTGATTTTTCTTCTCGCCTGGAGTCCATGATTACCGAAGGTAGCATCGACCTGGCGATCATCACCCGCTCCGGTACCAAGGTGCAGGGTGAGTTACTTAGGTGCGAACCGATGTTGTGGTGCGCAGCGCCGGGGCATTTTCCCGAGCAGCAGAAGGTTTTGCCGTTGTCGTTATTTACCGAAAGCTGCCGGGCGCGTCCGCAGATCATTGAGGCGCTGGATCTGTTGGGTACGCCCTGGCGGGTGGTCAGTTCTTCATCTCATCTACCGGGCGTCATGCATTCGGTTCGGCTAGGCAACTCGGTGACGGTATTGCCCGCTTCAGTTGTTCCATCTGGCTGGCGCATCCTGAAATCCGAGCAGTTGCCCCGGCTGCCGAGCATCGAACTGGAGCTGCTGGTGCCCGAACATGCCCTGTTGAATACCCGCCGCCTGGCGCATTTCGTCCGTGATTGCTTTCAGGCCGAAAGCCGTTCTGAAAGCGAGTCTCAAAGCGAGGCGATTGCAGCTTTGTAGCCTTCAAGCACCGCTTGCAGCGCTTTTTCCTGATGCGCAAAGGTCAGGTAAGTTCGGCCAAAGGCAAACGGCATGCTCATGACCCGTTCGCGGCGCAGCGCCTTGTGCAGCGCGAGCGTCCACGCGCTGTCAGCCACGTGCGCCGCATCAGCGTAGGTTCTGGGTGGCGTCGCCGAGGGCCATAACGTGAACACTGACCCGTAACCCGTACTGCTCACGGCCATGCCTTTGCTGGCAAAGGCCGCGACCAGTTGGGCGCGCAGCTGGTCACCGCGTGTCAGCAGTGCGGCATAGTTGGCGGTCGCCAGTTGCTTGAGGGTTGCCAGTACTGCAGCGCACGCTGGCGGCGCTCCGCTGTAGGTGCCGGCGCGTACGATTTTTCCCTGCTCGAAAAGCCCCATGTATTCGGGTTTGCCAACCAGCGCGGCGACCGGAATACCACTGCCGATTGCCTTGCCGACCGTGGCCAGATCAGGCTCGGCACCCAGCAGCGTGCCGGTCAGCCCTGGACACAGGCGCAACCCCATCAACACTTCATCCAGGATAACCAGTGCGCCATTACGGTGAGCCAGATCGCTGAGGTGCTTTAAATAGCCCGGCGCAGGCTCAATGCAGCCCGCGTTGGCCAACACGGGTTCCACCACCAGGGCCGCGATGTCGCTGTAATCGCGAAACAGTTGTTCGGCATCCTCAAAATCGTTGTAGCGCAACAGCAGCATGCCATCACGTTCAGGCCGGGTTGTGCCGCTCATCAAGGCCGAGGCCTGCCCCGCATTGCCAAAGGCTACCGAGTCGTACCAGCCATCATAGCCGGCAGCGAACTTTACAATGCGCTGGCGACCCGTCGCCACGCGCGCGGTGCGGCAGGCCAGGTGCACGGCTTCGCTGCCAGTGTTGAGGAATATCACCTGGCTGAGATCGCCGGTGAATGTCGCCAATGCGGCAGCAGCCGCCTCCTCGTCCGAGTGGGCAAAGGAAGGCATCGGGCCGTTGAGCATTGCTGCACTGGCCGCGGCCATGACCTCCATCTGAGCATGGCCCAGCATGGTTGCACCAAAACCCATTGCGGTATCCACGTAGCGCACACCCTTGCTGTCCCACAGCCATGGCCCATTGGAGCGTGCGACATTGAAAGCCTGGCCGTCGATTTCGGGCAAAGCGCGGCCGCCGCTGGAAATTCCACCGATCAAATGTTTCATCTTTATTCTCAGGAAATAGGAGGTATCAATAGCCCATGACGCGGGGCAACCATTGGGTCAAATTCGGGAAAAACACCAGCAAGGCGATAGCGAACGCCGTGGCGATCCAGAACGGTATCAATCGTCGTGATACGGCCCCGATATCAATACGTCCTACGTTGCACACCACAAAGATGTTGGTGCCGATAGGCGGAGTGAACAGCCCCCAGCCCAGGGTCATGGTGAAGATCAGACCGATCTGATAGGGCTCGAAACCTGCCGCCTTGGCAACAGGGACCAGAATGGGCGCGAGGATGATCATCGCCGGGCCCAGGTCCAGCCAGAAACCGACGACCTTGAGCACCAGAATCACCAGCAATATGGTGATCAGCGGTCCGGTATGCAGGCCGACGATCCAGGTCGCCACGGTATGGGGCACCAGTTCGAAGGTCAGGATCCAGCCAAACGGCATGGCCACGGCCATGATGATCATTACCGAGCCGGTGGTGGTCACCGCTTCGGTCACGGCCGGGAACAGATCGCGCCAGCCCAGTTGTCGATAGACAATGGTGCCGACGAACAGCGCATAGAGTACCGACAACGACGCCGCTTCGGTGGCCGTGGCAAAGCCGGTCACTATCGCCCCGAGCACCATGAACGGCATCAGCAATGCCGGCAGCGCACCACCGGTGTCACGCAGGAACAGGCCCCAGTCCATCTTGCCTTCGGCTTTTGGAAAGCCCTCGCGAACCCCGACTATGTAGGCGGTCATCATGAAGACTGCGGCGAGCATCAGGCCAGGGATCACGCCGGCCATGAACAGACCACCGATGGACGTATTGGTCAGCACGCCGAACATGATCAGGATGACGCTCGGCGGTACGATAATGCCCAGCGTTCCGGAAGCTGCGGTAACAGCGGCGGCGAATGCACGTGGGTAGCCGCGTGCTTCCATCACTGGAATCATGACCTTGGCAACGGTACCGGTATCGGCTGTGGCTGATCCGGTCAGACCGCCATAGACGAACGCAGTGGCCACGTTCACCAGCCCCAGTCCGCCGCGCAAACGCCCGAAACAGTGCTCCGCAACGCGCATGATGCGCAGCGTCAGGCCTCCACGGTTCATCAACTCTCCGGCCAGCAGAAACAATGGAATAGAGGCCAGGGTGGATGAGTCCGCACCGCGCAACGTTTGCTGGGCGAGCCAGGCCAGCGGCATGTGCAGATCACCCCACAGCAGGGCCGCAATACTGCCACCGGCCATCGCCCAGACAACTGGCAAGCCCGCCATCAGCAAACAGAAAAACGCCAGAAAAAGGATCAGCACGGTCATGGGCGTACTCCGTTGCGAATCAGGCGTGTCAGACGAACCACAGCCAGTAGCGCAAGCATCGCGGCGGCGCTGATCAGCGCCAGTGAACTCAGCCCGGCGGGCCAGCGCAGCACCGGGGTCGGCATCCAGCCAGTGCGTGAAATGAACGCCACACCGCTGCTCAGCAGCCACGCGCTGATCCCCAGCAGGGCCAGGCTGGCAAAGGCATCCAGCGCCTTTTGCAGAGTGACTGGCAGCATGCTCACCAGCCCCTGGAATCGCACGTTCTCGTGCCTGATTTCAGCGATCACGGCACCAATGAACGTCACCCAGATAAAACCGATGGTGGCGATCTCGAACGACCATTCGAAGCCATGCAGATTCAGGTAACGCGAGAGGACGCCCGCCAGAATGGACAGAAAGGTCACGGCGAACATCAGCGAGCCGAATACAGCAAGGCAGCGTTCAGCCAGGCTGCTGGGCGGTTGGTCGGGATGCGGGCTGATAGACATGGCGTCACTCGCCTTGCGCGTCGTGCCGCAGCTGGCTGACGAAGTCTTCGCCCCAGACCTTGCCGAACTGGGCATACACCGGGTTGCTCAACTCGCGGAATGGACGCGGGTTGACGTCATTGAACTTCACGCCTTTGCCCTGCATTTCCTGCTGAATCTTGCTGTACACCGCTTCCAGCTGCGAGCGATACCAGGCTGTGGTGTCTACCACGGCCTTGTCGAGAGCAGCCCGATCAGTTGCGCTCAGGCTTTCATACTTGTCCTTGTTGATGAACCAGAAGTTAGCCGACCACACGTAGTTCGAGAGCGAGACATATTTGGCGACCTCATACCACTTCTGGTCGTAAAAATCGCGCAGCTCGGGCTCGACACCGTCCACTACACCCGATTGCAGCGAGGTATAAACCTCGCCAAACGGAATCGACTGCCCCAGTCCGCCCAGTTGCTTGATGGTTGCCAGAATGACGGGGTTAGGCGGCGTACGTATTTTCAGGCCACTGAGGTCTGCGGGCTGAATTATCGGGTGTTTGCTGTTGGCGAACTGGCGAAAGCCAGAGTCCAGCGCCGAGAGCATGACGAAGCCATGGTCCTGGCCCATGCTGAGGAATTTCTTGCCGGCTGCGCTATCGAGGTAGGCATGCACGGCGACCGAATCTTCGAACAGAAATGGCAGCGACAGCGCATTCAGGCGTGGATCAATGCCGTCAGTCGAGCCGCCCAGGCCAATGTCGATGGCTCCTGCGCCGACCGAATCGACAATAGGCGCTTCGTCACCCAATTGCCCGTCGGGATAGACCTGTACGTTCAATTCGCCCTTGGTCTCAGCGCTGACCTCGGCAGCAAAACGTGTCATCGCCTGATTGATCAGGCTGCTGGAGCTTGAGGCGTGGGCTAAACGTAACGTCTGGCCCGCCATTGCGGCATTTGCACCGATCAGCAAAGCCAGCCCGGTCAAGGCTCCGAGAACAGCGTTTAGACGAGATGGGAATCTGAGCATGGCGGCGAACCCTACGTTGAATAGCGTTGCAGCCATTAACCATGAGTGCGGACCGTAGCGTCAATTGAGAGATGGCTTTTTGCGATTAGGATGCTTAATGCATCTATACATTTATTTATGGATGCCACTTCCTGCCATTCCAACGTTCTCAGTCAATGCGCCAGGCCCTGAAAATCCGCGTCATGAGGGGATCATCGCGAGCAAAGCCGGGCCCGCAGCCGAAAGCGCCCCAACCACGTTTCCAGTATCGGGTGTTGCTTCATCCGCTTATGAATCAAGTGAGGAAAACCCCAGTCAACTGACTCGGAACCCATCGGTCGACGCCTCGAGAGGCGAGCCGTTACTATCGGCGGATGACTAAAGGAGCGCTTTGATGTTTCACGTTATGTTCAGCCTGCCCTGCCTGTACGTTATCGCCAGGTTCTTGTGGCCAATGCCGTGGGCGCTATCAACCAGAATTGCCGTTGCTCTGCTGCTTGTTCTAGCCTCGCAATATCACCTGTATTGCCGGTTTTCCTCCGGAAGCGTGTTCTCGCCGGAATTTCCACGCGACCTTGTGATGCTGTTCAACTGGGCGTTTGGCGCGATCCTGTTGCTTGCGGTGTTGCAAATCATCGTCGATATCGGAACGTTGCTGACGATGTTGCTGCGCCGAAAAATACTGACCATTCCGGCCAATCTGCGCTACGTCATCGGTGTGGCGGCCCTGGTGCTGGCGGCAATCGGCGTGCAGCAGGCCGTGCGCGTGCCACCTGTGAAAGATATCCAGATCGCGATCAAAAACCTGCCTGTGCAATTCGAGGGCTACAAGGTATTGCAGCTGACTGACATGCATATCAGTCGCCTGTTTGACGCGCCGTGGACACAGGCGGTGGTGCAGCAGTCGAATGCGCTGGGAGTGGATCTGATCGTCATCACCGGCGACCTGATCGATGGCTCGCTCAGCGACCGAAAGCAGGATGTCGAGGCTTTACGCGATTTACGGGCACCGGACGGCGTGTATGTCATACCCGGTAATCATGAGTACTTTTTCGACAACCAGACGTGGATGCAGCACTTTGTCTCGCTGGGGATGGTGCCACTCGCCAACAGCCACACCCTGATCGAGCGCGACGGCGCACGGATCGCTTTGGCCGGGGTCACCGATGTGACCGCACCAAAGACCGGCTTCCCCGCGCCAGACGTTGAAAAAGCCATAGCAGGCATCGCAAAAGACACCCCGATCATCCTGCTCGACCATCAACCCAGAAACGCGCGAGAAACTGCGGCTAAAGGCGTTGCTGTACAACTTTCCGGCCATACCCATGGCGGAATGATCTTCGGTCTTCACCGCCTGCTGGCCCTGGCCAACGGGGGATTTGTGTCGGGACTTTATGATGTCGGCGGGATGCAGCTGTACGTCAACAACGGCACCGCACTCTGGCCCGGATTTGCCATTCGTCTTGGCCAGCCTTCGGAGTTGACCCGGATTACGCTTCGGCGGGCGATGTAGCTTGCCATTAGTGGGGCGCCATATCCCGTGCGCCCAACGTTCGCGCTACCCGGCAATGGCTCGCGCCCTTACCGGCCCGTCGGGCTCGGCCATTGCCAGCAACGCTGTCACCTGGGCCAAAGGCAAGGGCCGTCCGAACAAGTAACCTTGAGCAAAATCGCACTCATGGGAGGCTAACCAGTCTGCCAGCCCCTCTTGCTCGACTCCCTCGGCGGTGATTTTCATGCGCAGACTTTTACCCAGAGCGAGGATGGCCTTGACCATCTCATTCTGGTTCTCAAGAGTCGTATCAAAGAACGATCTATCGATTTTTATCTTGTCGATGGCCAGTTTGGTCAAATGATAAAGCCCTGAATAGCCCGTACCGAAATCGTCCAGCGCTACGCTCACACCCATAGCGCGCAAACGCTCCAGGTTCAGGCGTGCACTGTCGACATTGGCCACAAGGGCATTTTCCGTCACTTCCACTTCCAGCCGGCTCAGTGGAAATTTACCTTCGCTGGCCACGCGCGCCAACCAGTCGGGAAAATCGACACTTTCGATCATCAATGAAGTGACGTTGATGGCCAGCGTAAAATCGCTCGGCCAGTCACGCGCCTGATCGAAGGCCTGAAGCAGGAGACTTTCAGTGAGCTGCTTGATTAGCCCCAGCTGTTCTGCCACGGGTATGAAGTCAAGCGGCATGATAATTCCGCGCTCGGGGTGCAGCCATCGCGCCAATAGTTCGAACCCTGCGAGGCGTTGCTCCGGAAGATTGACAATAGGCTGATAGAACGGCTGGATTTTTTTTTCCTCAATAGCCTGTCTCAATTCCTGCGCGAACAACTCCTGTTGGCGTTGTTCGCGCTCGAAACTGACTTCATAAAAGTTAAACGTGGCGCGGCCGCCGTTCTTGCCTCTGTACATGGCGCTGTCGGCATGCTGCAGCAGGATGTCGGCATCCGAACCGTCCAACGGCGCAATTGCAATGCCCAGGGTCGCACTAAGCGCTAAACGCGGAAAATTCGCACTGGACTCTGCGATTTTAGCCAACACACTTTCAGCCAGCGTTGCCAGTTCAACCTGACTGAAGTCACCACTGACCGCCAGACCGAACTCGTCCCCGCCGAGTCGAGCTACGGAAGCCTGCCACCCTATTGTCGCGTCTCGCAGACTTTCCGCAACGGCGCAAATCGCCGCGTCTCCCACTGCATGCCCGTGGGTGTCGTTGATCAGCTTGAATTTATCCAGATCGATCAGGAAAACGGCGGTTTGCGAAGATGGCTGCTCCAGGCGCGCAACCAGCTGCTCGTGAAACACGCGCCGATTGAGCAGGCCAGACAAAGGATCGTGACGGGCCAGAGAGTCGCTGAGCGCCTGCGACTTCAGCAAGTCGTTGTAGCTGTCTTGCAAGCGTTGCATCAGGCGCTTCAAAAGAATGAACGGTACGACCATCGACAGCAACGCAAACCCGGTCGACGTCAATACAAAACGCCAACGCTCGGCATCTTCGAAGTCTTGATCATACGGCAAGTTCATGGCGTACATAGCGAAGGACTCAAGCTTGAATTCCCACGCCATGGCCAACAAAAAAATAGAAAACAGGTAAAGCCACAACAGGGTGTAAAGGTATTTACGAACCATGTGCGGACTGCGAATGAATGACATGAACGCTACGCTCGAATGACGGCAGGTGTACGACTGCAGGCAGTTCAGCGGTCGCCAGACTTCACGCTTACCGGCATTCGCTAAGCCCTATTGCCCCTTGCCAGGATGATGACCGGGAACACTACCGGGCTCGATAGTGTTCCGCCGTTTGCAACTAACTCGAGCGCTGATCGACAAACCGACTGACGGCTCGAACTACGGTGTTGGCGCCTTGCTGGATTTCCTGCATGACACGATCTGCATCGTTAGCCAGCACCAGCGCCTCGGAAGCCTGCTCGGTACTACGCACAATCACGCCCACGGCATCTGAAGCAAGGCTCTGATTGGTCTTCACGACGTTTACGATTTCTTCTGCCGCTTTGGTCGTGCGGGAGGCCAACTGGCGTACCTCGTCGGCCACCACCGCGAACCCCCTGCCCTGTTCGCCCGCCCTCGCGGCTTCAATAGCTGCGTTCAACGCAAGCAGGTTGGTTTGTTCGGCGATTCCACTGATGGTTTTTATGATCGTTCCAATGACCTGACTTTGAGAGTCCAGTGCCTCGATGCCCCGCGTGGCCTCTTCCATCGAAATTGTCAGTTGGCCCAGCATCTGCAGGGTGTCCTTGATGACTTTTCGGCCTTGCTGTGCACTGCCGTCGGTATCGATAGATGTTTGATAGGCCATCTCCGACGCTTCAGCGACAGCTTTCTCACGCTCAACCTGTTCAGTAATCACCGTCGCAAACTTGGCGATTTTATAGAGCTTGCCATTGGCGTCGGTAATCGGGTTATAGGACGCTTCCAGCCATACATCACGACCGGACTTGTCGACGCGCCGGAAACGGTCAACGATAAATTCACCCCGACGCAGCCTTTCCCAAAACAGCGTATAGGCGTCGGAGGCAGACTCTTCAGGCAAACAAAACATTTTGTGATGTTTTCCCTTTATCTGATGTAACTCGTAACCCATTGCTTTCAGAAAGTTGTCATTGGCTGTAATGACTATTCCATCGAGGGTGAAGTCAATAACAGCGGTGGACCGTTGCAGCGCGTTCACGAGGGCTTCGTTCTCGCGAGAGGCTTCAATGGTGCGCGTCAAAACGCTTGAGTACAGCGTGATCTGCTCCACGCCGCCGGTTTCGTTCTTAAAGGGAACGACCACGGTTCTCAACCACACCATGGCCCCTGTTTTGCTGACCAGGCGCAAGGTGCCGCTGAAATGTTTGCCGTCCCGAATAGCCGCCAGGGCGCGCTTCTGGTGAACATCACCGCTCAGTTCTGGCGGGCTCAGTTCAGAAAGACTGCGCCCGGCAATCTCGGCTTGTGCATAGCTCAGCTCTGTCTCGAACAAGGCATTGACTGACTGCACTTTGCCCGCCCCGTCCAGAACGGCGGCAACTGTCTCCAGATTCAGAATTTGCCCTGCCTGTTCAAGCATGGCGAGGCGGCGCTCCAATGCCTTGTTGGTTTTTTTCAACTGAGAGTTAAACATTGCGGCTATCCGGGACAGTTTGGGCTTGCCACCTTCATCGGTCATAGAAGCGAAATCTTTAGCGCCCCGCCAACTAAACGCCGGAAAAACCTGGTATACATTCTGAAGTCTTATTTGGGATCCAAGTTGCCTTTTTGGTCGTACGATAACGGTTAATGCATAACGATTAATTACAAGTTCGCATGAAATGAAGCTGTAAGCTGGTTGTCAATCAGCTATTCACCTGAATAATAGCTGAACAACACGCTGATGGCGTCTGTGTATAGTCATGCAGAAGGCTGGAAAGGAGATTTATTCATGTCAGAACCGCGCATTCGTGCCCTCGCTCTTTGCGTCTTTCACCACCAGGGAAAAATACTGGTCAACGAATTTCACGACGTCGTTGCAAAGCAAACGCTTTTTCGCCCTCTTGGCGGAGGCATTGAATTTGGCGAACGGAGTATCGATGCCGTGGTCCGGGAAGTGTATGAAGAACTGGGCTTTTCGATCAGCAACGTTCGGTTGATTGGCACGTTGGAGAGCATTTTTACCTACGCGGGCAAGCGAGGGCACGAGATCGTGCAGGTCTACGATGCAAGATTTGACGACGCAGAAATCTATAAGAAGCCCTGGCTGGACGGCCTTGAAAGCGACGGGGCAACTTTCAAGGCCGCGTGGCATTCTGGCTCCAGTTTTACCCGTGAATCTACGCTTGTACCTGAAGGGCTGTATGATCTACTCAAGAATGCGTCTCTGCTGGATTAATGTGCTAACCGGCAGCAGGTGCTTTATACCTGTCCAGTCGTCGCAAAAACTCCTCCCGTTTCTCATGGTCCGCTTGTTCCTTGGCCAGCAACCCAGGCAACAACTCACTCGCCTGCTGCGCACTCAGGATGAACACTCCGTCGTCATCGCCAATGGCAATGTCTCCCGGATTAACAACAACCCCACCGATATTGATCGGCCCATTGAGTTCACCACGTTCCCCCAGGCTTCGCGTGGTCACAGCACTGATACCTCGGCTGAATATCGGCAGACGATGTTCGCGTAAGGCGGCGACGTCGGTAACCGCACCTGATATGACTACGCCGGCCAGGCCCTTGATGAGCGCGGCCAGGGTACGTAGCTCGCCCCAGCAGGCGCAATGATCGTCACCAACGCATTCAATGACCAGCACGTCGCCAGGCAGGCTGTTAAGCAATGCATCGCGCAGGATGCTGCCGTCGGGCATCTCTACTTTGACTGTAACCACGTTGCCGACCAGACGAGCGCCGTCGAACAGCGGTCTGATCCCTGGCAGATAACCACTGTCAGTCAGGTGGCCGATGGTGGAGGCGGCAATGCCCCGGTATTGCTCTATCACGGCGTCGCTGAGCTGTTGCTGGCGGTGTGCAATGTGCTTGTTCATCGACATTTTTTTGGCCTCAATAACGGGCAGGTCGAGCAATACTCGACGGGGTTGCTGGCGTCGTAATAGAAGCAGCAGGTGCGTCGAAAACGGATGCTTTTGCCCTCGGCTTCCAGCAAAACCGGTGGGCGGCGGAAGTGTTTCAGCGGGTTGTAGTTCAGGCCGAACAGTGCCGGGTCGGCCTGATTCAGCAGCCAGTCGAAATCCGCATCACAGCGCTGTCGAATCGCCGGGTCTTCAACCTTTTCCATGCGTTTGTCGTACAGCGAATAGACACGTACGGCGGTGTTTTCCCAAAGGATTCGCCGGGAAATGCCAGTGATACGGTTGAAGGTCTCCCACAGCGGCTGCAGCAGGTCGCGGAACAAGGTGCCGACAATCACCTCACGCCACACCTCGCGGGTGCCCTGTTCATAACCCACAGGTGTTAAGTCGTCCAAGGGCATTGAGGAGGTCCACAGGCCGTCATCGTGTGCGTATTCGATCACGCTATTGTCCAGCGACAGGATCAAGCCCTTGTCGTAGACCGACATGGCGTACAGGCAGGCACCGGTGCTCAGGAAGGAAAAGCGCTTGGCCAGCAGTGACGCGGTGATCGCCTGCGTCGGAGAGCCGATGACCGGCCCCAATGCTGCAAGCAATTGTTCGCACACGTTGTCGTCCAGCAAGGCACTGGCTGGCAACGAGCGGGTATCGCGGTCAACTGCGTGTTTAAGGCGCAACGCCCCGGACAGCAGTGCCCATTCGGGCTCGCTGAAAGCCTGTGCCAGGCTCATTGCGGCAGTTCCCGGCCAAAGGGAATGCACAGCGGCGTACCAAAGAACGGGTCGGCGATGATCCGGCAATTAAGGCCGAAGACCTGCTTGACCAGTGCTTCACTGAGGATGTCGGCCGGACGCCCCTGGGCGAAGGCGGTGCGCTCGTGGACGGCGACCATGTGATCGGCATAACGGCAAGCCAGGTTCAGATCATGCAGGACCATGACGATGGTCTTGCCTTCCTGGCGATTGAGGTCGCGTAACAAGTCCAGCACTTCAATCTGATGAGCCAGGTCGAGAAAGGTCGTCGGCTCATCCAGCAATACGATGTCGGTATCCTGGGCCAGCGTCATGGCGATCCACGCGCGCTGACGCTGGCCGCCTGACAGGGCATCAACGGGCCGCTCGGCCAGTTCCTGCATACCGGTCTGCGCCAGTGCCCGTTCGACCATGGCTTCATCCTGAACGGACCATTGCTGCATCCAGTTCTGATAGGGATAACGGCCCAGCGCCACCAGCTGACGTACGCTGATGCCCTCTGGCGCGCTTGGCATTTGCGGCAGAATCGCCAGTTCGCGCGCGACCGTAGCAGTGGATTTCTGGTGGATATCGGCACCGTTGAGCACCACAGTGCCCTGCTGCGGCTTGAGCAGACGCGCCAGGGATTTGAGCAAGGTGCTTTTGCCGCAACCGTTACTGCCGATCAGCACGGTCACCTGGCCCGCGGGCAACTGCAGATCAAGGCTGTCGATGATCACCTGCCGCTGGTAACTCAGGGTCAGGTCATGGGTTGCGATTGACGCCATCCGTAATTCCTTAATGCCGCTGGTTGATCAATAAGTAGAGAAAAAACGGTGTGCCCAGCACCGCGACAAAAATCCCTGCGGGCAGGTCCAGCGGCAGGAACAGCGTGCGCCCGGCCAGGTCGGCAAGCATTACCAGGTTGGCACCGATCAGCGCCGCCATCAGCGCCTGTCCGGTAAACCCCGGTGGCATCAGGCGTTTGCCAATGTGCGGCGCAATCAGGCCGACAAAGGCAATCGCCCCGCCCCACGCAACCGCCAGACCTGCAAGCGCAACACTCACCAGCAGCAGCCCGGCGCGCAGCCATTGCACGCGCACACCGATGCCCTGAGCCAGATCATCATCGAGCTGCTGCATGCGCACCTGGCGGGCGAGCAGCACCAGCAGCGGTAAAGTCAGCGCCAGCCAGCCCGCCAGGGCGCGGGGCTCCGGCCAACTGGCACCATACACGCTCCCGGTCAGCCAGACATAAGCCGACAAGGTGGTGGTCAGCGGGCTGAACACCAGAACGAACGTCGTCACTGCTGCCAGCAGGGCCGACACCCCTACCCCGATCAGCACCATGCGCAATGGTGAAGCGCCCTGATTCCACGCCAGCAGATAGATGACCAGTGCGGCAAGACCTGCACCGCAGATCGCCGCCAAGGGCAGAAATTGCGCCCCCAAAGCAGCCGAGAAGAATGACAGATACAGCACTGCCGCCGCGCTGGCACCGCTGGTGATACCCAACAGGTCCGGCGAAGCCAGCGGATTGCGGATGATGCTTTGCAGGATCAGCCCGGACACCGCCAGTGCCGCGCCGACGAGTGCTGCCAGCACCAGCCGGGGCATGCGCAGTTGTTCGACGATGAAGACCAGACTTGCATCCGCCTGACCGGTAAAAACATTCAACAGGGTCTCGGGCGACAGGTTGATTTTGCCCACGGCCAGCGAGCCCAGAGCGATCAGCAATGTCAGCGTTGCGCCGATCAACAGACGTATCAATGCAGTCAGGCTGAACTGCCGGGAAAAACCGCAGTAGCGCAGGGTCAGATGCCTATCCATAACGTGCCCCCCGGCGAACCAGCGCAATAAAGAACGGCGCGCCGAACAGTGCGGTCATCACGCCCACCGGGACTTCCTGAGGCACAATCACCACCCGCGCCAGCGTATCGGCCAGCAGCAACAGCGTTGCGCCCAGCAACGCGCAGCCGGGCAGCAGCCAGCGATGATCGATGGACAGTGTCTTGCGTACCATGTGCGGCACCAGCAGCCCGATGAAACCAATGCTCCCGGCCAACGCTACAGCACTGCCCGCCAGGACAATGATCACGATGCTCATCAGCAGGCGAATCAAGCCTGTACGCTGGCCCAATGCGGTTGCGATGGTTTCTCCGGTATTGAGCACGTTGACCTGCCCGGCCAGCACCAGTGACCCGGCCAGTGCCACAACCACGCATACCAGTAATGGCGCGGCGGTGGTCAGATCGCGTTCCGACAAGGAACCGGCCAGCCAGAACAATACGGTGTCCAGGCCGTCCTGATTGACCACCAGCAATGCTTGACTGAACGCGGTAAACAGCGCGGTGATCGCCGCACCGGCCAACACAATTCGCAATGGGTTGAGACTGCCCTGCCCGCGGTTGCCGATTATCCAGACAATAGTCCCTGCTACCGCCGCGCCAATGAACGCGCACCACAGCCACTGGCTCATGGACGAAAGCGTAAACAACGACGAACAGGCAATGATCGAAAACGTCGCCCCGGCATTGATGCCGAACAAACCGGGCGAGGCCAGCGGGTTGCGCGTCAGTGCCTGCATCAGCGCGCCAGCAACCGCCAGACTGGAACCCACAGCGACGGCCATCAGGGTTCGCGTCAGGCGCGTATCGAGCAGCACATGCTCGATAGTGCTAAGCGCATCGGGCTGCCACACACTTCGGACAATCGCAGAGGGCGATATCCAGGTGGCTCCGGTTGCCAGGCTCAATCCCATGCACGCTATCAACACCAACAGTCCCAGACCCAGTTTTACCGCAGCGGTCATGAGGGACTATCCGCCATGGCCACGCGAGCGATTTCA
The DNA here is from genome assembly GCF_001466905.1 of Pseudomonas sp. ICMP 3272. NCBI lineage: Bacteria > Pseudomonadati > Pseudomonadota > Gammaproteobacteria > Pseudomonadales > Pseudomonadaceae > Pseudomonas > Pseudomonas sp. ICMP 3272. The sequence continues at coordinate 45,641 of NZ_LKEK01000052.1, forward strand.
TCGAGCATGCGGTTGGCACCCAGAATGCCACCGGACAGGCTCCAGGCAACGGCATCCACGCGCCATACCTGACCATCCTGCGCTGCGCGCAACTGTTGCCAGAACGGGTGTCGGACCAGCTTGTCGTAGTTTTGCTGCGCGGCTTTGCTGTCCGCGCGCTGAAAAATGAAAAACAGGTCGGCATCGACCACAGGCAAACTCTCTTTGCTGCTGAGTTTAAGGGAAACGCCCGTTGCCTCGCGGGCAGTGGGCGTCCAGGCGAAGCCCAGTTCGGTCAGCACCGAACCTGCAAAGCTGGCGGGCAGATAGCTGCGGATATGATCTTCACGAATGTCGAGCACCGACACGGTGATCGGCCAGCGCCCGGCAAACTTCTCCTGCAACCGACTGCGTAACGCCGTCACACGCTGTTGCCATTGGCCAAGCAGGTCCATGGCTTGCTGTTGACGCAGCATGGCAGCGCCCATCATCGCCAGCGTGCGCTTGAACTCGAACACCTCTTCCAGCATCAGCACGGGGCTGATCTGCTCGAGCAACGGCGCGATGCGTTGATGGCGAAAGCGTGATGCGACGATAAGATCGGGCTTGAGCAGCACGATATCTTCAAGGCTAGGCTGGGTTTCCAGGCCCACATGCGGTACCGCCGCCAGCGCCGGGCGCAGGTAGCGGTACATCGGTTTTTCGCTCCAGGAATCCACCACGCCGCACGGCGTCACGCCCAGGGCCACGGCGCTGTCGGACGCCCCCTGAAACAAGGTGACGACTCTTGGTGGCGTTGCGCGCAATGGCTCTGCCCAGACAATGCCGGGCAGCGCCAGTAATCCCAATGACAGGCGCAATACCGTGCGCCGCGAAGGATGCAAATGTTGGTCAGGTTGCACGGCGCAACCTGTGGAACGGGTTGACCACCTCGCCCTTGCCGAACGGCATGCTGCCCGGTCCGCCTGCGCGCTCGATCATGGGTGTAAGCAGGAGTTTTTGCGGCCAGTTGGGGGCTTCGAACAGTTGATGCCTGATCATGGCACGCGCCTCGTCGTCAAATTCGATGGTTGTAATGAGATTATCCAAAACATCGCGCAATACCGTCCACAGCGCTGTTACCGGTACCTCATACACCTGGGCCAGAGTATCCATGATTGCCCGCACGTTTACCTGAATGCCCAGTGTCTGCAGCCAGAACAACAGGTCTTCAGGACGGTCATGATAAAGCGTATTGGCATGGCCTTTCTTGATTCGATATTCCGGGTCGCGCATGCCGTTACGCTCAAGCCAGGGCACGAAAATACGCAACGAGTCGTGGTCGCGCAACAACAGCCCTTGTGCCTGACCGGCTTTCCAGACCATGACTGCGTTCTGGCCATGCACCTCGCCGAGCATGCCCAGGCGGAACATGCGCAGGTTGATGTCGAAGAAACTGTGGCTCAGCTCGCGGAACAGTGTCAGTACCGAAGCCTGATTGCGCGGCAGGTCGCGATAGTCCATCCACTCATCGAAGAAATGCCGATTGCTGCCTGGCAACGGTGTACCCAGCGCCGCCATCGGCAGCAGGCGGCATTCCGGATCGTCGAGCAAGGCTGCCGGATAGCCTCGCACCATGGCCGAAAGATGCCGGGGGCCTTCGTCGAACAGAGTGGCTTGGGGTGGCATGAACGCCCACCATTTGCGTTCGTCGCACAGGTGCAGCGAGCGACTCAGGGTTTCATCCTTGTCGACAACCTGGCGCAACAGTTTTTCACTCAGCCCGCCGTTGATCATTTTCACCGCTGGCAGGTAGCGGGACGCGCCGAGCGAATAGATCGCCATGGGCAATTTGAGGTAATCGGGGCTGTCGAGGCACGGTGTCATCGAACGCAGCGATGAGGTGGCGTATACCGCGGCCTCGTTGAAGGCCAGACGTTGACAATCGCCCCTGGTGAAGGCGTCGCCCAGCTGGACCTGCAGAACATGCTCGAATTGCCAAGGATGAACCGGCAGCGCAACGTGACTGTCGGCAATGCCGCGCTGTTGCAGTTCCTGCTCGAGGACAGCCTGCAGATTCTCTGGCAGCAGGTGGCGAGCAGGGAAAGACTCGTTCAAATCCCCTACTCCGTCACCGCATTGCAGCAAGGTTTTGTCGACGGCGACCCAGTTCAGCGCCACCGGCCGGGCAAACTCGGCCTGATACTGTTGGTATTCCTGCTCGTTCAAGCCTTGCTTGGCTTTGGCCAGTGGATGGTATGGGCGATCACGTAGCGAAGCCCACTGTTCCATTGTCCTGAAGAACGTAGCGCCGTCCTGTGCCATCAGGTTGTGCTCGTCGACTTTATGGTCCAGCGACAACGCGGTCTGCCAGACACTGATGCGCAACACCTCCAGAAACAGCGCTATGCCCTTTTCATTGTCCTCGCGCTCGCTGTCCTGAAGCAGGGTTGTTTTACCGGCGAATACCCATTTCATGAACTCTTCCGGGGACAACTGTGTCCAGCGCTCAGCCTGACGGCCCAGCACCGGCGTGCCGGGCACTTTCTCCCATTGTTGAGTAATGCCTGGGCGCAGCGCGACGCTGATGAAGCGCTGCTCCGAGTCATCGCAGCACCATTCCCAGATTTGCTGTGTGCTGCTCTGCCCTTCAAGTTTTGGGGCTTGCGGGTGGCGCGCTTGCCAGTGAGCGGTGTCCTGCAGGCTCAATGGCTCGCGGCCAAAGAAATCTTCAGCCAGCAGGCAATCGACCAGATCCTGCATGACCAGGTCAGCGGCGAGTGAAGTGAAGTTCATCGGATTATTTTCCTTCTGCTGAATGTTGGGCCAGACGCGCCTGAAGTGCGCGAAAGGCAATGCCGCGCTCATCGCCGAGGACAAAGGCATTGACGCCGCGAGCCTGCCAGCGGGCAGCGTCGCCGTCTTTCCGGGGAATGGTGCAATAGGCGACGCCTGCTGCCTTGGTGGCTTGCCAGGTGGCCAGCAACGCTTGTTGTACATCGGGTTGATCGATCTGCCAGGGCATCCCGAGTGACTGCGACAGGTCTGCGGCCCCTTCCAGAATCATGTCCAGCCCCGGCACACGGGCAATCTCGGCGGCGCGGCGCACGCCTTCGGCGCTTTCGATCATCGCCACTACCATGATCTGCTGATTGGCGGCTTCAACGTACTGCGCCAGGCTGTGCTTGCCGAACGAGCCGGGACGACCGGCGTTGAGGCTGCGGCGGCCCAGCGGGTGGTACTTGCAGGCGGCAATGGCATCCGCCAGTTGCTCGGGGCTCTCGATCATCGGCAAAACGATGCCCTGCGCACCGCCATCAAGCAGGCGCAGCAGGGTTTTCGGATTGAGATCGGCGACCCGCACCAATGGCGTGAGGGCGTAGCTCTCTGCAACACGGATCATGTTCTCCACGGTTTCCGGGTTGATCAGCACGTGTTCCATGTCGATGATCACGAAGTCGAAACCGGCCTCGGCGATCAACTCGATGGCGGCCGGGGCCGGGATCGAACTGATTAGCCCGTACACAGGCTGTCCGCTGCCAAGTCTGCTCTTGAGTGTATTGGTCCTCAGCATCATTGCGGCCTGTAGGTATGCAGCGGGTTAGGCACCGAGCGGAAGCGACGCTCACCGTCACCCAACAGGCGGCGCTTGGTCAGTTCTTCCACTTCATAGGACGGTGCGAAGACATCAAACAGCTCGAAGCGCTCGCGATGCTGCGGGTGCGCACGCTGGTAGTCGAGAATGACGTCGGCGGTCATCTGCCAGAACAGCGCCTCATCCAGCTGGTATTGCTGGCGCAGGAAGATCGCCATTTCGGCCAGGCAGATGAAGAAGAAACAGTCGCAGGAGAAGTCGCGCACCGCATTCACGTCATCGGTAATGATGAACGAGTTACGGTTGAGTTTCGCGTGGCTGTCGGGCAGCGGGACCAGCTCCGGACACAGTTCAGGGCGGCCCAGATGTGCGGGTGAGTAACGCACACCGTCGTGGAAGTCCTTGAGGGCGATACGCTGCGGCCAGCCCTGCTTGACGATAAGCACGATATTTTGACCGTGAGACTCCATGCCGATGCCTTCGGCGTAGAGCATATGGATGATCGGAGGCACCGTGACCTGCAGCAATTGGCGGGTCCACTCTTTAACGCCGTACTGGCGGATCCACGCGTCGATGAACGGTGCCTGCTCACCATCGCTATAGCGGTTTTCCACATGGCTCAGGCCATTGAACGGCACCGCCTGCTCATCGTCCTTGAGGTACTGATGCAGGCTTTCGCGCCATATTGCACCCAGCGTGCCGTAGGTCTGCGCCGAGCGCGCTTCCGGCAGGTGGCGATAGTCGTAACTGACACCGGCAACTTCGCCGAGAATCACAAAATTCAGCGCACGCGCAGTGCTGTCGGTGGCGATTAACTGATGCAGCCAGTCGGTGATGATCGGACCATTAAGCACCGTATGCCGCGCCAGAATGCGCGTGCTGGAGGTGTTGGTCATGCTCATCGCCAGTTTTACGTAAGGTCGCTTGGGCTGGCTGGCATTGGCCAGTGTACGAATCGACTGCTGAGCCTTGTAGACGTCGGTCGAGGTGCCCAGGTAAATCAGCTCGCCGCTGGCCAGTTCCGGGTAGAAAGTCGACACCGTGACGTTGTCCCATTGCCACGGATGCACTGGCATCAGTTGATAGTCCTCAATGGATTTGCCCTGCGCGGCCAGGTCCCGGGACATTTCCTGCCAGCGCTGTGTGCCCAGTTCCTGGCGGATAAACGCCTGGAAATCCATGTTGCGCGAATGACCGACCGACGCGCTCGACTTCGCCACTGCCAGCCAGACCACCCCGAACGGCGTGGCAAATTCGGGCCCGTAGTGACGGTTGTCAGCCAACGAAAAACCGATCCGTGACTTGTAACACGGGTGGTAGCTGTGGGCGTCCATGAAGTGCTGTTCCAAAGCGTCAACGTCCAGCTCATGTGCGGGTTTTGCGGGCTGATAACCCTGACTGCGTGCTTGCAGGTCCTTGAGCTGGGTCTGCTCTATTTCCTGGATGAAGCGTGCCAGATGCGGGCTGTCCTTGAACGGGCTGAGCAGCTCGGTCAACGCCAGATGCACATCCGGCACGCTACGCTCACCGGCGCTGCTCAAGCGTTCAAGGGTGGCGTGATCGAGGCGGATCAGCTCGAAGCTGGTGCTCAGCAGGCCTTCGCAGTGGTACTCCACGCCATCACTGACAGCGACGGTGAAACGATGCCGATGATCGTCCAGCGGCTCGCATCGATAAGGCAGTGCAGCCTCGTACAGCAAGGTTTGCAGCAATTGACCGATTACCCGGCGCTGTACTTGTTGGTAGCGCTCAGCGTTGATATCAGCCAGCCAGGCACCGGTGGCCGTTGAAGGTGAAGCGGTGTTGCGTTTCAGCGGTAAAGGGGTAGCCATGTTCATACCTCGAACGAAAAATTATCGGGGTTCGACCGCGCCGGGCTGTGCCTCGGTGCGTTCGTCGTTAAGGGGGAAACGCCAGGCACACGGCAGTGCCAGCAGGATCAGCAGGCCGGTGGCAATGAAGACTTCACTGATGGCCGAAGGCGTGGCGGCCGGTCCCGCAGTGTTCAGGCGAAACTCCAGCCACAGCGAAGCGATGACAATTGCCAGCGACGCCACAAGCCGGCGGGAAATGTTGTTCATCGCCGCGCCCTGAGTGACCATCGGCTCGGGCAAGGCATTGAGCCCCGCCGTCGTCACCGGCATGTAGGAAAGCCCGAGGCCCGCGCCACGAATCATCATCAGCACGAACACCACGCCGATCGCCGTATCCGCCTTGAGCATGCCCAGCGCCAGGGTTGAAGCACCGGTCAGCAGCAGGCCGATGGCGACTACTGTGCGCGGACCGTGCCGGTCCAGCGCCTTGCCACCCCACTGCCCGAACAGGCTGGCGAACGCGGCGGTACACAGCAGGGCCAGACCGGTCCAGATCGGGTTGTATCCGAGTACTGTCTGCACCAGCAGCGGCAACAGGACCAGACATTCGAACATGCCGACCGACTGCACGACGGCAACGATCACGCTCAGACGGTAACCGCGCAGGTTGAACAGACGCAGATTCAGCAGCGGCGCCTTGCGACTCAACTCGACCCTGACGAAAGCAATCAGACAGGCCACGGCGACCAGCACCATGCCCTGATTGAACGGGTCGAGCAGTGCCTCGGCGCGGTGCATGCGGCTGATGGCGATCATCAGCAAGCCGATGCCCGAGGCAACCAGCAAATAGCCGATCAGGTCGAACGGTTTGCGCTCGACAGGCTCGGAGTCTGGCAGCACGCCGACACCCAACAGCAAGGCCAGCAGGCCGATGGGCACATTCATCAGGAACAGCGAGCGCCAGCTGAACCACTCCAGCATCAGGCTGCCGCACAGCGGCCCCAATGCCGGAGCGAGCATTACCGCTGCGCTCCAGAGCCCGGTCACCCTGCCCCGTTCGTGCTTTTCATATACGGAGAAAATGATCGCCAGCGACAACGGGATCATCAACCCGCTGGCGATGCCTTGCACCACCCGCGCAGTGATCACCAACGCGATGGAGTTGCCGAGCGCGCCCAGCAGCGAGCCGCCAATGAATAGCGCCACGCCCCATAGGTACAGGCGTTTGCGGCCAATGCGCTGACTGAGAAAGCTGGTCAGCGGCATGGTCATGCCCATGCTGGTCATGAACCCTGCAACGATCCAGGTGGCCAGCAGCGGACCGACCTGAAACGCCTCCATGAACGTTGGCAGCGCCGGGTTGAGCGAGCTGTTGCTCAGGCTGACAGTCAGGGTACCGAGCAGCACATTGAACACTACCCAACGGCGTGGGACGTTCAGACTCATGTGCGAACCCGTTCACCGTTGCGCACAAAGTGCTGTACCGGTCTTGGGTGACAGAGAAAATCGACATGGGAGATGTTGTAGCCATAAGCCCCTGCCAGCGGCAACACCAGCAGATCCCCGATGTTCACGTCTTTGAGCGGCTGTCGGCGGCTCAATACATCCTTTGGCGTACACAACTGGCCAACCACGGTGTAGGACTGCTCCGCAGATGCGCCCGTCGCTGGCACACTCGGCACATGAATAACCGGATGGTCATGGCCTTGCGCAACCGGCAGACGAAACTGGTGAGTGCCGCCGCGGCAGACCAGAAAATGCTCGCCGTGACTGGTTTTTCTGTCCAGCACTTCAATAGCGTAATAACCGCAATAGGCGCTGATGAAACGTCCTGGTTCAAAGCGCAGGATCGGCGCGTCACGCTGCTCGCCCAGGCGTTTTTCCAGATAGCGGCACAGGCGCTGCCAGTCGAACTGCTGACTGTTCAGATAATCGACGCCAATGCCGCCGCCGACGTTGAAATGGGTCAACTGCTCCGGGTAGCTGGCCAGTGCTTTCCATTCCTGCCAGCGCTGCAGGTAGAAATCCAGCAACTGCTCATGACGCTCAACCGACATCTGATGCGACATGGCGTGTACATGGAAACCCTTGAGCGTCAGGTGGCTGGCGCTGTCTACGCGCCTGACCGCCTCGGCCAGATCGGCTTCGTCAATGCCAAACGGTGTGGCGGTGCCGGCCATCGCCAGCTTGCTCGACTGCGCGGCTGGCAACTGTGGGTTAATGCGCAGAAACACCGGCTGCACGCGCCCGGTTTCTTCTGCCAGCTGTTGCAGACGCGCAATTTCGTTGAGGCTTTCCAGATGGATGGCTTCAACCTTGTTCAGCAACGCCGAGCGCAAGTCGGAATCCAGCTTGCCAGGGCCGGAGAACACGTAGGGTTTGCGTGTCGGGCAGGCCATTACCCGCTCGATCTCGCCCCCCGAAGAGATTTCAAAGCCACTGACCAGCGGAGCGAGGGTTTCCAGCATCAATGCTTCGCTGTTGGCTTTGATCGCGTAATACAGCTCGACGCCCGCAGGCAGCGCGGCCATGACATCAGTGACATGCTGTTGCAACGCATCCAGATCGTAGACGAAAGCCGCCAGCGGGTCGGTTTCCAGTGCCTGAGCTTCTTTGATGGCGGCCAGCACGGTTTCCGGCAACTTACGCATAACGCGCCTCCTTGGCCCATGGTGAGGCGAGGCGCACATAATTGGCCTCACGGTCGGCCTTGGCGGCCAGACGCACCTTGAGGTTGGTCTTGCAGGCAATCGACTGGCCGGCGATCAGTGCGTCCAGCTCTGGAGCAGGCAACACCAACTCGTCGCGGATGCGTTGCAACTGCCGTTCGACCCGCTGCCACATCAGCGGCGCCAGGTGCGGACGTTCCCAGCTCAAGGCGAGCACGGCCTCGGACAGGTTGTTGATCAGCAGGCAATAGGTGATGCGATTCCAGCCTTGTTCGCGGGTGTAGAGCAATGACTGCCGAATCCGCGGGTGCAGCCCGACCTGAATAGCCTTGATGCCCAGTTCATCGGTCAGTTTGACGCCTTCGAAGTCGCGTAACAGCAGCTGCTGAGGGCGTCCGTTATCGTGAATCAGCACCGCATTCTGCAAATGCGGCTCCATCACGATGCCATGATTGAAGAACAGCGCCATGACCGGGCGCAGCAGCAAGGCCTGGTATTCATCGAACCAGTCCAGCAGGTGCGGGTCCTCAAGTTCACCCCCGTTGAAACGCTCAAGGAAGTCGTGCACCAAAGGCCGCGAACGCAGATCACGCGCAAACAAGGTGCCCGCCATCACGCTTGAATCAGCGCCGGAACGACGACAGAAGTTCTCGCGCAGAATGGCGCCGGTCTGCTCGCGAAACCAGTGGCCGTCGCTCTCGCTGGCGCCTTTGGGTGCCCAGCTCATCGAACCCGGTTCAGCCACGGTGGACAGCCCGCCGAGGGTTTCTGGCCGTGTCTGCTGCAAGCGCTGAAACAATTCGTCGATGATCAGCGTGCTTTCCAGTTCGTACCAGGCGTTTTTCCTGACGCAGTTGGTAATGCGCACATTCAGTGAGCCCTTGATGAAGTAGTCATGCCCTTCGATGTACCAGGTGCGCATCGAAGCCGTCGGGCTGGCCAGCAGGCCACTGGCCCCCAGGTCCGAGATGTCCCCCAGCTCAAGCAGCCTTTGCACGCGACGGTCCTGCATGAACAATTGCGCCTGTACCGGATGCATGCAGATCAGCGCATGCCCGGGCCTGGCCCGCGATTGATCCGCGAACCCTGACATCACCTCGGCTTCGCTCAAGCCATTGGAGGTGACTCGCAGCCCGTCCAGCGGCACTTCGAACAGATGCAACGCGGTCTGCGCCTGAAACTCCGGGGCGTAGGTCTCCTGCGCCAGATGCTCAGGCCACAGACGCGCCTTGGGTGCCGGGTGATTGGGATGGCCGAACCACAGGCCCTGTTCGCTGGCCAGATAACCGCTCAGCGGTGCCGGGTGCTGGCCGGTCATGTTGTGCGCCACGATGGCAGCGGTCAGGTGCTGGCTTTGCAGAACCTGATCGAGCAGTTCGTCGTTGCTGGCCCGGGTCATGTGCTCACACGCCGTCAGCAACTGCTGGGCAAATTCGGCAAAAGCCAGGCAGCGCCAGGTACTGTTGCCGTTGCGTGCGTAGACATCGGACAGGTAACGATGGCTGCCCAGATGGTCGCGGCGGTCCACCAGCACGAAAAACTGCTGCTCATTGGGCAGGCTGATGGTGAGTGGAATGCCCTTCCATTGCCCGCCATCCACGAAACTGCCCGGCGCAATACCTTGCATTCCCTGGGGCCAAGTGTAATGAAGGCACTGTTCAGGCAGTGCGAACTCCTTGATCAGGCAATTAAGTAATGCACGAGTGGTTGCCAGCTCGCTCACCATGTTTGATAAAACGGTGCGATCGGTATTAGTCATGTCTGCTCCACAGTCGCCTTGACGCTTACTGTTTAAGTGACGTCGCAACAAGCGTTGATCTATCGCTTGTGGCACAACGGCTTAACTGTCGGTGTGGCTTATTGTCTGCAACAAGCCAATTGATAATCTCTGCACGGCGTGCAATGGGTTCGCTCAGTCAAACGTTGTGTGCGTGTTCTGTTTCAAGCGCGGTGATAACGTCATTGCTATTACTGCTTACTTGCGCAGCTGGGCCAATGCAGCCTTGAGGGCATCCTCGAATCGCTGGATGACCAGTTGGCATTGTTCTTCGGTAATGATCAGCGGCGGCAGCAAACGAATCACGTTGCCATTTCGGCCGCCGCGCTCAAGTAACAGCCCCTGTTTGAAACAGTGCTGCTGAATGGCAACGGCCAGTTCCGGGTCCATTGGCAAGCTGCCGAGGCGGTCCGCCGGTTTGCGCTCATCGACAATCTCGATGCCGAGCATCAGCCCGCGTCCGCGCACCTGGCCCATCATCGGATAACGTTGCTGCAAAAGGCCAAGCTGTGCCTTGAGCCAGTCACCGCGTTTTGCGGCCTGGGCAGCGAGGTTTTGCCGTTGCAGCACTTCAAGGGTCGCGAGGCCGGTGGCCATCGCCATCTGATTGCCGCGGAAAGTACCCGCGTGATTGCCCGGAGCCCAGGCGTCGAACTCGCGCTTGAAGCCGAGCACGGCCAACGGCAGGCCGCCACCGACTGCCTTGGACATGACGATGACATCGGGCTCGATCCCGGCGTGTTCGAAGGCGAACATCTTGCCGGTACGGCCGAAGCCGGCCTGTACTTCATCCAGAATCAGCAGAATGCCGTGCTTGCGGGTCACTTCGCGAATCTGCTGCAACCACGCAGCCGGCGCGGGATTGACACCGCCCTCGCCCTGCACGGCCTCGAGGATCACCGCCGCTGGCAGCGATACGCCGCTTTCGACGTCTTCGATGAACTGCGTGAAGTAGTAACTCAGTGCCTCGGTGCCGGCTTCACCGCCAATACCCAACGGGCACCGGTACTCATGAGGGTACGGCAGGAATTGCACGCCGGGCATCAGGTTGGTGACGGCATTTTTCGGCGCGGTGTTGCCGGTCAATGCCAGAGCACCGTGAGTCATGCCGTGGTAAGCGCCGGAAAAGCTGATGATGTTATGGCGACCGGTGGCAGTCTTGGCCAGTTTGATCGCTGCTTCGACAGCATCGGCACCGGACGGCCCGCAGAACTGCAGGCAGTAATCGCGTCCCTGGCCCGGAAGCAGGCTCAGCAGCGTCTCGCTGAAGGCATCCTTGACCGCAGTGGTCAGGTCAAGGGTGTGCATGGGCATTCCGGACGTCAGGAAGCTGTCGAGGCTGGCCATGATGGCTTCGTGATTATGACCCAGAGCCAGTGTTCCGGCACCGGCCAGGCAGTCCAGATACGTAGTGCCTTCAACATCGGTGACCCATACGCCGTGTGCCTTGGCGATGGCCAATGGCAACTTTCGCGGGTAACTTCTTACATTGGATTCAAATTTGCTCTGCCTGTCCAGATAGTTGGCATTGGTTTTCTGCGACGTAGTAGACTGCAATAAGCCATTATTCAACATCGGTTAGTCCTCGCTAAATGCTGGATGCAAACTATTATCATTTCCTTGAAAGTGCAACCCGTTGTTTCAAAAAACAAGATGAAATTTAAATGAACATTATTGCTTACTTAAAAAGTTGCAAGGCACGCGAATACGCCGCCCTGTACGTCGGAATTATTCAAAGTGCCATCACTCAGAGGGGCGCTTGTTATTTATGTAAAACACCGAAAGAGAGTCTTATATAACAGACTCTTCTATGCTCATACTCAGGTTAATTATTTAATAGCCGCACAAGTTATTCCTCGATGAGGACTGCCAGTTTTTTCACTACGCGGGTGAGCCCTTCCCTGGGCTGCGCGGTTGACTCAGAACCCGATAGTCGCTGACAGCAGATAGGTCCGGGGTGTCGACAGGGTCAGTCCCGGCTCGCTGTCATCCGACGCTCCGGCCGAACTCCAGTAATACTTGTTCATGACGTTCTCGACATTGGCCCGCAGTGTGATGTCCTTCTGATCGACCTTGAACGCATACCGCGCGCCTACGTCGAAGCGCTCGGAAGAATCGATGCTTTTGCTGTTGGCCTGGTCCAGGTACTGCGAGCTGGTGTAGATGCCCCGCCCGGTCAGGGTCAGGCCCTTGACGCTCGGCACGTCCCATTCTGCGCCCAGATTGACGTTGTACTCGGGGGTGGCAGGTGCGCGATTGCCATCGAACGTGCCGTTGACGGTGTTGGTCAGCTCGCTGTCGATGTACATCACCCCGCCCAGCAGGCGGAAGCCCTTGAGCGGTTCGCCGAACATGGTCAGCTCGACGCCGTCGTTGCGGCGCTTGCCGTTCGGGCCGAAGACGCGCGAGGTTGTGTTGGTCTCGTAGGCCGGTTGCTTGATACGGAATACGCTGGCAGTGAAGGCGTATGACCCCAGGTCATATTTGGCCCCGACCTCGATCTGGCGGCTGACGAAAGGCGGGAAGATCTGGTCTTCGTTCACCGACGTCGACGGCGCGATCTTGCCCTGGCTCAAGCCTTCCATGTAGTTGGCATATACCGAGAAGTCGTCGGTCACTTTGTACAGAATGCCGCCTGAAGGTGAGACCTTTTCCTCGTCGTAGGAGGTGTCGCCCTTGACGTTGTCGGTCCAGTCATCAACCTTGACTCGCTGCCAGCGGGCACCGAGTGTCAGCAGCAGGCGGTCATCGAAAAAGCCCAGTGTGTCGGTCAGGGCCACACCGCTGAAGCGGTTCTCGGTGTAAACCTTGGAGTCGGCCCGCGTAGGGTTGGAGGGTGTCGGCGTGTCGACCGGATTGTAGAGATTGCTCGGCGCGGCTGCGTAGCGTGCACCACCGTTTTCAAAGTCCATGTAGAAATAGCTGGCAGCCAGATTGACCTCGTGGCTGACCGGTCCGGTATTGAACCAGCTGCGTGCGCCGGCAGTGGCTGTGCGAACATTTTCGTCGCGGGTGAAGTCGCGCGGCTGAACGCTGAAGTCACCTGCATCGTTGGTGACCGATACCGCATGGCGCAGGAAGTCATGGTTACTTTTCCGAGCGCCGACACCGCCGTACAGCATCACCGAGTCACTGAGGTCATATTCGGCATTCACTGCGCCGAACGTATCCTTGGTGCGCGCCTTGCTCCAGGACTGCGCATAGTTGTCACGCACGTCGTTGGCGTTGGGCACCTTTGCATTGGCACCCACCTGCACGCGTTCCTGCGGAGCATCGGTGTCGCGTTCGGTGTGCCCGATATCCGTCGACAGGCGCAAGCGGTCGCCGCGGAAATCCAGGCCCAGCACGGCCATTTCGCGATCAACGCTCTGATGATCCCATTCAGTGTCGCCAGACTGCTTCACGCCATTGAAACGGATACCGAACTTGTCGTCCTCGCCAAAGCGACGGGCCACATCCACCGCCGCGCCTGCCTGCCCTTTGGACGCATAGCTGGTGGTCAGCTCGGTGATGGGTTTATCCGTTGCGCGCTTGGGGACCACGTTGATCCCCCCGCCGACACTGCCGCGCGGCGAAATGCCATTAATCAACTGGCTCGGGCCCTTGAGTATGTCTACCCGCTCGGCCATTTCCATGTCGATGGTGTATGTGGGCAGAATGCCGTACAAGCCGTTATAGGAGACGTCGCTATTGAACAGGCTGAAGCCGCGAATGGTGAATTGTTCGTAACGCCCGCCTGCCGGGTTGGTGGCACGCACCGACGGGTCGCTGGCAATCAGGTCGCCAAGGGTACGGGCCTGCTGGTTTTTAACCGCATCCTTGGTGTAAGTGGTCATGCTGAACGGCGTTTCCATGAAGTCCCGCGAACCCAGCATGCCTTGCGAGCCTTTACGTGCCACCTGGCCGCCTGCGTATTCCTGGCCATCGGTAGAGCCGCTGTCACCGACAATCGAGGTGGGTGCGAGTTGCAGGCCTGCGCTCGCGCTGTCAGGTGCCGGGATCAGCGTGTAAGCCTGCTCTCCGACGGGTACCAGTTGCAGACCGGAACCTTGCAGCAAGCGCGCAAAGCCTTCCTCGACCGCGAATTCGCCGGACAACCCCGAACTGTTTCGACCGTTCACCAGCGCAGGGTCTACCGAGAGGTTGACCCCGGCCTGACCGGCAAAGCGGGTGAGCGCGGCGCTCAGGCTGCCAGCCGGCACCTCATAGGCACGTTTGCCCGAGGTTTCGGCCCAACTGGTCGATACAAACAACGGACTGGAACTCAACGTCAGCAACAGGCTGAAATGCAAAAGCGGACGCAAACGGTAGGAAGACACTGCGGACATAGAGGGAAACTCTCGTATTTTTTGTGCACTTACCTGAAATGACCAGCGAGACAAAAAAAAGGGACAGCTTCACGCATTATTTTTTGTCGAAATGTTTTTTCGAGGCACCAGCGTGACCCAGTAACGGGTCCGCATCTGCACGTCCACCGGCAGGCTGGCAGCCAGTAACGAAAGCACGCGGTCGGTATCATCGAGTCTGAAACTGCCCGTCACTCGCAAGGTTTCAAGTGCCGGCTCCCAGCGCAGCAAGCCAGGGCGGTAGCGGCCAAGCTCGCGCAGGAAATCGCCCAGAGACTGGTTCTGTGCGGTCAATACATCGTCGCGCCAGCCGGGCAGTAAGGCGTCGAAGGCGCTGACAGGCCCGGCTCCGCCCTGTTTGAGGCTGACCTGTTGTTGTGCATGCAATACCAGCACCGGCCCCTGCAGCGGATAGAGTTGCACCGCGCCGCTGACCACCGACACACGGCAGTCGCTCTGGTTGAGACGTACACAGACTTCACTCTGACTGACCACGACGCGCCCGTAGGGGCCCTCGATGGTCAGTGCTGCCCTGCCCTGCACCTTGAGTGCGATCTCGCCACGCACAAGGGTGACTCGACGTGCACCCAGATCAACATTCACCGCGCTGTCGGTGTTCAGTTGCAAGGTGCTGCCGTCGGCCAGGGACAGACGTTTGTGCTCGCCGACGGAGGTTTGCAGGTCGGCACGCCAGACATCCAGCGGCAACTGACGGCCCACCAGCCAGGCGGTAGGGACCAATGCCACAGCGCCCAACGCCCTTTTGAGCGCCGCGCGTCTTGCTTTGTCGGGACGATCCAAAGTAGCCATAGCCAGATTGGCAGGCAGGCCGAAAAAACGCTGCCGCAGCTGTTGCGCCTTTTGCCAGGCGCGCTCATGACTGGCAGAGCTGTCGCGCCAGTGCTGCAGCATGGCGTGATCTTCTTCGCTGGCGCCGCCGGATTCCAGAAGCGCCAACCACTGCGCCGCCCTGCGTACTATCTCGCGTTCTTCGTTAGAAGGTGCCGAGCGAATCACCAATCCACCAGCAGGCAGTGTTCGTAGGCTTGCGCCATATAACGTTTGACGGTGCGTTCGGAAACATCCAGGCGCTCTGCGATTTCCCGATACCCCAGCCCCTCGAGCTGGCTCCAGAGAAACGCCCGGCGCACCACTGCCGAAAGACCGTCGAGCAACTCGTCCAGCGCCTGCAGGGTTTCCAGCAGCAGCCAGCGCTGTTCGGGGGACGGCACGCTGTCTTCAGGCAACTGCGCCAGCGCTTCGAGGTAAGCCTGTTCCAGGCTGCGGCGAGTATAGAAATTACTGAGCAGGCGCTTGCCCACGGTCAGCAGGTACGCGCGTGGCTCCTGCATATCGGCGATCTGCTGAGAGCTGGACAGTACACGCAGGAACGTATCCTGACTCAGGTCCGCAGCATCCCAGGCATTGCCCATGCGTTTACGCAACCAGCTTTCCAGCCAGCCATGATGATCGCGGTAAAGGGAATGCAAGGTCTGCTGTGATAGCGTCGCTGCTTCAGTCATGTCAAAAGCCTTGAGCGATGGGTGCGCCAAATGAGACTGATTCTAATTAGTGTTATATCCCGAGTCCACGCTCTTTTTTTCAAAAAGCCCGCCGCCGCTGCGTAAAATCGGGGTCATTGGTCCGCAATGCGTTGATCTGCGCTGTATACAAGTGATTCACTCGAGCGACAAATAAACGCGATGTGTATCTTTTTTGTACCACTTTCGACGTAAATTTCTTCCGGGAAATCGATCAGTGGTTCGCCCCCGCCAATACGCCAAGTGCCGCACGATCAAGATGTCGCTCGACACGTCCCTCGCGGATCAACAGTGCCCTGTCACACAAATGGGCAATGGTATTCATGTCGTGACTGACCAGAATCATGGTCATGCCCGTGTCGCGACGCAGGGCCTGGAGAAGATTGAGTATTTCCGCCTGAACGGTCATGTCCAGCGCCGAGGTCGGTTCGTCCAGCAACAACAGTGCTGGATTCAATTGCAGCGCACGAACGATGGCAACGCGCTGACGCTGGCCGCCGGACAGTTGATGCGGGTAGCGATCGAGCATGTCACCCGACAGGCCCACCTGTTCCATCGAAGCAACCAGATTGGCCTCGTCGAAAGGAAGGCCGTTGATCTGCCGCGGCTCGCGCAGGCTGCGGCGGATCCGGTGCAGCGGATGCAATGATGCATAAGGGTCCTGAAACACCATCTGCACCTGCTGACGCAAGGTTCCCGTGAAGGCTTGCTGCGCGTGAAGCGGCTGCCCGAACAGGTTCACACTGCCCTGCCAGTCGCGCTGGAGGCCGGCGAGTACTCGCAGCAAAGTCGACTTGCCAGAGCCTGACGCGCCGATCAGACCGAAGCATTCGCCCGGTTCGATTCTCAACTCTGCCATCTGCAGTGCAGTAAAGGCATGCAGGCCACGCTTGAAGCTTACCGTCAGTTCATTGATATCCACCACGCTCATGGCAGCGCCTCCATTAGTTTGCGATCAAGGGTCGCAAGTGCCTGACCATAGGTCAGAGCAGAGGGCTGACAGCGCCATAGCGTCTGCGTGTAGGGGTTACTGGCAGTTGCCAGTTCGGCGGCGTTGCATCGGTCGACAATCCGCCCGCGGTACATGACCAGCGCCCGGTCACAATATTTCGCCACCAGAGGCAGATCATGACTGATCAGCAGTAACCCCATGTTGCGTTGTTCGACAAGGCCCAGAATCAACTCCAGAATCTGATCGCGCAGGCCGCTGTCGAGTGCCGAGGTGGGTTCGTCGGCAATCAAAAGGCGCGGATCATTGATCAGCATTGCGGCGAGCATCACCCGCTGCCCCATGCCGCCGGACAGTTCGTGGGGGTAGCTGTCATACAGGGCCAGCGGGTTGGGCAAGCCTACAGCCTCCAGCATGTCGAGTACTTTTTCGCGACGCTCACGGCGTCCCAGCCGGGTATGCAACACCAGCGCCTCTTCAACCTGAGTGCCGACCCTGAGCACCGGGTTGAGCGAATACCTGGGGTCCTGCAACACCAGTGACAGACGAGTACCGCGCAGGCCCTGCCATTGCTTTGCCGTAAGGCTGCGCAGGTCATCGCCTGCCAGGCTCATGTGTTCGGCGGTCACCTGACCGGGGCATGCGACAAGCCCCAGCAACGCACGCGCGGTGAGTGACTTGCCCGAGCCGGACTCACCCACCAGCGCGACCTTTTCAGTGCCCACAGTGAAATCGATCCCCTTGACCACCTCGATCAGTTCCGGGCCCGAGCCTGGAAAACCGATCCGCAAGCCCTGCACGTTCAACAGCGATTGTTCATGAGTCATGACGAGGATCCAGTACATCGCGCAGACCGTCGCCCAGCAGGTTGAAAGACAGGCTCGTCAGCAATATCGCGATTCCCGGTGCAGCGGCGACCCACCACTGATCAAAGATGACCCGGCTGCCGTCGGCAACCATCGAGCCCCATTCCGCAGTCGGTGGCTCGACACCCAGGCCAAGAAATCCCAGCCCTGCGGCGGCCAGAATGATGCCGCCCAGGTTCAGTGCTACACGCACGATCACCGAAGGCAGGCACAGCGGCAGGACGTGACCGATCAACAGACGCATGCCACGTATGCCCTGCAAGTGAGCTGCGGCCAGATAGTCGCTGTTGCGCAATACACTGGTTTCCGCCCTTGCCTGACGGGCATACGCGGGCCATGCCGTGAGCGACAGTGCCAGTGCCCCGTTGAGCAGGCCCGGCCCCAGAATTGCGACAAACGCCAAGGCCAGCACCAATTGCGGAAAGGCCATGATTATGTCGGTCAGGCGCATCAGGATTCGCTCGGCCCAGCCGCCGTAAAAGCCGGCAGTAACGCCCACCAGCAAACCGATGGGCAAGGTCAGCAGCAATACCAGCGTTACCAGCAGCAAGGTCGGGCGTGTGCCGTAAAGCAGGCGTGTGAACAGATCCCGGCCAAACGCATCGGTGCCCAGCCAGTGGGTGGCAGACGGCGGCAGCAGACGCCCCTGAATATTCTGCGTATTGGGATCAAAACCACTCAACAGCGGCGCCAGCAACGCCACAAGTACCAGCACCCCGATAATCGACGCGCCGATGAGTAATGCGGGTGAGCGACGCCATCCGCTGCGAGCCACTATATTGTCGAACGCTACGGAAACACTCATGACACCCCCCGTGTTCGCGGATCGATCATGCCAGCCAGCACATCGGCGATGCCGTTGACGACCACAAAACAGAGTCCGATAACCAGCGTGCTACCGAGGATCGCTGGTACGTCACCGGCAAACAACGCCGTGGTGAGGTAGCGGCCGATACCCGGCCAGGCGAAGACCGTCTCGGTGAGAATCGAGCCTTCGAGAAGACTGGCGTAAGACAGGGCAACGACGACCACCAGCGTCCCGGCAACGTTCGGCAACACATGGCGCAACAGCACCCGACCACGTCCCGCCCCCTTGGCCAGCGCAGTCACGACGTACTCCTTGCCCATTTCTCCCAGCAGCGCGGAGCGTGTCATGCGGCAAATGCCTGCCATCGAGTAAAACGCCAGGACTAGAACAGGCAAGACCAGATGACTGAAGGCGTTGGCCAGCGCGCCGCTTTCGCCAGAGCGCCAGGTGTCCCACAACATCAATCCACTGCTCAATTCAAGGGTGTACAGGTACGAATCGTCCAGACGGCCTGGCCCGCCAGTCCATTGCAGCCTGGCGTAGAACAGCAGGAGCATCAGCAGACCGAGCCAAAAGATCGGCACCGAATAGCCAATCAGCGAGACCAGCCGCACCAGCCCGTCAACCCAGCCTCCCGGCCGCCACGCTGCCAGCAGGCCCAATGACAGGCCGAGGGTACTGCCCAGCAGAATGGCCAGGGTCGCGAGCTCAAGTGTGGCTGGCAGCGCACGGCTCAAACCTTCCAGCACGGGCTGCCCGGAGGTAATGGAAACCCCAAGATCTCCTTGCCCCAGGTTGTCCAGATATCGACCGAACCGCGCTGGCCAAGGTTGATCAAGGCCCAGATCGGTTCGAACCTGGGCCAGCGACGATTCGCTGGCGTGATCGCCAGCAATCCTTAGCGCCGGATCGACTGGCGATAGAGTGGTCAGCATGAATGTGAAGAACAACAGGCCGATCAGTGTTATCGACAACGACAACAGTCCGCTGGCCGCCACTTTCACTCTGCGTGAAGCCCCTGCTCTCACTTGCTTTTGCTCACCTGATCAAAATACGGCAGCGAAACGGTGATGTTCTGTAACACACCTTGCACGCCGTCATGTACCGCGACCTGGTTCTGACCTTGCAGCGCCACGACAAATGGCGAGCTTTGCTGCACAGTTTTTTGCAGGTCGGTATACAGCGCAACACGTTTTTGCGGGTCACGTTCGGCAGCAGCCGTGCGGGTTTCCTGGCTCAGTTGCGGGATATCCCACTGAGTGCGCCAGGCGATGGTTTTCGGACCGTTGGCGACGTTGTAAGTGAAGGCGCTCGCGTTAGAGTGAGGATCCAGATAATCCATCCCCCAGTAGGTGAAGATCAGCTGAAAGTCCCGGGCGCGCATTTTCGCCAGTAGCTCGCTTTCTACCAGCGGACGCACTGAAATCTCTATGCCGGCTTTGGCAAAACTGGCTTGCAGCGCCTGGGCAATATCTGTGTAGGGAGGTTGATTGAACACATTGAGTTCGATTTTCGTGCCTTCGGCAATACCACCCGTTTTTAAGGCGGCCTTGGCTTTATCGACGTCCAGTTTGAACGGTTTGTCGACCAGCGAGCCGATGACGCCCTCAGGGAGGAATGCCTGGTGGACGCTGTACTGGTTTTTCAACAGATTTTTGGAAATGCCCTGATAATCAACCAGCCAGCGAGCAGCTTCCCAGAACGCCGGGTTCTTCAGTGCAGGCGCCTGCGTGCTGCCACTGTTGATGGCCAGGTAATAGATCATTGAGGACGGGAATCGCTGCACACTGACGCCCTTCTGCTTTTCCAGAGCGCTGAACTGGTCTGCGCCCAGATCGAACGCAAGGTCAGCATCGCCCTGCACCACCAACAGACGTCGGGTTGCCGGGTCAGTGACGTTCTTGAGGATTACTGTTTTCAGCTTGGGGGCCTTGATGGCATTAGGATTGGCCTGAAGAACCAGCGCCTCGTGCGGCACGTAGCTGCGCAGCGCATAGGAACCCGTACCGGCTGAATGATTTTTCAGCCAGCCGTTGCCCAGATCAGCGTCTTTCGTATGCTTGCCGACCTCTACCGCGTCGACAATGAAGCCCACTGGCGTCGCAGACAGAATGCTCAACGCAAATGAACTGCCTACCGCTGCTGGCCAGGAAATCTTCACATGCTGGTCATCCACCCGGGTCAGGAAGCTGTCGACGTTTTCCGCCGTCCAGCCCAACTCACCCAGGATGAATGCAGGCGACTTGTTCAGTTTGACCACGCGGCTCAGTGAGTAAATGACGTCTTCCGGGCGAACACTGTTGCCCGAGGCAAATCTGGCACCGTCACGCAGTTCGAAAACCAGACTCTTGTCGTCGTCACCCGCCTTCCATCTGGATGCCAGGGCAGGCACCAGGCTGGCCGGGTTCTGCCGGTCTGGCTCAAGTAAGCGCTGATAGATATTGGCCAGGGTATTGGTCGCGGTAATTTCAAAACTTTCGGCGGGGTCCAGGCTGGCAATGTCGTCTATCGAGCGCGCCACCACCAACGTATCCGGGGGCGTTGCAGCCCAGGCTGAACCGCTGATTGTGATTGCCATAGCCAGAGCTGTCAGACGCCGCATCGTGAATTCCCTTATGAGCTTGAGTTATTGGGGAATGACGATATAGCGCATTTGGTAATATAAAAAAGACTGTTTAGTCATTAACTTAGAACGTTTTTCCGGGTTGAGACGCTCGGGGATAGGGCTGCGTTGCGGTTTGGGGAGTGGTGCGCAATAGGTTGCGCAATCAGCGGTCGCTTTAGATCACTTAAGCGCTTGCGAGCCTCGCTTAGCGGCGCTTTGACGGCGTTGCGCAACATCTCGTAATCGCACGCAGAATCTCGCGCAGGTTTTATTGGATTTTCGACTGAAAAATCACTCTCGACTCAAATTTAACTCCTAACCTTTTGATTTAAATAAGTAAAAAATATTTGGCACTGTTCTTGTTAGCTTTCATGGCATTCAACTAGCCCAACTGTTCGTTTATGTCTGGGCCTCGACGGTATCGATTACCAACGCCAGAGCAGGGAATTCACACAATGACCAACGGCAGCCTGAGCGCTGGACCATCCTGCGAAATGGACAAACTGATCGTCCAGATCGTGGGCAAGAAGCACTCGGACCAGCAGCAGGTTTTGCTGGTCGGCCCTGATGGCAATCGAATCTATCAAGCCAAATCGGAAAGGCTGGTAAACGAGCTGTTCAGCAGCACCCTGAAAGTCTGGGATCACATCGACGGCGGGCGTCTTGATCTGCAAATCGCGACCCTTGAAGGCGAGCCGATTCGCCTGCCGTTGCTCAGTGGCACGAAAGTCACGCCGCGACAGGCCGATGCGCAGTTCAACCAGATCGTTCCGGTATTACCGTTCGTGGCATTGCCCGGTTCGAAAACGGTGGACGACATGGGTACACCGGTGCTGGCTCGCGCGGGTTATGTGTACGTGTTTTATCAGGAGAAGCTGTGGCGCGAGCTGGAGATCCACGTCAGCGAAACCGGCAACACGTATCACGACATCGACGTGGCCCGATATCGTCAGCAAAGCGGGTTTTTAGCGGGCGAGCGCAAGGCCACTGGCCAGGCGCTTGAGGACATCTGGCTGCCGGCACTCTGGAACAACCGGCACGTGCAGACGCTACAGTTGTGTTTCTCGGAAATACAGCTCAGCGCGGCACGCCTTGAGCGTCTGGAAAAAGACGCGGCTTCAAGAAATCAGCGCTGCAACAGCCCAGACCTGAGCGGGTCGAAAATGCGCTTCAAGGACCTGTACAAGGGCAAGCCCGATGGCAAGGCGATGCTCGATGCGTTTTCCGGCTTTGATGCCAAAAACCCTGTCGCCCAGGCACTCATCGCCCCGATCAAGGCGACCCGGCTGAATCTGCAATACAACGCGTTTCCGGTCAGCCTGGCTGCACCGCAGCGCGCCCGCCAGCCCGGTTATGAAAGGCTGCTCGATCATCCGGCGCGGTATCTGTGTGATCTGTCGGGGCAGTTTCCGGTCGAGTCCTTCAGAGAAGCCAAGGCATTTCTCGCTCAGGCTGGCAGAGGTGTTGCTGTGCAGGATGTCAGGCACCTGGAGCTGACAGCGATGGCCGACGCGCTGCTCGCCAGTTTGCCGATCGAAGCGGATGCCGAGCCCGTCGATGCGGGGGTGCTCTGGGAAGCACAGGCCGGTGTCGTCGATGTGCTGGAAAACGCCCGCCAGCGGCAGGTCTGCGGCGTGCTGCTGGACGATGCCTGCTATCGACTGCGTCATCTGCGGCAACGTGTCGATACGTGCCAGCAACTGTTCGCGCTGTGCGCCCGACACGCCGTTCTTCACCCACACCATGCCAGCGCGTTGCTGGTGCAGCAACTGGTGGTGCCGCGCAGTATTCGCGGTCAGGAAAACCCGCTGCATGCGGCGATGGCCAAGCTGCATGAGCCTGCGGTGGTCTGGCGGCACATGCTCAGTGCTCAGGACGCGCTGGTCGCCAGCCTTAAACAAAGCGCCACGGAGCAAATGCTGGCGGATCACCTGAGCCTGGAAGGTTTCGACTACGTGGCGGCGATGTATGAGTTGAGTCGGACGCTGGCGACCCTGGNGGCGACATGGTGGATGCGGTCACGGGGGTTGGGCTATGGGATCAGGCCGTGAGCCTTGGGCAGAAGTTTTTGAACCAGATCGCCAGCGATGACACGTCGCCCCTGCACCTCATGCTCTGGCCCGAATGCGATCTACAGACCGCTTGCGCGCCTTATGTCGTGCCGGTTACAGATGACGAGAACAAAGGCGACGGCCGTTTTCGCGCCACCGAACTGGCCCGTTTCGAGACTCAGCCAGCGCCTGACCCCATCGCCCAAGTCACACTGGACGCCACCACCCTCGCTAACTTGCTGGCGGGCGAAAGCCTGCAGAACTTCTTCCTGATCAACAACGGCAAAGCCACAACAGCGGCGCTGGTCGGGATCTTTGAAAACCTGCAAAGCGCCGCAGATGGCGCTGCGAACGCCGTCGCCAAAGCCAGCCAGACTCTTGCGTCAGCCAAAGGTAATGCAAACAGCGCCAATGCCAACGTCCGGGGCCGTTTGCTGGCTGACCGGGTCTACGTTCTTGCGGAGCCCACCAGCGCCGACAAGATCAATGTCAATCGCCAAGGCCGGGGCGTTCAACAACTGCGCAGCATGATGCCCGAGCATTTCGGTGCGGCCTTCCTGATCCGCCGTAATCAGGTCACGCCGCAACACTACGTATTCGGCCTGGAAGACCTGCCCGGCAGAGAGTCGCTGCCAAAAACACGTTACGGCGAATACCTGAGACCTGACGGAACGCCATTTGGCGACATCGCCCCACCGCATCCCTCTTCTACCCTCCTGCCCAAGGGCGACCATCTGGTGCTGGTGATCCCACGCGGCCACAAAACCGCGCAGGTGATCGGCGACATGAACCGAACGCTTAAAAAAGTTCGGGAAGCAGCAGGCGCGGTGGGTGACGCGGAGCTGGGTCATATTCGGGCGAAGAGCGGGCTGAGTGAGGCCATTGAGGGGCTGGATTCGGAGAAGAACAAGGCGGCTTATCGGGTGCTGGGGTCGACACCGTTCTGTCTGGCGGTGTTGATGCTGGAGGTTTGGAATGTGAGTTCGGAGGCGTCTGCTTGGGAGCAAACGGTTAGGGAGAAAAATAAATCTCGAGCATCCGGTGGCGTGCTTAGCGCCGGATTAGACTTGCTGATCGCATTAGAGGCCCTAGCCGTAAAACTTTCCGGCACACAGTCTGCTATTGCATTCTCAAGAAAGACATTAATAACAGTTTCAGAAACTCAGGCAAAACGCTGGCTTGGCACTTCACTTGGTAACATTTTAACTAAAGAGCTTACCGCCCGATTGATCTTACAGTCTCTATCTGGTGTAGCTTTGACCGGATTAAACCTCTACGACGCCTGGTCTGCTTGGCAGTGGAACGATCAAGCTACATACGGTTATCTGCTGATATCTACAGGAGGGTTAGCAGGCACACTGGGTACAGGATTTGGAGGAATGGCAAAGCTGTTCAAGCTAAATGTTCTGAGCTGGATCGCGTTACTGCTGATCGGTACAGGTATAGGGATAGTCGCCTTACTAAGTGCAACACCAATGGAATCCTGGCTGGCAAATGGCCCATTCGGGCAAAGCAATCAGACGAACCACTATTTAAACGACCCGCTGGAAGCATTCTATCGACTTGTAAATTTGCTTGCCGGCATCAATATCAACATCAGCAAAAACCCGAACTTTGATCCGCGAGCAGCATTTGATTTTCACGTAGAAATACCTCATGCGATAAGAAGTTCAGACACGATTATTCGCTTAGAGAGTCGTTTACCGGGTTTGATTGACAAGCTGGACGGCCTCAATATCCAAGCCGAATGTAGGCTGAAGCATGTTACCGACGTTTCGAGCAATGATGGGATGCCCTATCAGACAAATACGGAAAATGCTCTCAGACCAGAATTGCCTAAAGCCCAGCGCCTTTATCCTGAAGCTCTGGAGCTTTTTTTCTCCACACCAGCAAATACGGCTTTATCAACTGCCAATACGACCCATCATTTCGAGTGGGCAGTACGGGCACAGTTCACTCTGACACGTGGTGCGGAAAATCGATATTTCCCGGCTCCGCCGATAAAGGACGAAACCCAGTTTAGCGAGGCATGGACCAAACCAGACTTCAATAAGGTTAACAAACCATTTTGGGCAGATGAAATAACTTACAAGGCTGAGCCTAATGACTAAATCAATTCATAGGCTTTATTACGGCTCCCACTCATACAATCCAGACAACATCTTACGGCAATCATGTGCACTTAAGCCCCGTACTATCTTGTCTGGTGCCATACGCCTGCCTTGGTCCTCAACTCAGGAGGCAGTGCCTATTGAACTCATGAAAAACTTCACACCTGAGAGCATGAGATTTTGGCAAAAAGACCAGATAAAAGCGATACAACAGAAAGCTGAAAATACTTATGCACCGGCTATCTTTGAATCAGTTGACTTGCATCAAAAGTATGATCAAGAGCGATTCCGCTTTGCTCAGCTCCCGTTAAAAACGCAATTATGGATATTCATGCAACAGGGTGGAAAATGGTCTTTCATTATTTTATTTCCCATGTTCCTGCTCGTAAGCTTCTTGGGTATCAATAAGCCGACTGATTCAGCCATCACCCTGTACTTTAATAATATCATCGAAACATTTCCGATTCTTATGGGACCTTGGTTGGTCTTTTGGGTCGTCGGCCATATCGTCATCAATCACTTTCCCCGCATCTGGTTCCGTCCGCCAAAAGGCCCACTCTGGGAGCTCAATCGCAGAACGGGGCTGGTCACGATCTTCGGCTACAAACGACATCGAAAAGAAGGGGTGATCGACGAGTTCATCGCGCCGTTCTACGAGTTCGATGCCTACATGACTACCACGCATGATCGTCATGGCTGCTATCACGGTCTGATGCTCCAGCATCGCTACGAAGAGCAGTCCATCAACTTCCACGCACTGCTCAGCCCTGACGATTTCCAGCAACGCCCCTGCGCACTCTGGGACTTCCTGCAAAACTACATGGACACCAGCGGCCCGATTCCGGACATCCCGTTGTTTGAACCGTACCGGCACCTGGATCCGGTCACTGCCAGCTACGATCAGCAGCGCGGCCGCGACCCTCGCTACTGGATCGACATGGATGACGCCACGTTCAAGGCCGAGGTCGATGCCATGTGGCAGCGGGTTTATGCGATCGATACGTTTAGCCGCCCTAACCTTATGGCGCGGTATGTGGATTACGACCAATGACGATCGACAAAGCGGGCGAGCAGAATTGGACAGTTGCTATTGCATCAGAGGGTGCTGGCTAACTTAATCAAGAAGGGTTGAACGTACGCTCAGGCTTCAGCAAGGGTAATCCTTAGAAATTTCAAAGCTTCCTTGAACATCTGGTGCCATCTTTCGGACGGATCAGACATCAGCGGGTGCCAAAAAAACCTGAATTCATGCCCGCCATCATCTTCTGCAAAATGCACCCAGTTATCGGGCAGGTCCTGGGCCACGAGGCACTCGTGAAATGCCCAGGTGTGCCCGGTTACAGGGGAACGCCACTCACCCAAATGTCGCCTGACTGTCGCCTGAATACCGGCCTCTTCCATGAGTTCTCGTACAGCAGCCATTTCGGTAGATTCGCCTGGCTCCACACTGCCTTTTACCAGCTGCAGGCCTGCCAACGGGTGCTCAAACGCCAGGATTTCCAACGTTCCACGGCCTCTTACCACCACAGCGCAAGCTTTATCCGCGGTCATGTCCTTATACCTTTGCCTTGTTCAACGGAACTCTAGCCTAGTCGCCAGGCATATGGATTGTGGCCCATGACGGTCTACTTCGGATCTACGCTGCTCAGTAAAGATCAGGCTCAGAGCCTGAACGCAATCAAAGCCCCAACATCAGCCCACTCAGGCGTTTGACCTTGCGGCGCAGGGCTTCTTCGAAGATGCCCTGGCGGGGTTCGATCAGGCTGAACCAGTGTTTGGCGCGGGTGATGCCGGTGTAGATGAGTTCTTTAGTCAGTACCGGGTTGAGCGCTTCGGGCAGGATCAGGGCGGTGTGGGCGAATTCCGAGCCCTGGGATTTGTGTACGGTCATGGCGTACACGGTTTCTACCTCGTTGAGACGGCTGGGCAGGACGAAGCGCACGCCATCGCTGCCGTCGTTGCGCGGGAACGCGACACGTAGCACTTGCTTGCCGTCGCCGTCGCGCTCGGGCAGGCGCAAGGTGATGCCGATGTCGCCGTTCATCAAGCCCAGGCCGTAGTCGTTATGGGTCATAAGCACCGGACGGCCTTCGTACCATTGCTGTTCGCTTTCGATCAGCTTCGCGTTGAACAGCGCGTGAGTGATGCGCTGGTTCAGGCCCTCCACGCCCCACGGGCCTTTGCGCACAGCGCACAGCAATTGAAAGGCGTCGAAGGCGCTGAGTACCAAGCGCGCCCATCGCGTCCAGCACTGGTCGTCGAGAGCCGAATCATCGGCGGGACGCCCGGCGGCGAGTACGTTCAGGTAATGGCGATAACCCTGCGGGCCTTGCTCGCCTCTGCCAAGCCCGTCGAGGACCAGGCGTTCGAACTTGAGGTCCTGCTCGCCCTTGAGGGCCAGGGCGAACAGGTCGTCGTGACTGCCAGCCGCAAGCAGCGCGCGGGCCTGTTGGTCCTGCTGCTGGTTGACCAGTCGGGCCAGCTGGCCGATACCGCTGCCTTGGCCAAAACGACGCGAGTGGCGCAGCATCACCACTTGTTGTGCCAACGGGTGCTGCTGCGCATCGCCTTGGCGCAAGGCGCCTTTGCTGAGGTCTTCGCCGCTGACGGCTTCAAGCCAGGCCTGAGTTTCAGCACTGTAAAAGCCTTCTTCAGCGTCGCGACACAAATCGCCCAGAACGGCACCCGCCTCAACGGAGGCCAACTGGTCCTTGTCGCCGAGCAGCACCATGCGCGCATGCGGCGGTAATGCGTCGAGCAGATTGGCCATCATTTCCAGGTCGATCATGGATGCTTCATCAACCACCAGCACGTCCAGTGGCAGTAAGTTGCCTGCGTGATGGCGGAAGTGCCGGGTACCGGGGCGACTGCCAAGCAGGCGGTGGACGGTGGTGACTTCGCTGGGAATTTTCTGGCGCACGTCGTCGCTGACGTCCAGGCTCTGCACCTGCTGGCTGATGGACTCGGTCAGCCGGGCCGCCGCCTTGCCGGTAGGTGCCGCCAGACGGATGCGCAACGGCTGACCACTCTGCACCGCAGGGGCCTGCAATAACGCCAGCAAGCGCACCACGGTGGTGGTCTTGCCGGTGCCGGGGCCGCCGGTAATGATGCTGAAGCCCTTGCGGGTCGCCAGCGCGCAGGCAAGTTTCTGCCAGTCGATAATGGCTTGAGGTGCTGAGTTCGCAGGCCCGAACAGGGCATTCAGGCGCTGCGGGAGATCCTCCGGTGGCGCTTCGCTCTGCGCCAGGCGCTGACGCAAGGCTGCGGCGATACGCCGTTCATAGGTCCAGTAGCGGCGCAGGTATAAACGTCGCTCGGCAAGCACCAATGGTTTTTGCAGCGCCTCGACACTTGAATCGCCCACCTCGGCAACCAGCATGCTGTCTGCAAGCGCCTGGCACCACGCGGCGCCATCCAGCGCGGCCAACAGTTGTGAGGGCAGCAGCATTGTCCCGCCTTGCTGATCGCCCTCAGGTGGCAATGACAGGGCGAAATCCGGTTCTTTCAGGGTTTCGTACAGATCAAGGCAGACATGGCCGTGGCCGAGTTGATGACTGGTCAACGCCGCAGCGACCAGCACCAGCGGATCGGCCTGCGGATCGAGGTCGCTGAGAAACGCGACAAATGCTTTGTCCAGCGCACGCAACCAGCCGCGCTCGACCCAGCGCTCCAGCAGGATCAACAGATCGCCGACGCGCGTCAGCGGGCTCAATTCAGCGAGGCTGATGTCGTCCAGCGCGGTGGGCAACAGATCGTCAAACGAGCGGCTCATGCCAATGCTCCCGGCTGGTCATGCGCTAACGGTTTACCCTGAAACAAAAGGTCCAGGCTCTCGATAAGTTCGCGTGGCGGACGGACGAAATACGCACCTTGAGAGGCGGAGCGGCTGCCGCGCAGGAACAGGTACAGCGCGCCGCCCATGTGCTGGTCGTAATCATAGTCGGCCATCCGTGCCTTGAGCTGACGATGCAACGCCAGCAAGTACAGGACGTATTGCAAGTCATAACGTTTGTCGAGAATGGCCGCTTCCATCGCCAGTTCGGTGTATGCAGTGTCGTCGGTGCCCAGCCAGTTGGACTTGTAGTCAGCCACGTAATAACGGCCTTCGTGTTCGAACGTCAGGTCGATAAAGCCTTTGAACATGCCGTTGAGCGAGACCGTTTCGGTCGCCGCCCGCGGCGCGTTGTTGTGGGTGAAGCGGCGCACAAGAGCGTCCATTTGCGCCACATTGACGTTGTTGCTGGCGAACCAGAATTCCATCTCTATGCGGTACTGATTGGGCTGGTCCAGCTCACCCAGCGCGACCGGTGTGGCATCCGGCGACAGACGCAACGGCATGTTCAGCATGTGCTGCAGCCAATCGCTCAGGGTATTGATCCAGCCCGCCCAACCGCGCCGATTGCAGCGCCGGGCAACGGCGTCCTGCAGTTTGTCCGGCGCGTGCGCGGTCACCGCAAAACCTTCGTTGCCTGCCCACTCGAGCAGCCCGTGCAGAAAGGTGCCGGGGTTGGGGCCACGCGGAAAGCGGTGGATATCGCCGCCACTGGTCAAAATGTCACGCGGAGCTTCAGGGTCCAGGCGCTCGTCGTCGAACAGCTTCTGTGCCTGCGGGCTGTCAGGCGATTCATCGGCACCGGCAGTTACAGTGTCGCCGATACGCAGGGCGCTGTAGGAGGCGATCCACCAGTTCTCGGCAGCGCGACGTTTGGGTACCAGCAGCTTGACCAGCGCGGCTTCGTTGCGCGGCGCGCTGAAGCGTTCGTCAGTGGGCTCGGGAACAGGCTGCAAGGCAATCGCATCGCAGCCTTGCGCGAGATCACGCAGCCAGACTTTCAGCTCTGCCGGTTCGGCCAGCGCTAAACCGCCACCCAGCAAATAACCCAACGCAGAACGGTGCAGCATCGAATTGCTGGCATTGCCGCGTTTGAGGTCGGCAACGCCCAGCCAGCAAGCGTGTTCGGAACGGGTCAGCGCCACGTAGAGCAAGCGCAGGTCTTCGGCCAGACGTTCGTCATCGGCTTGCTGAATCAGCGCTTCGGTGGGCTGCAGGCTGATCTGCGATTTGCCGTCGGCGTCATGAAACTGCAGTGGCAGGCGACTGCCGTCCACGGGTTTCGAGGAGCAAATGAATGGCAGGAACACCAGCGGATATTGCAGGCCCTTGGACTTGTGGATGGTCACCACCTTGACCAGTTGCTCGTCGCTTTCCAAGCGCAGGATCTGTTCTTCGCCAGCCTGACCGGACAGCGCCAGGTGGTCGCCCAGATGCCGAATCAGCGCCTGTTCACCGTCCAGTTCGGCGGCGGCCTGCTGCAGCAGTTCAGACAAGTGCAACAGGTTGGTCAGTACTCGCTCACCGTCGGTGCGCGTCATCAACGTCTGCGGCAGGGCGAAGTCGTGCAGCAGGCGGCGCAGCATTGGCAGGACGCCCTGACTGCGCCACACGGCACGATAGCCACGGAACTGCATGACGCGCCGTTCCCACGCCAGTTCGTCCTGATTCAGACGCTCCAGCTCGGCCAGCGGCAGGTCCAGCGTGATACACGCCAGCGCGGCACGCAGCGTACGTTCGGAATCGGGCTCGGCACAGGCTTTGAGCCAGGACAGCAGGTCGTGGGCTTCCTGAGCGGCGAACACTGAATCCTTGTCCGACAGATAAACGCTGCGCACGCCACGCGCGGTGAGTTGCTGACGCACCGCCTGCGCTTCCTTGCCATCTCGGACCAGAATCGCAATGTCGGCCGGACGCAGCCCGCGCAGCGGTTTATCAAGCATGGCGAAACCGGCACGGCCCTGTTGACCGGCGTTGAGCAGGCGCACGATCTCGCTGGCGCAACTGGCCGCCAACTGTTGGCGATAAATAACCCCGGACACCGGCTGTTCGCTTTCCAGATGCCAGACCATCAGTGCAGTCAGTGGCGCGCCGTCGACTTCCAGGATCTCTTTGCGACCCTGGGCCAGCGCATCGGAGAACGGTACCTGATTGCCTTGATCATCACGAAACAGGAACGCTCCGCGACCTTGTGTACGTTGCTCTGCGCGCGTGAAGACATGGTTGACCGACG
The DNA here is from genome assembly GCF_001466905.1 of Pseudomonas sp. ICMP 3272. Lineage (NCBI taxonomy): Bacteria > Pseudomonadati > Pseudomonadota > Gammaproteobacteria > Pseudomonadales > Pseudomonadaceae > Pseudomonas > Pseudomonas sp. ICMP 3272. Next base: position 76,796 of record NZ_LKEK01000052.1, read on the forward strand.
CGACCATTGCATGGCTGGAGCGGTAGTTGGTGTCCAGCGTGTGCCAACGGCCATCGGTGGCCTGCCGGGCGCGCAGGTACGTATAGATATCGGCACCGCGAAACGCATAGATCGCCTGCTTGGGGTCGCCGATCAGGAACAGCCCGGTCTGCTCGTCGTTACCTTCAAGGCGATAGATGCTGTCGAAGATCCGGTACTGCACCGGGTCGGTGTCCTGAAACTCATCGATCAACGCTACTGGAAACTGCTCACGTATCAGGGTGGCCAGACGTTCGCCGCCAGCGCTGTGCAGGGCGGCATCGAGCCTGAGCAACATGTCGTCAAACCCCATCTCGGCGCGACGCCGCTTCTCTTCTTCAAAGCGGGCGCTTACCCACTGCGCCGCATGCTGCAACACCGCGGCATCCGGCTTGGGCAGGCTGTCCAGCGCAGCTTTCAGCTGTGCCATGGCCTCGAAAGCAGGATGTGAAGGCGGATCACTTTTCCAGGCTTCGGCAACACCTTCCGGGGTCAGGCGAGTGAAACCGGTTCCTAGGTCCAGCGTTTCCTGTGTGTCGTCAGCGGCCCATGCGGCAAGCTTTTCAAACCAGGGCTTGAAGTAGCGCTCCTGCATCTTGCGGCCATCGACCACTTTGCGGGCTACGGCGTCCTGACAGAGCGCATACAGCTCTTCAGCCCAGGCGGCCCAAGGCGCTTTCAGGGCAGCGAGCGCTGCTCGGCGCTCCTGCAATGACGCCTCGATCAGTTCGGCGGGCTCTTGAGTGAGCGGGCTGCGATCACGACCAAACAAACCTCGCACACGCGGCAACAACGCCGCCGGACCGCTCAGATTTTCCCGCACCCAGGTCAACGCGTCGCCGCTCATGGGGTAGCAGAAGCGGCGCCAGTAGTCGCGCAGCACTTCACCGAGCAAATCGCTGTGGTCGGTTTCCAGGGTCTGGGTGAACAGGCTGCCGCTGTCGAATGCGTGCTCGCGCAACATGCGCTGGCACCAGCTGTGGATCGTCGAGACGGCGGCTTCGTCCATCCACTGTGCGGCGATGTCCAGACGGCTGGCACAGGCCGGCCACTGCTCGGCCTCGAACTGCTCGCGCAGCTCGGCAATCAAACCGTCAGTTGCGGCAATCTCGTCACGAAAGAACCGTGCTGCTTCCGCCAGCCGGGTACGAATCCTGTCACGCAGCTCCTTGGTAGCGGCGTCGGTGAAGGTCACCACAAGGACCTGCGGCGGCAGCAATTCACGACCAAAGCCTGACTGTTCGGTGCCGTGGCCAAGCACCAGACGCAAGTACAGGGCGGAGATGGTGAAGGTCTTGCCGGTCCCGGCGCTGGCCTCGATCAGTTGACTGCCGCGCAGCGGAAAACGCAGCGCCAGAGGAAGGGATTGTTCGTTCATGCGCCCCCCTCCCCGCCAGACAGCGACTGCCAGGGTGCATCGTAAACCGGTTTGTAGAGCGTCTCGCACCAGCCTGCAAACTCTTCACTGTCGACCAGCGCGTCAAAGTCCGGAAACTGTCGGGCCAGCGCGGTGCTTTCGCGGCGCTCGCCATCAGTGGTCTGCCCGTCACCCTCGTAGGCTTTACGGGCTGCCGCTTCGGCTTTGTCGGCGGGCTGGCCCAGCCAGACAAATGCAGTTTTGACGGCGACTGGCAAAGGCTCTTGCATGCCACGCAGCCAGGCCATCAGCAAGTGATTCAGGGTGGTTATGGCCGCGTCCTTGTCCAACGGATCGAGCATGAGGGTTTCGTCACTGGCCACCAGTGCCGTGTGCAAAGGCAGCTCGCAGGCGCAGGCCACCAGGTGATTGACCCACGGCCGAATCAGCCGGTGCCATTTGCGCGTCTTTTTCGAGCCGATGCTGTTGGGAATCGCCGTGACCAGCAACAGCTCACCACCAGCGTTACGGTGCAGTCCGCCAAGCCAGCCATCGATACTCACACTGCCATGGCTGAAGCTGATCGGTAATGCGCTGCTCAACGTTTCGGGCCAGAGGGTCAACAGATCGTGGTAACGCTTGAGAACGTCTGGCAACGGCTCGATCAGTTCGTCCTGCATCAAGGTGCCAAATCCCGCGAGCGGCAGCAGGCCACTGGCTTGAAGTTTCAGTGCCTGGGCTTTCAGGGCGACATCCATATCGTCAGGGGAAGCCATCGCTGTGCTGAGCAGGCTTTCACTGAGGCCGTAACGCTCAAGCGCATCGAGCACAAACGGTTCCTCATCGGCGAGCGGCGCTTCGGCGACTTCGAAATAGATCTTCAGGCGCTGGCTGAAGAAATGCTTCACCGGGTTTCTCAGAAAGTCCTGTAACTGTGCAATGGACAGCGGTTCTTCCTGCTCATGGGGGGAAAGCGCTTGAGGTACGGGCACCTGAAGGTCGGTTTCATGCAGCAGGCGCCACTCGCGGGCGAAGCTGAAATACCCCGTGCCTGCATGGAAGTAATTGGCACTGAAAGGCTGCAGAGGGTGATCCACAGTCAGCGCGTTCAGCAAACGCTCACCATCGTCCTGCTTGCCGTCCGGGTCGGTCTCGCCAGCCAGCTTCCAGCCACTGGCCAAGTGATCGCGCAATTGGCCAATCAGCACCGATGCAGGACGCTCGCTGTTGTCCCGAATGCTGTGGCCAACCCAGCTGATATAGAGCTGGTCTCTGGCCGATAACAGCGCTTCCAGCAACAGGTAGCGATCGTCTTCACGCCGGGAACGGTCGCCGGGGCGGTAATCGCTGCCCATCAGGTCGAAATCCAGCGGCGGTTGCGCGCGCGGGTAATCGCCGTCATTCATGCCCAGCAGGCAGACCACTTTGAACGGAATGGCACGCATGGGCATCAGCGTGCAGAAGTTGACCGAGCCTGCCAGAAAGCGTTGCGACAGACGCCCCTGATCAAGCCCGTCCAGCCAGGCCTCACGCACAACGGTCAACGGCAGCTCATCGGTCAGCCCTACCGCGTCACAGGTTTCCAGCCAGCTTTCGCGCAGTGTTTCAAGTTGAGCGAGCAGGTAGTCATCGTGTTCGCTGTCGGCGAGGAAGAACAACTGCAACAGCGATTGCAGACGCGTTCCCCAGGCGTACGGAGTTGCGGGTGTCGATAATTCCGTATGAGCCACCTGAAGCGCGTCAATCAGCGCTACCAGTGGGCCGATCAATGCGGCATCAAGCCCGCCAATCTCATCGTACGGCTCGATGCCGTCGTAAGCCGCACCTGCTCCCACGGCGTAACCCAGCAGCATGCGACGCAGGCCGAAATGCCAGCTGTTCTGCTCCAGCGCATCCGGCAAACCCAGACCTGCACGCTGCTGTGCGTTAAGACCCCAGCGAATGCCGGCACCCTCTATCCAGCGGTGCAGCGTTGGCAGATCGCGCTCCTGAATCCTGAAGCGCGCGCGCAAGGCGGGAACGTCGAGCAGGTCAAGGATTTCGCTGACCGGAAAGCGACTGTCCGGGAGTTTTAGGAGGTGTTCAACGGCAATCAGCAAGGGTTCGCGGCCACGTTGCCCCTGGTCGGCCAGCGTAAAGGGAATGAAGCGACGATCTTCGCGTTCGATTTGCCCGAATACCGCTCGTATGTGCGGGGCGTAGCTGTCGATATCCGGGACCATGACAATCACATCACGCGGGCGCAGACCAGGGTCTTTGCTGAACCGTGCCAATAGCTGGTCGTGCAGCACTTCCACTTCGCGCTGCGCACTGTGCGCAACATGGAAACGGACCGAGCGATCTTCCAGCGGATCGACTGCCGGCCAGAGCTCACGGGTTTCATCCAGCGGGCGCAGCTCGAGAATATCATCCTGCAACTGGTTCAGCAGATTGGTGGGCTCGACTTCACTGAACAGATCAATCCGCTCGTCCTTGAACGAAGAGCGGTAGCTGCGCGGATCATCATGGCTGTCCAGCAAATTGATGTAATCGCGCCCCTGCTTGCCCCAGGCAGCGAGCAGCGGATGAGCATGCTGATGCAGCGCTTGCGGGTCGAGGACCATCGGCATTCCGGTCTTGCGCGCCTGGCGTTTGTACTGGTGACGCAGCAGGTCTTTGTCAGCAACGATATCAGCCCAATGATGGCGACACGGGTTGTGAACGCAGAGCAGAACCTGGCTGAACTTCGCCAGACCCGCCAACGCCTCAAGCGCTTGTGCGGGCAACGACGAAATGCCAAAAACGATGACCCGTGCCGGCAAGCCCGGCGGCGCTTCGGTCATGGTGCCGATGCGCTCGATGAAACGCTGATGCACGCCCGCGCGGCTCTGCGACATCCCTTCAGCCCCGACGTCGTCCAGCAACGCACGCCACAGTTCGGCCTGCCAGCAATTGGCAGCTGACAATGGTCTGGACTGACCTCGTACGTCGCGCAATTGATGGCGGCCAGCGGCCCAGTCTTCCAGCCAGTCGGCGCGGTAAACCTGATATTGGTCGAACAGATCTGACAGGCGCTCGGACAATTGATAGCGCTTGCGTAGATCAGTGTCGTCGGTCAGGAAACGCTGCAGGGGCTCAAAGTGCGGCTGATTGATGAGTTCAGGGAGCAAGCGCATCAAGCGCCAGGTCAGCGGGGTCTTGTCGAGCAAGGAAGTCGAGGGGATTTCATCGCTTCCGAGAACCATGCGGTACAGCGTCCACATGAAGCTACCGGGCAATTGGACGTCTATGGCTGCGGCAATGCCACAGCCGCCGCTATCTTCATCCTGAGCGTCCTCGGCCAAGGCCAGTTTCAACCACTGCGCAATGCCGTTGCTCTGCACCAGAGCAATCTCGTTTTCCAGGGGGGCCAATGGATAACGTCGCATCCACGACACAACCAGGCTGCGCAGCTCATCCGGGCGGTTGCCTTGGACCACCATGAAACCTGCACTCAGAGAGGTTGTAACGGACATGCTTGCTTCCTTGACCGGTGCGTAGAACCTGATGCCGAACCATAAGGGCAAGCGCGCTGGATTGCCATAAGCATGTTCGTCTGAATGACTGCCGGAGAGGTGGGATTATGAGTTCAGGAGAATGCAGAGGTTTGTGGAACCCCAGACAAACAAAAACCCTCAACGCGTAAGCGATGAGGGTTTCTGGAATTTAATCTTGACGATGACCTACTCTCACA